>JAIVGO010000078.1 GCA_020201525.1 Actinomycetota bacterium | reverse complement strand
ATGTGTGAACCGCGCGAGCATCCTAAGCGGCCTGCACATGCAGGTAGTTCTAACTCCGGCACAGGCGCGGGCTGAGCGGAACAGCACCTCGACAGAGCAGCGTCCAGCGCGCGAAAGGGTTTGCAAAGGTTGAAGTGCGGGGCAGTCATTTCCTGCGCTTATCATCAAGAAGGGCTCAGGCGCCTATCGTTCGACTGTTCCAGAGGGTACCTCGGCCGGCGTTGTTCGGCTCCGGTCCTCGTCTGTCAGGTGGCAGTGAACGCGGTCTCGATGCGATCGAGGGCGAACTCCGCGCTGTGCGTCAGGCCGCCCTCAAGCATGCCCCAAAGGCTGAAGATAACAACATAGGTCTTTCCCGCAGACACATCCGCCGAGATCGAAGCGTTTCCGTCTTGCCCGTTGTACAAGTCCCCGCTTAGAGATGGGTTGCAGCGGGCCCCCCTAAATAATTCCGGAGCCGGCAACTCCACGACGGCGATGCATATGCTGTCGCCCGACGTATGCTCGGTAGCGGTTACGACATCCTTCCAGTAGGCGGTTACTGTGAGCGTCCCGTTCGCGTCGCTGGAATACGTCGTCCGCGCGTCATTGTAAAAGCGACCGCCCGAAGCGGTGTACCGTGAAAGTGGAACCGATAACCCGTAGCCGCCGACAAACAGCTTTCCCGTCGTCCGTGTTACCTCATCGGCCTGGCAGTTTGACCCGGGACCACCATTGGGAGCCTGAGCCCACTCGCATGATTCAGCAGAGTCAAATGGAGCCGATCGACTCGTGCCGGGCGAAGCGCTCGATAGGCCGGCGACGCCAACGCAGACAATCATTGAAATTGCAGCTATCCACCGAAACCGCATGGCCGTTTCCAATCCCCAGGTCCGTCTTGCCTTCCCTATTCTTCCTCCGACGCGCGACTTCCTGCTCGACTGAGGCCTTCTTCCGGAGGATCCTGGTCCGGAGCGGCAAACCGCTCAACGCGGAGTACGAGGAACCTTTCGCCTACCTGCTTGTGGAGCTGAGGGGATTCGAACCCCTGACTTCTACCCTGCCGAGGTAGCGCTCTACCAACTGAGCTACAGCCCCAAAATGTGCGGGCACGAGTCTATCAGTGCCGCGCTGTGCGAAATCGACTGATCCCGGCGACGCTCGCAGCTTTGCGCCACGGCGCCCGAACGGCGCCGATTAGGAAGATGGCTGCTGGGACCCACAGGTACACTACGGCCCACCATGGCAGACCAGGTGGAGAAGTACGACCCGGCGTCATTCGAGCCCGTCTGGGCTCAGCGCTGGGTCGACGACGAGCTCTACAAAGCGGGCCCGTCGGACGACCCCAGGCCGCGTTTTTACGCGCTCGACATGTTCCCATACCCCTCCGGCGACTTGCACATGGGCCACCTCGAGGCGTTCACCGGCGGCGACATCATTCCCCGGTATTGGTGGATGCGCGGCTACAACGTCTTGCACCCGATCGGGTGGGATGCCTTCGGTCTCCCGGCCGAAAATGCCGCGCTGAAGCGCGGCATTCACCCGAAAGAATGGACGTACGCGAACATCACTCAGCAAGAGTCGTCGTTCAAGCGGCTCGGGATCTCCTTCGACTGGTCGAGACGCGTCAACACGTGCGATCCGGAGTACTACAAGTGGACGCAGTGGCTCTTCATCAAGTTCTTCGAACGTGGGCTCGCGTATCGCAAGGCAGCGCCGGCGAACTGGTGCCCGAACGATCAAACCGTTCTCGCGAACGAACAGGTCGTCAACGGAAAATGTGAGCGCTGCGGCGCCGTCGTCGAAAAGCGCGACCTCGTCCAGTGGTTCTTCCGCATAACCGATTACGCGGACCGGCTACTCGACGACATGTCGCTGCTCGAAGGCTGGACCGATCGCGTGCTGACGATGCAGCGCAACTGGATCGGGCGCTCCGAGGGTGCCCGCGTCACGTTCACGATCGCGGAAACGGATCAAGAGATCGAGGTGTTCACGACGCGCCCGGACACGTTGTGGGGCGTGACGTTTTTCGTGCTGGCGCCGGAGCACCCCCTTGCGGCGGAGCTCGCGGCGCGCGCCGGCAAGCAGGAAGAATTCAGAGAATACCTCGCACGTGTGCGGCGCACGTCGGACATCGACCGCACTGCGGCCGGGCGGCACCGGGAAGGGCTCTTCTTGGACGCGCACGTGACGAATCCAGTCAACGGCGAACGGGTGCCGGTCCTCGCTTCGGATCACGTCCTCATGGAGTACGGCACCGGGGCAGTCATGGGCGTGCCGGCGCACGATCAGCGCGACTTCGAGTTCGCACGCCAGTATGGTCTGCCGATTCGCATCGTGATTGCCCCACCCGGCAAGCAGCTCGACCCGGAGGCGATGACGGAAGCGTGGCCCCATGACGGCGTCATGATGAATTCCGGGCCCTTCGATGGGCGTTCGAGTGACGGAATCATCGCGGCGGTGACGGAGTGGCTCGAAGAGCAAGGCCTCGGTAAGCAAGACGTGAATTACCGCTTGCGCGACTGGCTGCTGTCGCGCCAACGGTACTGGGGCGCGCCGATTCCGATCATCCACTGCCCGGCGTGCGGCGAAGTCGCCGTGCCCGAAGATCAGCTGCCGGTGCTGCTTCCCGACGACGTGGATTTTTCGCCGCAAGGTGAATCGCCGCTCGCTAAGCACGAAGGCTTCATGCACGTGTCGTGTCCGCGGTGCGGCGGCGACGCGCGACGAGATGCCGACACGATGGATACGTTCGTCGATTCCTCGTGGTACTTCCTCCGGTATCTGTCGCCGAACGACGGCTCGCAAGCGTTCTCGATGCCGGAGGCGGCCGCGTGGATGCCGGTGAGCCAGTACACCGGCGGCATCGAGCACGCGATCCTTCACCTCTTGTACTCACGTTTCTTCACGAAGGTTCTCCACGACATGGATCTGGTGCCCTTCGTCGAGCCGTTCATCAACTTGATGAACCAAGGACAAGTGATCATGGAGGGCGCGGCGATGTCGAAGAGCAAAGGCAACCTGGTCGCGCCGGCCGAGATCATCGATTCGTTCGGGGCCGACACCGCGCGCGCCACGATGATGTTTGCCGGCCCGTTCGAGGCCGACGTCGACTGGGCCGATGTGTCCCCGCAAGGCATGTACCGCTGGCTTTCACGCGTGTGGCGGATCGTGCTGACGAACGCGGATCGCATCGCGCGCGCGAGCGGCCAACAGGGCGAGTCGGCGTTACGGAAAGCGACGCACCGCACAATCGACGGCGTCACGCACGACATGGAGCGCTTCAGATTCAACACGGCGATTGCGAAGCTGATGACGCTCGCCAACGAGATATCCGACGCCGACGCATCCGATGCGGACATCGCCGAAGCGATCGATGCGCTGCTGCACATGCTCGCGCCCACCGCGCCCTTCATCACCGAGGAGCTGTGGCACCGGCTCGGGAACTCCGGAAGCATCCACATGTCGTCGTGGCCCGTCGCCGACCCCGCGTTAGTCCGGCAAGGGTCGGTGACGTGCGTCGTGCAAGTGAACGGCAAAGTCCGCGAGCGGCTCGACGTCGCGCCGTCGGCGACGGAAGACGAGCTGCGCGAAACCGCGCTCGGATTGGCGCGAATTCAAGACCTGATTGCCGGGAAAGAGATCGCGCGCATCATCGTCGTGCCGCCGAAGCTCGTGAACATCGTCGTACGGTAGAGGTCTCTTTATGGGTGCGGGCCACCACGCTCCGGCCCTGACCGGCCCGGACGCAACGCGAGACGGACTCCGAACGATCCTCATTTCGGCCGCGGTATTACTGGTGTCGGCGACGGTGCGTTTCGTCGTGGTGGCAATTACCGGCAGCGTCGCGCTGCTCGCGGCCGCGCTCGACGACCTCGGCGATGTGCTGACGACGAGCGCGCTCTTTCTCGCGTTCAAGGCATCGCGGCGCGCGGCAGACAACCGGTACACGTTCGGGTATCAGCGGCTGGAGGATCTCGGCGGCGTGCTCGTCGTCCTCGTCATTTGGGCTGGGGCACTGTTTGCTGCGTACGAAGCGCTGGACAAGCTCTTCGGCGACCACCGCGTTACGCATCTCGCGCTGGGCATGGTCGTCGCCGGCGTCGGCGCCGCGGCGAACGGGCTGGTCGCTTTGTACAAAATTCGCACCGGCAAGCGCATCGGGAGCAAGCCGCTCGTAGCCGACGGAAAGCACGCGGCCACGGATTCGCTGGCGTCGATCGCGGCGCTCGTCGGTCTCGCCGCCGTCGCGGCCGGATTTCCGAAAGCGGACCCCATCGCTGCGTTCGCCGTCGTCCTCGCCATCGGATGGATCGCGTTCGATGCGACACGTCAGGTCCTCACGCGCTTGCTCGACGCGGTCGATCCCGAGCTGATTCATGAGATGGGCCACGTCGTGGAGTCGGTCGAAGGTGTGCGAGCGTGCGGCCGCATTCAAGCGCGTTGGGCCGGCCGCTCGCTGTACGTCATCGCGACGGTGGCGGCGGATGGCTCGCTCCCGCTCACCGAGACGCATGCGATCAGCGAGCGCGTCCATCACGCGCTCTTGCACGAGATTGAGGGAGTCTCGCAAGTCGACGTGCACGTCGATCCCTGGGAGCCGCACGCAGACGACGCGCACCGCGACACGGCCGATCACCGCGGCGCCCACGTCGAGAGCGACGATCGCGAGCATCATCCGCATTAAGCGGTTTCGCTCGCTCCACTCATCTTCGATGTCTGTCGTACGCGCGTTGTAACGTCGCGTGTGCGCGCATCGGCGCGCCTTCTTCCCTTGTTCGACGTGAGGAGCTCGAATGGAGGAGGAGAGCCCGGCGCAGCGCGCTCCATCGTGGGTCGAGGAGGCCCGTGCGCTGCACGGCGCCGCATGGCGCGAGCGGGTCGCCCGCCTGCTGTCGTTTCGCCCGCGCGAGCTCCTGGCCGTGGGGTTCATCGCGGGAATCGTCGTGCTCGGAGCCGGCGTCGGATTCGTGCGCGCGCTACCGAAGGGCAATGCCGCCGCGCCGGTCCCGTCCGCGCCGGCCATCGCCGCTTCGCCGCCGCCGTCGGCTTCCGAAGCACCGAAGATCGTCGTGTACGTCGCCGGCGCCGTGCGAAGCCCCGGCGTCTACGACTTTCCCGCCGGATCGCGGATCATCGACGCGCTGAAAGCTGCCGGCGGACCCGCGCCCGGCGCAGATCTGTCGCAAACGAACCTCGCGGAGCTGTTGACCGACGGTGAACGCGTGTATGTGCCGCGGCGCGGTGAAACGCCTCCGCCGGTTGCGAGCGCAGGCGGCGGCGCGGCGTCCGGCGGATCGTCCGGATCGAATACGAGCGGGAAGGTCAACATCAACACGGCGACGGCAGCCGAGCTCGATGCGGGCTTGCCGGGAGTCGGCCCGGTTCTCGCGCAACGCATCGTCGACTACCGGACACAGCACGGCCCTTTTCACGACGTGCGCGATTTGCTGAAGGTCGAGGGCATCGGACAAAAGAAATTTGATGCGCTCAAAGACTCGGCGACAGTATGACCGGTCCTTCCACGAGGCTGTTCGCGATCGCCGCCGCGATGAGCGCGGGCATCCTGGTTGCGGAAGCCCTGCACCCGGCGCTGATCTTGGCTTTCGGCTGTGGCGCCGCCGCCGTGCTGATGGTTACCGGCGCCGGGTTTCTCAACGAGCGCTTCCGCGGAAGCGCTATCGCAGCGGTCTTTGTCGCTGCGTGTGCGTTCGGCATGTGTCTAGCCGGGCTCCGTCTTGCGAGTCTGGAACGCGGCGCGCTCGGCGTGGCCGGCCGCGCGGGCGCGGACGCAATTCTGGAGGGCCGCGTTCTCGCGCAGCCGTCGATCGCCGGCGGCGGTTTGCGGTTTCCGTTCGGCATCGATCGAGCACGCATCGACGGACGCCCGCTGCGCGTGCGCGAGCGCGTGTTGGTGTCGATCCGGCCGCCGCCGAGCCACGCCCCAGACATCGCCGATCGTTTGCAGATCGATGCGCGTCTTGGGCCCGTGTTCATCGAGCGAAGCGCGCGCAGCCCCTCGCTGGACGCGCTCGCGCGCGCCGCCGCACAACGGTTGCGTTGGAACGGCATCGCCGCGCGGGCGTATGTCCGGCCGGACGCCGTCCGCTCCATGGGAGGTCCTCGCGCGCCGCTCGATCGCGTCGGACGCGCGGGACGCCGCGCGGTCGCGCGTCCCGTCGAGCGTCTGCCGCCGCGCGAAGCGGGCCTGTTGCTCGGCGTCACGATCGGGGACACGAGCCGGCTCGATCCGGGGATGGAGGAGGACTTTCGCACGACGGGCTTGACTCACCTCTTGGCCGTCAGCGGGGAAAACTTGGCGCTTTTTCTCGGCGCCGTCGCGTTTGCGCTGCGACGATCGCGCACGGGACGGCGCGTGACGCTCATCGCTCTCGGGTTCGCTCTCGTCTCGTTTCTTGCGATCACGCGCTTCGAGCCGAGCGTCATGCGAGCCGGCCTCATGGCGACGGTCGGGCTCAGCGGCGTAGCAATCGGGGCGAGACGCGAAACGCCGTCCGCCCTCGCCGTCGCGGCCATCGCCCTCATCGCGATGGATCCGTTCATCATCCATGCGATCGGATTCCAGTTGTCTGCACTCGCCACGCTCGGGATCTTGTTCCTCGGCCCGCGCTTGCGGGCGGTGTTGCCGGGACGCGTCGGCGCGGTGCTCGCGGTGACGATCGCGGCGCAGCTCGCCGTGTCGCCCGTGATCGCTCTGACGTTTCACCAGCTGTCTTTGATCTCGTTGATTGCAAACCTCCTTGCCGTGCCGGCGGTCGGTCCGGCAACAGTGCTCGGCATCGTGGCTGCACCGCTCGGCGCAGTGTGGCCGGGCCTCGGCGTCGCGTGCGTGACGCTGACGAGGCCGTTCCTGCTGTGGATGAGCTTCGTCGCATCCACGTTCGCGCGCGTGCCGCATGCGTCCGTCGGAACGGCTTCCGGCTTCATGGGAGTAGCCACGGTCGTCTCGCTGCTCGGCCTCATCGTTGCCGCCGCACGCGTGCGAAAAACGCCGCGCATCGCGAGCCTCGTCGTTGTCATCGGAATCGCGCTGAGCGCAAACGTCTGGGCCGGAGCAGTCGCGCCGCCGCCGTTCGGCGGCCTCGAGATAACGGCGCTCGACGTCGGACAGGGCGACGCCATTCTCGTCCGCGTTCCCGGAGCGAGCATGCTCGTCGACGGCGGCCCCGACCGTGCCCTCGTCTTGAAGCGACTCGGCGCTCAGCACGTGCGCCGCCTCGACTATCTCGTGCTCACCCACCCGCACGCCGATCACGTCGAGGGTCTCGTCGCCGTCGCCGGCCGCCTCAGCATCGGCCGCGAGATCGATGCCGGCCTCGACGCGAACTTGGCCTCCTACCGTGAGTACCTGCAGACGCTACGTTCCAAAGGCATTCCTCGCGACATCGTTCGTGCCGGTGCGCACTATGCGCTCGGGGCGGCGACCATCGAAGTGCTCTGGCCTGCCGATCCATTGTTCTCCGGGACAAGCTCGGACTTGAATAACAACGCGATCTTGATGCGTGTTCGATACGGCTCGGCGTCGGCGCTGCTCGCCGGCGAGGTGCAAGAGGAAGGCCAGCAACGGCTTCTCGACTCACAGCGCGACGCGCTGCGCGCGGAGGTGTTCAAGGTGCCGCACCACGGATCGCCCCGCTTCCTTCGCGAGTTCTACGCAGCGACGGGCGCCGCCGTCGCGCTCATCCCCGTCGGACCGAACGACTTCGGCCACCCGGCGCTCAGGTTCTCGCGCTCGTCGCGTCCGGCGCCCGGAGCGACAAGCTTGCGAAAGCGCTCGGCAAGGGCGTGAGCGTCGAAAAGCACGCAGCGCCGGCCCCGTGGGATACGGCGAAGTGGCTCGCGCAGCGTGTTCGCTCGCAGGGGCACAAGATCTCCCCGGAAGCCGCACAAGCGCTCGTCGACGCGATCGGCACCGATCTTCGTGAGCTCGCGGCCGCCGCCGATCAGCTCAGTCAGGAGCACGACGGCGTCATCGACGTGCGTTCCGTCGGTGCGCGCTATCACGGCCTCGAGTCGAAAGTGTACGAGTTCGTGGACGCGGTGCTCGACCGAGACCAGCAGCAAGCGCTCAAGCGGCTGCGATCGTTGACGGAGCACGGCGAAAACGCGATCGGAATCGTCGCCGCATTGGCGCGTCAGTTTCGCATCGTCGCGGCGGTCAAGGATGGGCCGAAGCTCCCGGCCGAGGTCATCGCGCGTGAGCTCGGCGCCCGACCGGGGCAAGTGAAGCGCGCGTTTCGCCAAGCACGAAACTTCGATGCCGCCGATATCCGGCGCGCGTTTCGTCTGATGACCGACGGCGATCTCGCACTAAAGAGCGAGGATCAGGACGACTTGATTCTCGACCTTCTCGTGGAAGAGATCACGTCCCGGTCGCGCTGATGCCGCGCACGATCCTCCTCGTTCCTGTTTTCGAGGCCGAGCCGGTTGTGTGTGACCTGCGTCTACGTTTTGACCCGCCCGCTATGCGACACATTCCCGCGCACGTCACGTTGATGTTCCCGTTTCTTCCAGAACTCACTGACGATGTGATCGACCGTCTTTCGGAGCTGTTCGCCGGCTGCTCACCGTTCGACTTTGTGCTTACACATGCGGCGGTCTTCCCAAAAGGAGTTCTTTATCTGGTGCCCGAGCCCGGCGAAATCTTCCTGCGGATGACGAATTCAATTGCCGACGCGTTCGGCACGGTGCCATGGCATGGTGAGTTCGACGACGTTATCCCCCACCTTACGGTGGCGCAGTCGGTTACGGACGATTCGTTGGCAACGACGTTCGACGCACAACTTCCAATTTCTTCCATAAGCAGACGAACGGGGTCCGGACCACAATCTGCACATGTCCGTACCCGGCACTGACTTTTGGCAGCGGCACATCCGTTTCCGCGACGCGCTCCGAAATGATCGTGCGCTGGCCGAGGCCTATTCGAAACTCAAGCGTGAGCTCGCGGTAGCACACTCGACCGACATCATCGCGTATACC
>JAIVGO010000120.1 GCA_020201525.1 Actinomycetota bacterium | reverse complement strand
GTCCACCGTGCATGCCATTCTCAACCTCGCACTCGCGCGCGGAGCCATCGGTCGCGAGCACGCAGGCGTCATGCCGATTCGCGGGCACTCGGGCGTTCAAGGCGGCGCCGAAGTTGGATGCGTCCCCAACGCCTTCCCCGGGAACCGTCCTGTGAACGAGGAGAATGCGCGCGTGATGTCCGGCGCGTGGGGCTTCGACGTTCCGTCGTGGCCGGGCATGAACTGTCTGGAGCAGATGGATGCAGCCGCTCGCGGCGATCTCGACCTTTTATGGAGCGCCGGTGGAAACTTCCTCGAGACGTTGCCGGAGCCCTCCGTGATTCGAGCCGCCCTCGAAAACATTCGCTTTCGCGTGCACCAAGACATCGTGGTGACGAGCCAGATGCTCGTGCCCCCGAGAGAGTGGGCGCTGCTATTACCCGCGCGGACGCGCTACGAGCAGCACGGCGGCGGTACCGAGACGACGACCGAACGAGAGATCATCTATTCGCCGCGGATCCGCGGGCCGGTGCCGGGCGAAGCGCAAAGCGAGTGGGAGATCTTCACGCGAGCCGCCGCGCGAGCGTATCCGGGTCGCGCCGCCGAGATCCGGTTCGCCGACGCCGGTGCGATTCGCTCGGAAATCGCGCGCACGACGCCGCTGTACGCCGGCATCGAGAAGCTCGAGCGTAAGGGGGACCACGTGCAGTGGGGCGGGCGCATCCTTTTTCGCGACGGCGCCTTCGGCACGCCGGACGGCAAGGCCACCTTTGTTGCCGGACCTTTGCCGGAGAGCCGGCTTCAGGCCGGTCAATTCTTGCTGTCGACGCGACGCGGGAAACAGTTCAACTCGATGGTGCACCGGCCGGTCGACCCGCTGACCGGGGCGCGTCGCGACGATGTGTTTCTGTCCGAACAAGATGCCGCGCTGCTGAAGCTGAAGGACGGCGCGCGCGTCCGTTTGGTATCCGACGCCGGCGAGATGCGCGCACGAGTGAAAATCGCGCGGATGCGCCCGGGAAATGTGCAGGTGCACTGGCCGGAGGGACAAACGTTGATGCGGCGCGGATCGCGCGATCCGGAGTGCGGCATTCCCGACTACAATGCCGTCGTTCGCATCACGACTGAGTGATTACTCGCTGAGTGCCGGCGTACACGTTGAACCCTTCGGCGGTCACGAAGCCGGCCAGCGTCATGCCGAACTCCTCGGCCAGTGATACGGCCAGCGAGGACGGCGCGCCGACGGCCGACACGAAGGGGATGCCGGCCATCAATGCCTTTTGCATGATCTCGTACGACGCGCGTCCGCTGACTTGCAGCACCCGTTCTCCCGCCGGGATTCGTCCGTCGAGAAGAAGCGCGCCGGTCACTTTGTCCACCGCGTTGTGCCGTCCGACGTCTTCGCGAACGATGAGGGAAGATCCGCCGGGCTCGAAAAGTCCGGCCGCGTGAACGCCGCCGGTGCGCGCGAAAGATTTTTGTTGGCGGCGCAGTGTTTCGGGAAGCGAACGCAGCACGGCGGGATACACGGCCGGTCCGTCGGGCAGCGACGGAGGGTCGTGCATCTGCAGCGCTTCAAGTGAAGCCTTGCCGCACACGCCACACGCGGAGTTCATCGGAAACGACCGGGCGAGCGATCCCGGGTCGAAGCGCGCAGACGGGCGCAGGATCACGGTGACGATGTTGAACTGCTGCTCGACCGGGCCGCCGACGCAGTACTGGACGCGATCGACGTCGTCCTTCGACCGGACGACACCTTCCGCAAGAAGGAAGCCCGTCGCCAGCTCGAAATCGCTGCCCGGCGTTCGCATCGTGATGGAGATCACGTGCTCGACGCCGCGGTGCTGGACCCGGATCTCGAGCGGCTCCTCCGTCGCCACGGCGTCCTTGGCCCGGGTGACGGTTTTTTCGCTCACGCGAAGGGGTGTGACCGAGACCGTGGGTCCGGGACGCGCCCCGTGCTGGGATTTCTCCATATCCGAAGCGAGTTTGCTGCGGGCGCCGGCTAGCAGGCGCGGCTGAGGATTCGGTACGGATTCGCCGGAGCGCCCCCGCCGGGGTGGTACTCGAAGTGCAGGTGCGGGCCCGAACAGTTTCCGGAGCATCCCACGCGGCCGATGATCTCGCCACCGGAGACGTGCTCGCCGGCGGAAACCCCGCGCGAGGATAGGTGCGCGTACCACCATTCGTTGCCGGCGACGTCTCGCAGGATGATTCCGAGGCCCATCCATCCGCCGTACACGATCTGCGTGATGGTCCCGGACAAGACCGCTGCAACCGGCGTCCCGTACTGCGAGGGCAAGTCGTCGCCCGTGTGCGGACCGCCGGGTCGCGGAGCGCCGAAGTTGTTCATCAGCGCATGAGGCCCGGCAACGGGGCAGATGAAGCCGCCGCCGCGGAACCGCGAGGCGCGGGAGAAAGACCCGCGGCCGAGATGAACCAAGTCCATGAGGGCCTTGTAGTCGCCAAGCTGACGGTCGAGCTTTGTGCGCTGCGCGGCAAGAATGCCGTTGGCGCGCTGAGCGTCGAGAAGCGCTGCGTGCAACGCCTTGTTCTCGATGCGGGCACGCCGCGAAACGGCTCGAAGCTTCTCCAACAGCCCTCGTTCTCCCTGGGACACGAGCTCCAGGTAACCGGTCCGGTCGAGGTACGTTGCGATGTCCGGCGCCGTGAGCGCCGTCTCGATGACCCCGCCGGTGGCTTGGATGTACATCTCGCGCGCGCGGTTGGAGAGCGCAGCGCGAAGAGGAAGCAGCATGACCGACGCCTCGCGCAGCTCTCGCTGATGCTCGGCGATCCGGGCCCGCGCGAACTCCAAGCTGGTGACGGCGCGATCCATCTTCGTCGCGAGGACGTTGAGCTTTCGCTGAAGCGCCGCCATGCGGATCTTGAGATCCGCTTCACGAATCGCGCCGCGAGCCGAAGAGGGAAAGAGCGTGGTGAACGCCAGGACGGCGATCAACACCAACCCGGCTCTTCTCCTGATGTTTACCCTCCCGCCTTGTGCTGTCCCGTCAGGGTTCGCCTCTTCGCCGCCGAACCCTGCGCCTCACCGACTGGTAATACTTTCCAGGCGTCTAAGGCCCGATTGAGACTGCCAGCCGCCGGAGGTGGGGTCAAATCCACCCGAGTGGTCGTTTCTCGTTCGCCCGCGACCGTCCCCGGGCGTATCGTGAGGCCCTCTATGGCGACGCGCCGGAAGAAGAACGCACCCGAAAACGAGGGATTGCAGGCTCGTTTCACCAACGAGGCACTGCCTGTGCTCGAGACGATGTACGGCGCGGCGCTTCGCCTGACGCGGAATCCGACGGAAGCCGAGGACTTGCTCCAAGAGACCGCTTTGAAGGCGTTCCAGGCGTTCCATCAGTTCGAGGCCGGCACGAACGTGAAGGCCTGGCTCTACCGGATCCTCACCAACGCGTACATCTCCGGCTACCGAAAGACGAAGCGGGAGCCGGTTCGCGTCTCCGCGGACGGCATCGACGATTTTTCGCTTTACGATCAAATCGCCGACGCCACCGGGGCGTCGCCCGAGCAGGCGGTGCTGGACCGGCTTCCGGAGGCCGAGGTGAAGACGGCTCTGGAGGGTCTGCCCGATCAGTTCCGGATCGCCGTCTTGCTGGCCGATGTCGAAGGCTTTTCCTACAAAGAAATCGCCGATATCACGGGAGTTTCCATTGGAACCGTGATGTCGCGGCTACATCGGGGAAGAAAGGCGCTCCAGCGAGCGCTATGGGAATATGCGCGCGGCCACGGTCTCGCGGATCAGAAGGAGCCATGGAAGACGCCGAGACGAATTGCCGAGCGGTCCTAGCCAAGCTGTATCTCTACCTCGACGGTGAGATTGCCGGCGAAGGATGCGCTGTCATCGAGTCGCACCTTCGCGCGTGCGTCTCGTGTCTCAGGCGGTGCTCGTTCGAGCGCGACTTCATCAAGATCGTCCACGATCGATGTAGCGAAGGACGCGCCCCGGAGTACTTGCTCGAGCGCATTCGCCACGCGCTCGACGAAATGTCTTAGAGCGCGCCGCGCTTTTCGAGCACGCGCGTCAGCGACTGAATCACCGTCGGGTCGTATTCGTATGCCATCCCCAGATGCATGCGCTCGAGCGCATCCCACGGCGCATGCCCGAGCCCGTCGGGGTTCGCGAGGTCGTCGTACGCGCTCGCGACCTTGACGATTTTGGCTCCGACGTCGAGATCCTTGTTCTGGTCCTGTCCGCGGCGACGATACGGCTCGTGCTGATGTCCGATGATCGACGCGACGCCCGGCATGTATCCGGTTTGCTTGACGATCTCGGCTCCTTCGAGCGCGACCTGCAGGCGGTACGTCGATTCGTTCGCGCTTTCGGGATCCGGCAGGCTGACTCGCCCGATGTCGTGGAGCAAGGCCGCGTATTGAATCTCCTCGATTTTCGCGGCCGCGACCCCCATCTCTTGTGCGATCTCCACCGAGAGCTCGGCGACGCGCTTCGAGTGCCCCGGCTCGGTGTACCCGGCCATCTCCGGAACCTTTGCGAGCGCTCCGATCGTCTGCAAATAGGTCTTGCGAATCGAGGCGAACTGGCGAAACGAGTATTGCGTCGCGAAGAGCGGCACGAGAATGAGTAGGAACGACCAGGGAAATCCTGCGCGGCCGTGAACGAAGTCCAGCGTTGGGTGTGCGAGTGCCAGCAGGGATCCCACAGATACGAGCGCGAGCTGAAGCGGTGCGGACGCGCGCAAGCGGCTCCCGAGAAGAGGGAGCACCGGAATGCGCTCGACGATCGCAGCTTTGATGCTCGGGATCGCAGCATCGATCATGATCGCGCTGAGCGCGACCGCAACGATGCCGACGTAAGAAACGAACGGTGACTCGTGCGCCGGCCATTCGAGATGGCGGGCCCCGGCGTACACGAGAGCGACCGCGACGATCGTCAGCGACTGAACGGCGAGGCTGTCGAGACGGAGGTCTTTGCGCCGCGCCGCGCGAATAACGAGTGCGAGCAGCGCGCCGATGCCGAATACGACGGCGACTTCGGCCGGTCCGTTACCCGGTGTCGTGCAATCAGTGATTGTTTGCCCCGTCCGGCACGTGAGCGGCAGCATGAAACCGATCGCCGGTGCAACGCCCATCGTCACGGAAGAACCCCACGGGAGAGAGACTTCGAGAAGCTCGGCGACCGCGATGAAAAGGATGAACGCCAGCGGGGTCCAGCGGGGGACGGCGGCGCCGAGACGCGCCCACGGCGCCAGCCCGGCCGTCACCAGCAGAGCCGCCGCCGGCAACACCGACGACTTAGAGACCAGCCGCATGCGCATTTCGATCCTCCTCGAGTTCCAGCTCGGGGAACGCTTCCCACCCGTTCCTTGCGATCGCCCGCTCGAGAGCTGCGAGACAGGCGGAGTCGAACTGTGTTCCTTCACATCGGTGCAATTCGGCGAACGCTTCATCAAAGCTCTTCGCTTTTCTATAGACGCGCGTCGACGTCATCGAGTCGAAAGCATCGGAAACCATGATGATTCGGGCAAGGAGCGGAATCGCTTCACCGGCGAGACCGTCGGGGTATCCACCGCCGTCCATGCGTTCGTGGTGATGCCGAACGGCGCCGACGGCCTCGGTCAGGAAATCGATCTCCTCGACGATCTCGTGCCCGCGGATCGGATGCAGCTTCATGTGCTCGTATTCCTCCGGCGTCAGCTTTCCGGGCTTCTGAAGGACGCGCGTGGAAACGCCGAGCTTGCCGACGTCGTGCATGAGCGCTGCGAACCGGACGAGCTTGATGCGGTCGGAGGGGAGTCCGTGCTCACGGGCCGTCATCTCACTCAGCCGCGCGACGCGCTCCGCGTGTCCGCGCGTGTATGTGTCCTTTTTTTCAATGGCGGTGATGAGGCTGCGAACGGTCTGGTCGTACGCGCCTTGCATTCGCACCGACGTTTGGAACGCGTGACGCGCAACCAAAAGCGGCACGAGCAAGAACAAGACGGCGGCCCAGTGCATCTGCATGTACAGGATCGCGAGGAGCACACCCAGAAATGCGAATGCCCCGTGCCCCAACGCGAGCGAGAGGTACTGGTTTCGCCACACGCTGCGGAAGGGGAGGCCTTCGGCGAGCATGATCATGATCGACACGAGGCCGGTGTTGACGATGAAGTTGACGGCGGTCGCGAAGAGCACGGGAAGGAGCACGTGAAAAACGCCGTCGCCTCGGTGGACCGGGCCGCCCATCGCCGCGTACACGAGACCGGCGGCTCCGGTCGTGATGGCGAGTTGGGCGGTGTTGAAGAGCTGGCGAGGCAGCCGCGGTTTCCTCGTGCGCGACCGGCTGACGGCAATACCACCGAACGCCGCGGCGAGAGCGGCCGTGGACGGACCGGCGGCGACGAGCGCCGCGATTGTGATGACGAAGCTGACGGAGTAGTGCGCGCCGTAGATAAGGGGTACGGGGAATTCTTCCGCGAGAAGGCAGAGTAGCCCGAAGGCGATCGTCGTTCCGATCGAGATGGGGTAGTGGAGGACGAGCGCGGTGAGCAACCCGGCTGCCGCGGCCGTCAGGACCGCGATGTAGATCCGCGCACGTCTCGGTAGTGCGTTCAAAGCCTCTTCGCTCCGATGTCGTCCGCATCAGGCGATGAGGTCGGCAGGGTCCGCCCAGGTGTTGCGTTACGAGTACTTCGTTCAGTGCCAGGTAGTGTTGGCGCCCGCTGCAAGAAAGACTGCGGCGATCGCTCCGAGAATCGCAAAAATGCGCTTCATGTAATCCCAACCCCTTTCACGGAAATGAGTTTCCTCGCGTCGCTAGCAGCGAGGAGCTTCATCCGCTCCGCTTGGGTTGGTGCTGGTGCAGGACCCTGCCGGCCCCACTCGCCCTATGCGGTTTTCAAATGCGCCAGGTACCTCGGCGCCCCCAACATCGGACCTCGAAGGCTTCGTCACCTTTCGATGCGCCTTGCTTCGGTCCACCCCAGACTTCCGGCCAAAAAAAACCCTCGGCGTACCCCGGCCGTAGCCGGAATCCGACAAGGGGGAGCTGCGGTGATGCGTAAATCGCGAGCTAGTGGATTCTTACATCGGCCTTTCGGCCGGTCAATAGGTCAAATGACGGATTATCGGAATTGAGCCGGCGGTCCCTGGGCGAGATGTCCATTTTGCCCAGGAACCGCCGGCTCTGCCTCAACCGAGCTGGTGACGTGCGCCTTGGGCCAGCTCGTCGGTGAGCTTGTCGATCTCCGAAGCCGGAAAGCGGCGATGACCACCGAGCGTGGAAAGAAAGGGAAGCCGTCCCTCCTTGGCCCAACGCGAAACCGTCTTCGGGGAAACGTGCAACTTTTGTGCGACCTCCGAGGTCCGGAGGAATTTCTCGCCTCGTGGCATCTCATGCTCCTCCTGGTGCGGGCTTAAGCCGATCGGGCTGTGTGAGTGAATTATCGGGTTCTACTCTGCGTGGTCTATGGTCCGTTCGAGTGGTTTTCCCTGGTCGGAGGGGGCCGTTTCTGCCGTTTGAGCTTTTTCCCGCTCCGGACAACACTCAGGACCTGGTGTATCGTCGCCTTGAGTTGCCGCGACGCTGCGGCACCCAGGAGGAGAAAGGTGGCCTTTTGCGGCCCGAATACCCCAAGAGAATTTCGCGTTTGCCAACGATCGAGGACGTTCTGATGGGATCCAACGGAGGGGCGGGAACCCCGGAGCCGCAGGAGATGGAAAAAGCTATCGCCCGGATTCCGGGGATCCAAGCGGTTCGGGTCGTCACGTCCGGTGAGCGGGTATCCGAGGTGCACGTGCTCGCCGGCCGTGCGCGGGGTCCGAAACAGCTCGTCCGGGACGTCCAAAGCGTTGTCCTTACCAACTTCGGCGTCGAAATCGATTACCGAACCGTGAGCGTCGTCCAGCTCGAAGAAGAGCCCCCCAACGGTGATGCCGTCCCAACGGGGGAGAAGAAAGCCTCGGTCGAGACGCCGCGGCGGCCGCGGGCGGCGCTGTCCCGCATCGCTTCGGAGACGACCGGGTTCGACAGCGACATCCGCATCTCGCTTCGGGTCGATGAGGCCGAGACCGAAGGCGTCGCGCGCGGACCGGCAACATCCGGGCTTCGCCTCGTGGCCCAAGCCGTCATCGACGCGCTCAAGGACCGGCTCGATGCCTCGTCCGTCGAGGTGGAGTTTGCCGACGTGGTCATGGCCGGCCAGCGACAGGTCGCGATCGCCGTCTTGCGATTGCTGACGGGGCGAGGCGATCACGTCGTAGTCGGATCGGCCGTCCTTCGACGCGATCCCAGCGACGCGATGGCCAAGGCAGCACTGGACGCGGTCAATCGCTTGGTTTTTGCCGACTGAGGACATACGCGCACTTTGCCGGAAACGTTCCGGCGGCCACTACGGCAAGACTGCGTAATTAATTCGGCGTTCTTGCGTCCCGGCGGTGCCGTCCCCGCGGGCCCACGAGCAAGTGCTGAAGCAACAGCACAATGCCCGCCCACAGGAGAATATCGCCGACGCTTATCACCGTAGCGCCGACCCGTAGCGGTATGACGTCTGCGAGAAACGTGACGCGCGACTGCGGTGCCATGAGATGATGCGCCCCGCGCAACAACGCCTTCGCGCGCCCTTCGAACGGGTTGCCGAGCCCCGCGAGCGCGAGCGCCCTTCGTGAGACCGGCATCCCCCCATTCACTGCGATCACGATGAAATTGCCGAGCGCGCCGAGCGCGATCAGCGGCATGCCGATGAGATGCCGATTCGCGACGGCGAAAGCGCAGACGCCGGCATACGCGGTCACGATGAGGGCGAAGGCCGGCCACCGTCCGGCGCTTCTTTCGGCGACGGCCGACACGATTTGCGCGAGGACAGCCGCGTACAGGATCGCCGTTTTTTCCAGCCGGACGCCCTGGAGACGTGCGAACGAGCCCCGGCGGGCCAAGCCGATGATGATGCCGATCACGATCGCCACGACGAGGCCGAGCATGATCTCCTTTCGGCGGATTATCCTGCGCGGCATTATCGCTTGATGGAGGGCCCGGAGCATGGAGCTCGAGTTCGTTCGTTACGAGTCCGGCCGGAGTGCGCGGATAACGATCGCCCGCGAGGAAAAACGCAACGCATTGAACGTTGCCGTCATGCGCGAGTTGCGGGAAGCGTTCGGCGCCGCCAAGGCAGACCCGGCGTGTCGCGTCGTCGTCTTGACCGGCGCCGGTGACAAAGCGTTCAGTGCGGGCGGTGATCTGGGTGGCTTCACCGAGCAACAGTCAAAGGTCGAGCAGCATCATCTGCGCGGTGCGCTCGCTGATTTGTTTTGGGACATGTCGCGGCTCGGCAAGCCGGTCATCGCACGGGTGAACGGCCACGCGCTCGCGGGCGGATTCGGGTTGATGTGTGCCTGTGACCTCGTGGTTGCCTCGGATGCGGCAGATTTCGGGATGCCGGAAATCGCGATGGGCCTGTGGCCGTTCATCATCACGGCGGTCGTCGCCCGGCGCATCGCGCGCGGCCACGCGCTCGACCTCATGATGACCGGTCGCCGGATCGACGCCGCCGAAGCACTCGCGATCGGCGCGGTGAACCGCGTCGTGCCGGCCGTCTCGCTGGACGACGCGACGGCAGATCTGGCGGAATCGCTGGCGTTGCGTTCCGCTTTGATCATGCGGCTCGGCAAGGACTCGTTTTACGCCTCGCAAGACATGGGCTTTCGCGAGGCGCTCGACTATCTGCACGGCGAGCTGAACGTATGCCTTCAGAGCGAGGACACGATCGAGGGCGTGACGGCGTTTCTACAGAAACGCTCGCCCGAATGGAAGGATCGCTGAGGCCTGTTCGCTCCGGTCCGCCCGCCGGCAGGATAATGAACGACGAACCCAGGCAGGCCCCGGAACACTTCGGAGGATGGACCTCCGGCGACGGGCCTCCGGAAGGGAGTCATCCATGGCCGAGCAGACGCCTGCTCCCGGGGACACGACGGCGGCCCCGAGTCGCGAGATGCCGACGCTGACCTATCAAGGTCCGACGATGACCGAGGCGGCGGCCGATCTCGCCGGCCGGAAGGAAAAGTTCCGGGCAATGGGCGGGCCTGAGAAGGTCGCCCGGCAGAAATCACTCGGGAAGCTGACCGTTCGCGAAAGGCTGGATCTTCTCTTCGACACGGGTTCGTTCGTGGAGTTCGGGCTCCTCGGTCATCAACAGTCCTCGAGCCCGCAGATGCAGGGGAAGTTCACGCCGGCCGATGGGGTTGTCACGGGCTACGGCAACATCGAAGGCCGCAAAACGTTCGTCATCGCGTATGACTTCACGGTGATGGCCGGATCGATGGGTATGGTGGGCGAGATCAAGGCGTCGCGCATGCGCGAGCTGGCGCTGCGCGAGCGTCGTCCGATCGTCTGGCTTGTGGACTCAGCCGGCGCGCGGATCCAGGAAGCGGCGGGAAGCATGTTCGCGCGTACCGGCGAGCTGTTCAAAGAGCAAGTCATCATGAGCGGCGTCGTGCCGCAAGTCGCCGCGATGATGGGTCCCGGCGCAGCAGGCACTGCGTACATTCCCGGCCTCGCCGACTTCGTGCCGATGGTGAAAGGAATTTCGTCGATGGCCCTCGGCGGACCGCACCTCGTGAAGGCGGCGGTCGGTGAGGACGTCACCGAGCAGGAGATGGGCGGCTCCCAAGTGCATTGCAAGGTGTCCGGCGTCGCGGATCTAGAAGTGGCCGACGATGCGGAATGCATCAACGCGATCCGCTCGTACTTGTCATTCTTCCCATCATCGAATCTCGAAGTGCCGCCGCGCCGTGTCAACGCCGATCCCGTGGAAAGGCGCTGCGACGATCTGCTCGACATCGTGCCGGCGAACCCCCGGCAGGCGTACGACATCCGCAAGGTGATCAGGTCGATCGCAGATGACGGCGAGTTCTTTGCGATGAAACCCGACTGGGCGAAGTCCCTCGTCACTGGGTTCGCGCGCTTCGGCGGCCGCCCGGCCGGCATCGTGGCCAATCAGCCGATGTTTCTCGGCGGCGCGATCGACGTGAACGCGTCCGACAAAGCGGCGCGGTTCGTATGGCTGTGCGATGCGTTTCATATCCCACTCGTCTTCTTGATGGACTGTCCCGGCTTCCTCGTCGGCAGCGCCGTCGAAAAGCAAGGCATCATTCGCCACGGCTCGAAAATGCTCTTTGCGGTGAGCGAGGCGACGGTTCCGAAGGTCACCGTCGTGCTTCGCAAGGGATACGGCGCCGGCTACTACGTGATGAACGGCCGCGCATATGAGCCGGACCGAATCGTGGGCTGGCCCACGGCGGAAATTAGCGTGATGGGGCCCGAGGGCGCCGTGAACATCATCGGCCGGTCGATCCTCGAAAAGATTCCCGAGGATCAGCGCGACGCCCAGCGCGAAGCCATGATTCAAGCCGTGCGCGACCAAATCTCGCCGTACATCGCCGCGGGATGGAGCTTCGTCGATGACATCATCGATCCCGCCGACACGCGCATCGAATTGTGTCGCGCGCTGGAGCAGGGGGAGACCAAGCGCGTCGAGCGGCCGTGGCGCAAGCACGGCGTCTTGCCTGTATGACCGCAACGCGTTTCGCTGTGGCGCTGACGGCGGTTGCGTTTGTTCTTGCCGGATGCTCGTCGTCGCCGAACGTCCCGCAAGCGTCCGGCACCGCCGGGTGCGGCGCGGTTATGCAATTCGCCGGCGAGGGCCAGCAGCACGTGCAATCCCCGGGACATCCTCGGTACCGGACCGATCCACCGACGTCTGGCCCGCATTACCCACGCCCCGCACAAACCGGCGTGTACGCCGCTTCGCCGCCGCCGCGAGAAGCGCTCGTTCACAACATGGAGCACGGGCACGTGATCTTCTGGGTGGTGCCGGGCAGGTTGAGCGACGGTGCGTATCAAGGACTCGTCGCGCTTGTGAAGGCAGATGAGACGCGCCTCGTGTTGGTTCCGCAGACGGGAATCCCACCGTCATGGTCGGTTGCGTTCACCGCGTGGCAACATTCGCAGACATGCTCCGACGGAGATGCAGCCGTCGCCGCCGAGGCCGCTGCGTTCGTGGCTCGGTTCGTCGGCCGCGGACCCGAAGGCGACTTGCCGGGGACTCCCCACACATAGAAGGTGTGCCAGCGCCGGCGGGGCTGAAGGTGGCAGACTTGGGTCGATGTCCACCGCTCCCGTCGAAGTCGAGCGCCCGGAAACCGGCGAGGTTGAGAAGACCGACCGGCCCTGGATCGTCATCGTCTGGAACGACCCGATCAATTTGATGAGCTACGTGGTCTACGTTTTCCAGAAGCTCTTCAACTACTCGCGAGACAAGGCGACGAAGCTGATGCTCGAAGTGCATCACGAAGGCAAGTCGGTCGTGACGAGCGGTTCGCGCGAGCAGTGCGAGTTCTACACGTCGGCGCTCCACCAATACGGCCTGTGGGCGACGATGTCGAAGGATCTTTGACGTGCGGCCCTTTACGCGTGCGCGCAACGGCCGTATAGAGCTCCGGCTTGCGCCGCAAGAGACCGATGTCATTCGGCCGCTCTTTTCTCAAATGCTCGACGTTTTGGGCGCCGACGAGCAACCGGACGACCTGCGGCGCCTTTTTCCGCCGGCGTATCCCGACGACGACGCGGCGCAGCAAGAGTTCATTCACTTCACGCGAGACGAACTGCTCGCTGCGAAAAAGCAAGCGCTGAAGACGGCCGACGCCACGCTCGAACGCGGGCGTTGGAAGCGCGGTTATCTAGCGGTGGCGTTGAACGACGAGGAGCAGCACGCGTGGCTCGGCGCGCTCAATGACTTGCGACTCTTTCTCGGTACCAGGATCGGCGTCACCGAGGATATGTTCGATGATCCCGCTGACGCCGAAGATCCCGCCGGCCGCCTGTATCTCTTCCTCGGGTGGCTTCAGCAGCATCTCGTGGATGCGTTGCTCGGCTGATTCATCCCGACAGCGGATCCGGCGCTTTCAGATCTTCGTACGTGCCGCGGAAACGTATGCGTCCCTCTTCGATCGAACGGATACGCTCCCACTCCACCAACCGCGCATCACGGAAAATCCATTCGAACAGCGCTTTGAGCGGCAACGGCCCTTTGACGTTGGAACGGTGGAAGCCCAACCGGGCGCCGACTCCACGTTTGCTCACGATGAGCCCCTCGATGCTGAACGCCGCACCCCACGTGCCGATCACCGGTCCGTCCTGAATGAGGCGCACGTCTTGGACGCGCCCGATCGAGACGTCGTTGTCATCGAGGACTTCCGCTTGCAGAAAGTCGCTCAGTCTCACTTCGTTCCTCCGGGATCGTGATATGCGCCGGGGATCTTCGAGATGAAATGATCACGGACCCAATCCTCGATCGTAGTCACGTCGAGGCCTCGTTTGGAGATCGACAGCTCGACGCTGTGCTTGATGTCTTTCACGACGCCGAAGGGGATACGCGCGGGGTGCGGGTCCTCTGAATGGTGAAGGCGTTCGAAGGCGGACTCAAGCCAAGCCCCGGCGCGCCCACGAAGGCGCCGTGCCAAAGCCCCGGGGCCGGCGAGTATGTACATGACGTACGGCGCGCCGCCCTCTTCCCTAGCGAAGAGCTCGAGGTCGTCGACGTTTCCTGAATCCTTGCCGTCCTTATCCAGTATCTGACGGTCGAGCAATCCGAGGCCCGCGTCGATTCGGTTGCCTGCGCGCGTCACTAGGACCCTCCCTTCGTCGCGATCATGAGCGGAATGGTCGCCAAGGCCACGATAACGAGGAGGACGAGATACGAGAACGCGATCACGTTCAGAAACTTCGAGTTTGTCTTCTCACCGACGTAATCAGGGTCGTTCGCGATGACCAAGATGGGAAAATAGGTGAGGGGGAGCGCCGCCGCCGACAAAACGATGGAGTACTCGGTCACCTTGATCGGATCGATCGTCGTCAACCCGACCATCGCGGCCATGATCACGCTGAGGATGACGACCGCATGAAAGCGCGGGGCTTCTACACGCTTCACGAACGTGCCCCACTGCCAGCCGAAGAATTGGGATACCGTGTAACCCGCCGACAAAGCAGTCTCTAGAGCGGCGCCGAACGTTGCCGCGAAGAAGCCGACGATCGTCACCGCGACGCCGAGCTTTCCGATCGTCAGCGCGGCCGGCAACGTCACCTGCGATAGGTGTGATACCGAAATGCCGCCGGGCGACAGCACGAGGTCCGCCGAGGCCATGAGCGCTAGGGACAAGATGCCCCCTAACGCAAATCCGATGTACACGTTGGCTCGGTTGACCATGAGATCGGTGCGCGTCCAGTGCTCCTCGACGGCGCCGGAGGAGAAGAAAAACACTTCATACGGTGTCATGGCTGCCCCGAACAGAGCGATCGCAAAGAAAAAGTACGTTGGGATGCCTTCGCCCTTCGGGATGGACGGATGCAACGCCGTCGCCGAGAGCGTGTGCCAGTCGCCCAGCCGCCAGACGACGACGACGAACACGATGAGGACGAGTCCCAAGATCCCGAAGATGCGCTCCATCGTTTCGAACTTGACTCTCCAGATGACGAACCACACGAGGAACGCGACGAGGGGAATCCACAGCAAATAGTTCACACTCGACGCGAGCTGTAACGCGAGCGACACCCCGGCGATTTCCGCCGTGAGCGTCAAGAAGTTGATGAAGTACGACGCGAGGAGATTCGTGAGAGCGACCCGTGGGCCGAGTCGCTCTCGTACGAGGTCGAACACCGCCCGACCCGACAATGCGGCGACGCGGCCGGACATTTCCGCGTATACGATGATGCCGACGACGCCGACGATGACGACCCACGCAAGGCTCATATGGAATCGCGCACCGGATTCGGCGTTCGCGACGATGTCTCCGATGTCGACGAACCCGCCGATGGCGGTAAGGATGCCGAGCGTTATCTCAAGGAATTTCTTCACGAGTGGCTCTCGGAAAACGCGCTCAGCGCCGCGCCGATTTTGACCAGCGGCTCGGCCGTCTCTTGCAGCTCGTCGAGCCGGCCGCTTCGGACGGCTATGCGGAGATCGGCGAGCGCCGACACCGCGGGCTGCATCAGCTCATCGAGCTTCGACCGCAACTCCAGGGAGCGGTCGTCCGGCGGCTGGACGGAGTCGAATGTCCCCTGCGCAGCGCCGGCGTCTTTTTCGGCTTCTCCGAGAATCACCGAGAGCGTCGGAGCGAATGTGCGGTCGCGGATCGCAACCCGGACGGCGAGGCGCGCGGTCTCGACGGCCGACGTCACATCTTCCGCCGTCTTCACGGCCTTCCCTTCGTAGGCGCTGAAGGACCGGGCGGGTGCAACGCACGCGCTCAGCAGGAGCGCCAGTGCAGCAATCGCGGCTCGCATGCCGACCATGTACCCGTTTCAATCAATGCAAACACACGATGTGCGGCGGCGCCCCTTGCGGCCCTTTGCCACAGTCGGCCGCGACCGCGATAATCCGCCGCAATCATAAGGAGGCGTTCGATGGGCATGGACGACAAAGTCGTGATCACGGTTGCTCTTTCCGGCGCGGTTGCGAACCGGACGCAGTGCCCTCACATCCCCTATACGCCCGAGGAGTACGGAGCGGAAGCGAAGCGCTCGTTCGAAGCCGGGTGCACGATGGTCCACATTCACGCGCGGGAGCCCGACGGCACGCCGACGCAGCGCGTCGGGGCTTACAAGGACATTCGCGATGCAATCCTGTCCGAGGTTCCCGAGATGATCATCAACTTCTCGACGGGTGCGGTCGGAATTCCCGTCGAAGAGCGCATCGGCCACATTCGCGACCTGAAGCCGGATGTCGGCGCGCTGAATATGGGTTCGATGAACTACGCCAAGTATTCGCCGAAGCGCAAGGACTTCGTGTTCAAGTTCGTGTTCTCCAACCACTTCGACGACATCATCGCGTTCCTGACGGCGATGAACGAGGCCGGCGTCAAGCCGGAGCTCGAGTGCTTCGACACCGGTCACATCAACAGCGCGTTTCCTCTCGTCGACATGGGCGTCCTCAATGCCCCGATTCACTTCTCGTTGATTCTCGGCGTTTTGGGCGGGGCGCCGCCGACGGCGAGGCAGCTTGCGTACGAAGCGTCGTTGGTCCCGAACGACGGCTCGGACTGGGAAGTCATCGGCGTGAGCCGGGAGCAGTGGATGCTCGTCGCGGCGGCGTGCACGCTGGGCGGTAACGTCCGCGTCGGTTTCGAGGACAATTTCTATCTGCCCGACGGGGACATGGCCACGTCCAACGGTGAGCTCGCAGCAGCCGCCGCGCAGATTGCCCGGTTTACCGGCCGCGAGGTTGCGGGTGCGGACGAAGCGCGAGCGCTCATGCATCTTCCGGCAAGGAGCTGAGATATGCCCGATGTTGAAGCGGAGATGGTCGCGAATGTGTGGAAGGTTCTCGTCTCGCCCGGCCAAGCCGTATCGGCGGGTGAGACGCTGGTCATCCTCGAATCGATGAAGATGGAGATCCCGGTGGAATCACCCGTCGACGGAACGGTGAGCGCCGTCAACGTGGAAGAGGGCGGCGTGGTTCAAGAGGGCGACATCATCGCGACGATCGACTAACGAGAGTGGACGGAACAGTTCGTGTCGACGGCGGCGAGATAACGACGATCACACTCGACCGCCCGGACCGCGGCAACGCACTGAGCACCTCCATGCTCGAAACATTCTTCGACGCGTTGGGGTCCGTCGCCGGAACGGAAACGCGGTGCATTGTCCTTCGCGGGGAAGGGAAGCACTTCTGCGCGGGGGCGGACGTCGGTGACGTTGCGTCGTCGGCCGCAGGCGGCGCGCGATACGGCCTGGGCTTCGAGCGATTGCTGCGGACGATCGAGGAGCATCCGATACCCGTCGTGGCGAGGGTGCACGGCGCCGCGCTCGGCGCGGGTTGTCAACTCCTGGCCGCGTGTGATTTGTCGGTTGCCGCCACCGACGCCCAGATTGGGATTCCCTCCGCGAAGCTCGGGCTTTTGCTCGACCTCGAGAAGATTCAGCGAATGGTGCGTGTCATCGGCGTCGCGCATTCGCGCGAGCTGCTGCTTGCGGGCAGATCAATCACCGGAACGAGAGCCGCGTCGTGGGGGCTGGTGACACTGGCCGTGGACGCCGGCGATCTCGACGACGCGGTTGCGGAGCTCGCTCGATCGGTCGCGGCCGGTGCCCCGTTCTCCGTTCGCGGTTCCAAAGCTGCGCTGCGGTCGATCCTCGACTACGGCGCACTCACGCGGGAGGTCGACGGAGAGATCTTCGCGCTGCACGATGCCGCAGCCGGTGAAGCGCTCGCGAGCGAGGACATTCGCGAAGGTATGGCGGCGCTCCGCGAGCGGCGCGATCCTCGATTCAGCGGAAAGTAGTGCCTCGGGCCGCGAGCAGCGGTTTAGACTCAACCTATGAGCGTTCTGGGAGACCTTGCGCGCCGGCATACTGATCTGCTGTCGTCGCAAGTGGAGCACCTACACCGGCTCCTGGCGGAATGGCAGCTGCTCGCCGACCTCAACTTCGCAGACTTGCTCTTGTTTGCGCGCCGACGCGACGCGGGCGGATACGTCGTTCTTGCGCAAGTGCGGCCGTATCCGGCCCAGACGCTCTATCAAGAGGACATGGTGGGGACGTTCTTCGACGCGCGTCCGCGCGTCGCGCTCTCCTTCAAGGAGCAGCGAATTGCTCGCGAGGGAGATCCGGAATGGCGTGAGGGTATACCGATTCGCGAAGAGGCGATTCCGGTGCGCTTCAACGATCGCGTCATCGCCGTGATCTCCAGCGAACAAAACGTCGCCGCCGCGCGCACGCCGTCGAGACTCGAGCTGTCTTACTTGCAAGCGGCCGGCGACCTGGCGCAGATGATCGCGCAGGGCTCGTTTCCCCCGCACGATCCGCCGGAGCGAGACATTCGCCCGAGGGTTGGGGACGGCTTTCTTCGGCTGGATCCCGACGGGGTCGTCACGTATGCCTCGCCCAACGCAGTCAGCGCGTACCGGCGGTTGGGCGTCACGGCGAACATCACCGGGCAGTCACTCGCCGAGCTCGGGCTTGACGAAGAGGTGGAGATCCTTCCCGAGCTGCGGAAAGGCCGTCCCGTCGAAGGGGAAATCGAAGCAGGCGGGGCGTGGATCTTGCGCCGGTTCATCCCGTTGAACCACTCCGGCAAATCCGGCGGCATTCTCGGCATCGTGCGGGACATTACCGAGCTTCGCAGCCGGGACCGGATGCTCGTCCTCAAAGATGCGACGATTCGCGAAATCCATCACCGCGTGAAGAACAACCTCCAAACCGTTGCTTCGATGTTGCGGCTTCAATCGCGCCGCCTGGGCTCGTCGGAGGCGAAGGCCGCGTTGGAGGAGAGCGTGCGGCGTATCGCGAGCATTGCGCTGGTGCACGAGACGCTGTCGCAAGACTCGAATGAACGCGTCGAGTTTGATCAGGTCGCACAACGCATTCTCGACATGGTCCGAGAAGGTCTGGCGCCGAGCGACGGGCGCATGACGGTGCATCTTGAAGGATCGTCGGGAGAGTTGCCGAGTGAGGTCGCGACCGCACTGGCACTCATCTTGGTCGAGCTCTGCCAGAACGCGGTGCAGCATGCGTTTCCGTTCGGCAGCGGCGCGGTAACCGTCGGCCTGAAAAGGACTGGTTCTACGCTGGAGGTGTCCGTTGCCGACGACGGAGTCGGGCTGCCCGACGGCTTTGCGCTCGAAAGGAATGCGAACCTCGGGCTTCAAATCGTCCGCACACTCGTGAGCGCGGAACTGCGCGGTGAGATGACGCTGCAATCGAACGGCGGCACGACTGTGCGGATCAGCGCACCTCTTGCGAAGTGATTACTCCCCGGGAAGCGTGGACGCTTGTTGCGTCGGCACGGTGGGTGTGTCGTTCGGTGGGGCTACGACGTGCGTGAGGAACAGCCAAACCAGAAATCCCATGAACGCAAGCATCACGAGCCTGCCGAACCAGCGGCGGCGCTCTTCCCCGCGCTCTTTGGCGAAGCCGACGGGGGAGAAATATTCCTCGCGCATGGGATGAATTGTAGCGGAGCGCTCGGGTGTTAGACCGCGACGCGCTGGGCGGATCGGGTGCGTCGGGTCGCGCGGCGCTCTTCCTCAGTCATGCCGCCCCAAACGCCGGCATCCTGCGCCGTTTCGAGTGCCCACGCGAGGCACGGCTCACGGACGGCGCACATCTCACAGATGGCCTTGGCTGCGGCAATTTGCGCCAGAGCGGGGCCGCTCGTTCCGACCGGGAAGAAAAGCTCTGGATCGACGTCTCGGCACGAAGCCTCGTGGCGCCAGTCCATCGACAGTTCGGTCGTTTGGCTCTCCATGACCCTCCCTGGATCGGGCGACTTCGTTGGCGCCCTGTGGACTGGGAACGGGGGCGACTATACCGCGACGATTTCCACAGAGGCAAGAGGTTTTCTGAGAAAAAGTGCCCGCGAGCAGGGAAAATCGTTTTCCAGCAGCTTGTGAAGGCGATCACAAGGGAGCAAGGAGCCGGACAATCGCGCAAGGCGGGGACGAACGGGACAACCCCGGCAGCCTACGGATGCTGATCCTCGGGCACCGCGGCGCCCGGGCGAAGGCACCGGACAACACGGTCGCGGCGTTCGCGGCGGCGCTCCGCGCGGGGGCAGCGGGCAGTGAATTCGACGTCCGGCTGGCCGCGGACGGCATGTGCGTGTGTGCCCACGACGCCTCGCTGCCCGACGGCCGCAGAATTTGCGACGTCGCGGCGGCGGAGATTCTCGCGATGAACGTCGAAGGGCCTCACGGCAGCCGCGAACCGTTCGCCAGCCTCGAAGACGCGCTTCGAAGCATTTCCGGCGCTGTGGTGATCGCCGAGATCAAGAACCACCCGTGGGACCCCTGTTACGACGCCACGCATGCGCTCGCGGCGGCGGTCGCCGAAGCGCTTCAACCCGACTCGATCGTCGCCTGTTTCGATCCTGCCTCACTGGACCGCGTCAGGGAGCTGCGGACGGATCTTCGGACGGCGGTCACAACCGGCGCGGCGTTCGATCCGAGCGCGAACCTGGCGGCGGCGATCGAAGGCGGCCACGAAATTTGTTCCGTCGAGCACGAAGCGATTACCGAGGAATTCGTGCGCCGCGCGCACGACGCGGACCGCGAGGTTTACGCGTGGGCGACCGACGAGCCCGGCCGAGTGCATGCGCTGAAGGCGATGGGAGTCGATGCGCTCATGTGCGACGACCCGGGGCGTGCACTCGCAGCTCTAGCAGAGAACCGATAAAGCGTCCCGCTCGACCGAAAACGTGAAGTGTTCCGCTTCGCCGATGTATTCCCCATCGAGCTGCAGCGCGATCGGACGCGACGCTCTCACGTCGAATCCGTCGACGTCTCGAACGAAATCGATGTTCTTGCCGCGGGTCAGGCCGCGCTTGCTGAAGCCGCGACCGGCGGCGCGGATGATCGCTGCCGTTTTCATGGTCTTGACCGCCGTCGCGTCGAGCCCGCCGTCGAGGGATGCGCCCGGCGTCAGGCGCAACGGACGCGAGCCGAGGAAGGTAAACGGATCGGACTTACCAGCGATGAGGATGTAGACGTCGTTGATCGTCCTCCCGTCTGGGAGTGTGACCGTCAGCGCCGGCATTCTGCGGTCGGTGCCGAGGAAAAAGGTACGGACGGCGCTCACCACGAAAAACGTTTCGCCGAAGCGCTGTTTGTGCTTGAACTTTTCGTGGACTTGTTGCACGACTTCTGCGTCGAACCCGACGCCGGCACAAAACGCGAAATGCCGCCCATTCACGTTCCCGAGGTTGAGGATCCTCGGCTTGGCTCCCTCGCGCATCTTTTCGATCAGGACGGCGGTCGCCTCCACCGGATCGCGCGGGAGTCCTAGCGTTCGGGCGAAGACGTTCGTCCCGCCACCGGAAAGAACACCGAGCGTGACACCCGTTCCTGCAACCCCATTCAGCGTTTCGTTCAGCGTGCCGTCGCCGCCCAAGCAAAAAATCATTTCGACGCCGGACGCGGCGGCGTTGCGCGCAATCTCCGTCGCGTGGTCGCGTCGTTTCGTCTCGGCGACTTCGAGGGCGACCACGTCGTCGAGCGCGTGCGCGATCACGTCGCGTACGCGCGGAGTCACAGTCGTTGCTTCGGGATTGAAAACGAGAAGCGCCTTCACGTCACGAAGGCTAGCAGGGACCGCTCAGCCGCCGAAGCCACCCACCGCTTGTCGGAGGTCGGCGAGCGTACGCGACAGCAGCCGCGAGACGTGCATCTGCGAGATGTCAAGCTCCTGCGCAATTTGTGACTGCGTGAGGCCGCGGAAGAATCGCAAGTAGAGAATCCGTTGCTCCCGGCCGGGCAACTTCTTCAGGAGCGGCGCTACGCTCGCCCACGACTCGAGGAGCTCTAGCGTTTCGTCTTCCGAGCCCAGACTTTCGATCGAAGAGGCGCCTTCCTCACCGGCCGGCGCGTCCAGTGAGAGCGTGGAGTATGCGTGGACGGTGTCCATGCCCTCGAGGACTTCGTCTTCTGTGAAGCCCGAGCGTTCGGCGATCTCCGCAACCGTCGGAGACCGGCCGAGCTCTTGCGACAAGGCCGAGACGATTTTTGTGATCTGCATCCCGATCTCTTGCAGGCGGCGAGGCACGCGGATCGCCCATCCCTTGTCGCGGAAGTGTCGCTTCAGCTCTCCGATGATCGTCGGGGTCGCGTACGTCGAGAATTCGACTTCGCGTCCGATGTCGAAGCGATCGATTGCTTTCAACAGGCCGATCGAGGCCACCTGCATGAGGTCGTCGACCGGCTCGCCGCGCCCGCGAAAGCGGCGGACGAGATATTCGACGAGTGGGTAGTTCATGACGACGAGCTCCTCGCGAGCCTTTTCCGCGCCTTCGCCGTCGCGAATTCGCCGAAAGAGCTCCCGCGCTCGCTCTCGATCGAGTGTGCGCGCTTGTTCGTCCGCCATCAGGTGATCTCCAACCCGCGCTTTGTGAGCCGCAGCGCCGGGCCCAAACCTTCCCGCTCGAACACGACCTCGTCTGCGAGGGCACTGAGAACCTGCCACGCGAGCGTCTGCTTCGCGCCCGGTGGCGGCCACGCTTGGGGCTCGGCGTCGGTGAACGCGAGGACGACAAGATCGTGGCCGTCCGGGGTCATGCGCAATGTCATCTTGCTGGCGACCGGCGAAACGCCCAGGAGGTGCGCGCAGGCCTCGTCCACCGCGATCCGAAGATCGTCGATTGCGTCGTACGTGAAGTCGAGCCGTGCGGCGACACTCGCGACGGCCGAACGCAGGACGTGAACGAATTCGGGGCGAGCGGGGATCTGAACAATGATGTCGGGCACGCGCACTCCTCGTCACCAGGGCAACCGTGTGGCAGAACAAGTACCCACGGCCGTCAGAACGAAAACCCTATTTGAAACCTACGCGACATGCGCGAAAGGGCGCGCC
>JAIVGO010000176.1 GCA_020201525.1 Actinomycetota bacterium | reverse complement strand
TGGTCCTTCGGCACGTCTGATCTGGCCATCCTCGCGAGCTCCGTGCTCTTCGGCGACCTCGTCAGCGTCTATTGCGCCGCGTTGCGAGGCGTCGATCCCACACCGATCGAACCGATTAAGCGCCTGAAACAGGCGCTCGGATAGATATCTCTTTACTTTTTTACTTAAATGGCATATCTTGGCCATAAATGTCAAAAAGTAAAAGGCCAAATGCCTCGCGCAAGGGCAATGGAAGGAAAAGCGTAAAACAGACGATCGAGGAGCTGCTTGATCGAACGGGCGGCGTTTCGAGCGGGGAGGTCGCTCGAGCCGCCGGCATCACGCGACAAGCGGCGCACTACCACTTGAGCAGGATGACCGCCGCGGGCCTGCTCTCGTCCACCGGGGCACGCCGCGGAACGCGATATGCGCGCGCGACACTGTTTTCCCGCTCCTACCGTCTCGCAGGCTTATCGGAAGATTCGGCGTGGTCCGACGTCGCGCCTGAATTGACGAATCTCGAGATTGATTCCAACGCGATCTCGATCCAGAAATACGTGTTCACCGAAATGCTGAACAATGCCATCGACCACTCGGAATCGGCTTCGGCCGAGGTGTCGCTCTGGGCTGCGAGCCCGTCGCCGGTGAGGTTTCAGATTTCTGATTACGGCGTCGGTGTCTTCGCGAACGTGGCTCGGCATTTGCGGCTCGAGAGCCCATTCGATGCGATTCAGGAATTGACGAAGGGAAAGGTCACCACCATGCCCGAGCGGCATTTAGGTGAGGGGATCTTCTTCTCTTCGAAGGTCGTGGATGTGTTCTGGCTCGAAAGCAACGGGCTTCGTTGGACGGTCGACAACCTTCGCGCGGACCACGCGGTTGGAGAGGTGCCAAAATCACCGGGCACCCTGGTCGGGTGGGAGCTGATGCTGCAACCCTCTCGCACGCTCGCGGATGTTTTCGAAGCGTTCACCCACCCGGAGAGCCTTGCTTTTTCGCGCACGATGACCCAGGTGAAATTGCTCGAAACGGCGGCCGGGTTTGTCTCTCGATCCGAAGCCAAACGCATTGGGCGAGGACTCGATCGATTCGATGACGTGACCCTTGACTTCCAAGGGGTCACAGAGATCGGCCAAGGCTTTGTCGATGAGCTATTTCGCGTCTGGCAGCGCGACAACCCCTCGACCCGGCTGCGTGTGATCAACGCGTCACCGGTGGTGGCCAAGATGATCGAGCGGGGGCTCGCCGGCGAAGCGGGTCAAACATGATGATCCGGGATCCAAGCCCGTATGCTGTGGCCCCGGGCCTTCGAAGGAGTCTTGATGACCAACAATTACGACGTTCTTAACACCGGTCTCGCCGACCGCGGCAAGATGCGTATCGAATGGGCGGAGGCGCACATGCCGGTCCTGCGCGAGATCCGCGCGCGGTTTGCGAAAGAAAAGCCGATGCAGGGCGTGACGGTGGCTGCGTGCATGCACATCACAACGGAAACGGCGAACTTGCTGCTCGCGCTGCGCGACGGCGGCGCGGAAGTTGCGGCCTGCGCATCGAACCCGCTCTCGACGCAAGACGACGTCGCGGCGGCGCTCGTCGTCGAAGGCATTTCGACGTTCGCGATTCGCGGCGAGGACAACGAGACGTATTACAAGCACATCAACGCGGTCCTCGACATTCACCCGATGATCACGATGGACGACGGCGCCGACTTGGTTTCGACGCTGCACTCCAAGCGTACCGACGAGCTGCCGCACATTATCGGCGGGACGGAGGAAACGACGACCGGCGTCATTCGCTTGCGGCAGATGGCGGCCGAAGGCGTGCTGAAGTATCCGATCGTCGCGGTGAACGACACGCCGACGAAGCGCTTGTTCGACAACCGCTTCGGCACCGGACAGTCCTCGATCGACGGGATCACACGCGCGACGAACATCTTGTGGGCCGGAAAGATCTTCGTCGTGTGCGGCTACGGCTACGGCGGCAAGGGCCTCGCGATGCGGGGGCGCGGCCTGGGTGCCCAAGTCGTCGTCGTCGAGGTCGATCCCGTGAAGGCGCTCGAAGCGGCGATGGAGGGATACCGCGTTATGCCGATCATGGAAGCCGCACGCATCGGCGACGTGTTCATCACCGTTACGGGCGACCGCGACATCTTGCGCAAGGAGCACTTCGAGATCATGAAAGACGGCGCGATTCTGGCGAACACCGGCCACTTCGACGTCGAGATCCAGAAGCCGGCGCTCGACGCGCTGACGAAGACGCGGCGCACAGTGCGCGACAACGTCGAAGAGCACTTGCTGAACGACGGGCGCAAGCTGTATTTGCTCGCCGAAGGCCGTCTCGTCAATCTCGCGGCCGCGGAAGGACATCCGGCCGCGGTCATGGACATGTCGTTCGCCGACCAAGGCCTGTCGTGCGAGTGGGTCGCGAAGAACGCGAAGGCGCTGGAGCCGCGCGTCTACGAAGTGCCGGAAGACATCGACCGCGAGGTCGCGCGGCTCAAGCTGCAGACGATGGGGATCGAGATCGACACGCTCACGCCGGAACAAGAGGCGTACCTGTCTTCGTGGCAAGAGGGCACGTAACTCTCTCTTTGCGCGGTGGGGTCGATTCGGGAACGCCTCGGGCTCGCGCTCCGGGCGCCGCTCGACCGTATGCAGCTTCCCGGGACACGTATCGTCGTTGAGCGGCTCCTCGCGGGCTCGAACGGCACGATAGAAGCCAAGTTGGCAACGGGCGTGCGCATGCGACTCGATCTGGGCGACCGCATTCAGCGCCTCGAAGCGTTTCGCGCGTACGAACGCCGCGAGCTGTCACTCGTGCGATCGCTGCTTCGTCCCGGGGACGTCGTAATCGACGTCGGCGCGCACGTCGGGTACTACGCCTTGCACGCCGCGCGACGGGTGGGTCCGTCGGGTGAGGTACACGCGTTTGAGCCGGTCGGCGCCAATGCAGCTCGCCTGCGAGAAAACATCGAGCTGAACGGCTTTCGCAACGTGGTCGTCAACGAATGCGCAGCCGGCGCGTCCGCGGGCCGCGCGCGCTTCGGCGTCGTGAAGATCGAAGGCGAGAGCGGATGGAGCTCGCTCCTCGTCGCCGGGCGCGAGACGGCCGACGACATCGAGATCGACGTCGTGACGCTGGACGATTACGTGGTTTCCGCATCGTTGCCGACTGTGTCGTTCATCAAGATCGACGTACAAGGCAACGAGCTGGACGTGTTGCGCGGCGCGGCCTCGCTTCTCGAGCGCTTCGGTCCGGATGTGATGTGTGAGGCGGAGGTCTACTGGCTCGAGGCGACCGGCCGGTCGCCGGCGGAGCTTCTCGGCTTCATGCGCGGCCTCGGGTACCGCGCGTGGGGCGTGCCGGCGCGCGGTCCGGCCGCGCTGGTTCGCGGAGACGAGCTGCCGAGCCTGAATCTATTCTTCACGAAGCGAAGCACGCTCGAACGCGGCGAGAGTGCGTGATGAGCGAAGAGCCTCGGATCGGACCGTTCAACATGCAAGTTCCGCCGCCGTCGACGAACGGGTCGCGCGTCGAGCATCGATCGCCGTTCGACGCTCTTCGCCGGCTCGCACCGGCCGCCGTCGTGACGTTCGTGATCGCGCTGTCGACGATTCCGTCGCCTGCGTTGCTCGGGACCGCGCATTTCACCCAGTGGTGGCATCTGTTGATCGCAGCCGGCGTCGGCGGGGCGATCACGGGTCTCGCCACGCGGAGCTCGTGGCGCGCCGCGGTGCTCACCGGAGGGGCCGTTTCGGCGGCCGCGCTTCTACTTGCGTACGCCGTCGTGCAGGGAAAGCTCGATCGTACATATACGGCTACCGGCGTTCTTGCCGACATCGCGCGCTTGGCTTCGTGGGGGATCGTTGTCGGCGGGTTCGCCGGTGTCGGCGGAGCTGCGATCGCGAACGCCGTCCAGCATCTTTCGTCCAGGTCACGCGCAGATCGCCGCGTGTAAGTAGATACAGTGAACGACATGCGCGGCATGGAATGGAACGGGCGCGAGATTCGCATTCTCGATCAGACGCGGTTACCTCGTCGCGAGGTCTGGTTGACCCTGTCGACGACGGCGCAGATCGCTCGCGCCATCACCGGGATGAGAATTCGCGGCGCCCCGGCGCTCGGGATCATCGGCGCATATGGCGTAGCGCAAGCAGCGCTGCGCTCGAAGGCGAAGACGACGCTCGGCGTGTTCCGCGACGCGGAGAAAGCCGGCGCCGTTTTGGCGTTCACGCGTCCGACGGCCGTGAACCTGGCGTGGGCGATCAACCGGACCCTTGACGCCGGACGCGCCGTTGTTGAAAGCGCCGACCGCGACGCGATCGTGAAGACGCTTGCGGAAGAAGCGAACTTCATCGCGGAAGAGGACGCGCGAGCCTGCGACGCGATCGCGCGGGTCGGACAAGAGTTCGTGGTTCCCGGCGCGCGCGTTCTAACCCACTGCAATACCGGGCTGCTGTGCACCGGCGGTTCCGGGACCGCGCTCGGCGTGATCCGGCTCGCGCACGAAAGCGGCAAGGACATCAAGGTTCTGGCGACGGAAACGCGGCCTCTTTTGCAAGGTGCGCGGCTGACGGCGTGGGAGCTCGGCACACTAGGCGTCCCGCACGCGCTCATTCCGGATTCCGCCGGACCGGCGCTGCTGTCGCGCGGCGAGGTGGATGTCGTGATCGTCGGTGCCGACCGCATCGCGGCGAACGGCGACGTCGCGAACAAGATCGGGACGTATTCGCTCGCTCTTGCGGCCCGTGAGGCCGGCGTCCCCTTTGTGGTTGCCGCGCCTGTCTCGACGATCGACCTTGCCGTGCCGAGCGGTGACCTCATCCCGGTCGAGGAACGCAGTCCCGACGAGGTGCTCTCCGTGCTTGGAACGCGCGTCGCGCCCGTTGGGACCGGCGCTGTCAATCCGGCCTTCGACGTCACCCCGGCCCGTTTCGTCACCGCCATCGTGACCGAACGAGGGGTCGTGCGTCCGCCCTTCGCGGAATCTCTGCGCGCTTTGGTGCAACCTTCGTCCTGAGGCGCGCGTCGGATCTGTTGAAGGGCGCAACGGGCGCCCGTCGGGGGATCGCTGTGAGCGAGAAGGACGCATCATTCAGGGAGTTCTTCGAGGCCGAGTACCGACCGCTGCGCCGCTTCGGGTATCTGCTGACCGGCGACTGGTCCGAAGCGGAGGATCTCACGCAGGATGCGCTCCTCCGGACGTACCGCGCATGGAGCCGGATTCGGGACCGCGAACGGCCGGGCGCGTACGCGCGAACGGTTTTGGTGAACCGCCACCGCTCGGTGCTGCGTCATCTGAAGATCGTACGGAAGCACGCGACCGACGAAGTCGAAGCGGTGCGTTTGCTCGGCGAGGACGGACTCGTGGTGTGGGACGCGCTCTTGCGGCTGCCGGAAAGGCAACGTGCCGCGCTTGCGTTGCGCTACTACGAAGACCTTCCGGAGGCGGAGATCGCAGTGATCCTCGACTGCCCGCTCGGAACGGTGAAGTCTTTGATTCACCGAGGACTCGAGAAGATGCGAACGCAGCTCGAGCCAACCTACGACGTTGCAATTGCGAGAGGTGACGCGTCATGAAGATGGAAGACAAGCTCAGCCAGACGATGAAGCGCGCGACGTCGGACGAACCGTTGCCGGCGGATGTGTGGGAAGGTTTCCAGCGCCGCGCGCGCCGCTCCCAACAAACGCGCATAGCCATGACGGTCGGCGGCCTCGCCGTCCTCATCGCGCTGGCCGCGGTGATCGTGCCCAAGCTGGGGGGGGACCGTTCGATCATTTCACCAACGAAGCCGGTTGACGCTGAATGGGTTAACTTCGAGAATCCTGGGGCCGATCTAAAGTTGCGCCATCCCTCTGACTGGAAGATCGATTACGGCCTAGCGTTTGAAGCTTTTCCGAGGGCCGATTATTCCGTTCGAACGCAAAATGGCAGCCTCCAAATGTTTGGAAGCTTTTTGCAAGTTCCGTTTGCTACCGCGACAACGAAGAATCCCCCACTGGGAAACAAGACTATCGGCGTAATCAATTCCTTGGATTACGCGCGTTATGACCAAGTCGAGCGCGGATTTCATGTGATCAAATTCCTCATCGACTGGAAGAACGGTACGACGTTGTCTGTCCAGATCGGCGGACCGAATTCAGATCTATTCGATAAGCGGCTTCCGACTGCGCTTGCGATTGTCGAGTCAATCGACATTTGTCACTGCGCGGATCCGACCGATGACTGGAACGTCTACAAGAAGACTGAGGGTGGTTGGTCGATCAAGTATCCGAACGGCTGGAAGTACGGGATCTTCGAGGGGTACAGCGAGATTCACCCGGAGGATCTGCCCATGACCGCCAAGGGCGAACCGACGTTCGTGGTCTCGCTCTTCGTCAAACCTGAGCGCTACGACAAGGACGCGCTTGTTGCGTGCGATGGTACGAACGAATCCTCATGCACGGCATTTAAGCGAGGCGACGACATGTTCGACGGAAGGCCGTTCATCGAGAAAGACGAATCGAACAGGATCTCTTTCCGAGTCGATTGGGGGACCGACACCTCGCCCCTCACACTTGAAGTGACGATGCAAGCGACGTCCAAAGATCTGTGGGATCAGTACCTTCGAATGGGTAACGACGTTCTCGGGACCATTCACCACCTCTAGAGCTTCGAGGCGTTCGTCGCACGTGACAATGCGCTCCCGGCCGTTACGGTCGGGAGCGTGGTGTTTCAGGGACTCAGCGATGTCGTGCTGCCGGCGAAGTGCGCGGGGTGTTCGGCGTGGGGTCGGTCGCCGTTGTGCGAATCGTGCGTGAGGAAGGTTCGGTGGATCGATGGCGGATGCGTCCGCTGCGCAATGCCGGTCGAGTTATGTCGTGGGAGACATCATTTTGTGTTTTCGTGCGCGAGCTCGGCAGCGGTGTACGAGGGCGTGGCGCGCGACGCGATCGTTGCGTTCAAGCTTCTCGGCGAGCGGCGCGCCGCGAAAGCGTTTGCGCGATGGTTGGTGCGTGCGGCCGAGCGTCT
>JAIVGO010000093.1 GCA_020201525.1 Actinomycetota bacterium | reverse complement strand
ATGACGGGCCGTGCGGCGGCGATGCACATATCGCTGCAGTGCTCCCCGTCACCGGCAACGTGCTTGCCGACGAGGCCGAATTTTTCGACGATGACGTCTTCGGGAATGCGCGCAGCGCTGGAAATCTCCGCAGCAGTCATGAAGCGCTTCGGCTCGTAGGTCCCGAGGTCGACGATGCCGACGGGCGGAATCACTGGCTCCCTCCGAATCGGGTCCGCAGCTCGGGCTTCAACAGCTTTCCTGTCGGATTGCGGGGAAGCGCATTGGTGAAGACGACTTCGGCCGGCACCTTGAACTTGGCAAGCCGCTCCGTGCAGAACGCAACGATCTCGTCCTTCGTCGCCGTCGCATCCGGTCGCAATACGACGATCGCTCGTCCCGACTCACCCCATGTGGGATCGGGCACACCGATGACGGCAGCCTCGGCGACGGCGGGATGGCTCGCAAGGGTCTTCTCGACTTCCGCCGGATACACGTTTTCGCCGCCGGAGATGTACATGTCCTTCACGCGGTCGACAATCGTGATGTAGCCGTCGTCATCCATGTGCCCGATGTCGCCGGTGCGCAGCCATCCGCCGCGCAACGTCTGCGCAGTCTCTTCGGGGAGGTTCCAGTACCCCTTCATCACGCTCGGTCCCCCGACGACGACCTCACCGGTGCCACCGGGACCGACTTCTTCGTCGTTCGGTCCGAACAGCTTCACGTCGGCAAAGAAGTACGGACGCCCGGCGGCGCCGGCCTTGCTTTCGGCGTCTTCCGGGGCAAGTGCAAGACAATTCGGAGCGGCTTCCGTGAGTCCGTATCCCTGGATGAACCGCACCCTGCGTTCTTGGTAGCGGCGAATGAGCGGGAGTGGCAGCGGCGCGCCGCCGCAGATGAAAGAGCGCACGCTCGAAAGATCGGTTGTCGCGAACGCCGGATGATCCGCGATCATTTGATAGATCGTGGGGACGCCCATCATGGATGTGATCCGTTTGGATTCGATCAGATCCAAAGCCCGCCCGGCATCGAACGCGGTTTCGATGAACACCGTGCCTCCGACGAGCCATACGGACAACGTGTTCACGTTCCATCCGCCGAGGTGGAACATCGGCAAAACCATCAAAGAGCGCTCGTCCTGGTGAAAATCGAAGGCCAGCAGGATGTTCAGATTCGTCCAGAAGAAGTTCCCGTGCGTGAGCATCGCTCCTTTGGGCCGCCCGGTCGTGCCGGAGGTGTAAAAGATCCCCAGCACGTCGTCGGGCGCGCAGTCGCGCGGTTCGGTGACCGGTGCCGTATTCGCCAGCGCGTCTTCATAGCCAACGTCCGTTTCCGCGGCCTCACCGAGCACGAACGACGACTTGATGCCGGTGCGGTTGCGAAACGAATCGACCATCGCTGTGTATTCGGAGCCGTAAACGATCGTCGTCGCGCCGGAGTCGTCGACCATGAATTCGATCTCCGCAGGAGCGAGCCTTTGAGACAGGGGAACGAGAATCGCCCCGAGCCGCGCGCATGCAAACAGAACCTCAGCATATTCGGGCCCGTTGCCGAGCAGTGTTGCCACGCGATCGCCGGCGGCGACGCCGGCCGACGCGAGCAGACCGGCGAACGCCGCGGTGCGCCGCTCCATGTCTTCGTACGTCAGCGAGCGTTGCGGGGTTTCAATCGCGACGCGATTCGGGGTCAGCTCGGCGCGTCGCGGCAACCAAAAGCCGACGCTCGAAAACGGCAGCGTCACGGCGTCCTCCGTCGCAGCAAGAGGATCACGCCAAGAGCGGCAAGTGCAAGAAGCACGCCCGGAATCGCGAGAGGTTGCGGAAGCCCGGTCGCCGGAAGGCCGGTCGTATGACGCACGGCCTCCACACGCGCGCGCGGTTTCGCCGCACCGTCTCGGGCTTCAGCGCTTCCCTCAACGAGAAACGGCACGTATCGATCGAGGGAAACCTTTCCGCGCGCAAGCGTGATGTGCGGAGTACCCGGGAGCCGGAGC
>JAIVGO010000175.1 GCA_020201525.1 Actinomycetota bacterium | reverse complement strand
CGCGATGAGCGATCTCGAGCGCTTTACTGGCGTTCTGCTCGACCAGGAGAATCGTCGTCCCCTGCCCGTTGATCTCGGTCAGTACGCGAAAGATCACATCGCAGAGGATCGGTGCGAGGCCGAGCGATGGCTCATCCAGCATCAGGAGCTTCGGGCGCGCCATGAGCGCGCGGCCGATCGCGAGCATCTGCTGTTCGCCGCCCGAGAGTGTTCCGGCAAGCTGCTTCGTGCGCTCCTTCAGCCTGGGGAAGAGGTCGTAGACGCGCGCGATGTCCGCCGGAATGCCGGAGCGGTCCTTCCGTGTGTAGGTCCCCATTTCCAGGTTGTCGAGGACGATCATCCGCGGAAACAGGCGCCTGCCCTCCGGAGCGTGCCCGATGCCGGCGCGTACCACATCGTGCGCCGGCAACGCTGTTATCTCCCGTCCGTCGAACGCGACGCGTCCTGTCGTGGCGTGGCTGAGCCCCGAGATCGTCCGGAGCGTGGTCGTCTTGCCCGCTCCGTTCGATCCGATCAGGGCGACGATCTCGCCACTCTCGATACTGAGAGACACGTTGCGGAGCGCTTGAACGCGGCCGTAGAAGACGTTGATGCCCGCGATCTCCAGGAGCGCCACTTAGTGCTGCGTCCCCAGATACGCCTCGATGACGCGCTTGTCGCGTCGCACCTCATCCGGAGTCCCCTCGGCGATCTTCTCGCCATGGTCGAGCACGACGATCCGACGGGATACGCCCATCACGACCTTCATGTCGTGTTCGATGAGGAACACGGTGATGCCCTGGTCGACGATCTTGTGCACGAGTCCCATCAGTTCGACCTTCTCCTGCGGCGTGAAGCCCGCGGCGGGCTCGTCCAGGAGGAGAAGCGAGGGATTCGTGGCCAGAGCCCGCGCGATTTCGAGCCGGCGCTGCGAGCCGTAGGGGAGATTTCGCGCATACGTGTGCGTGTGGCGTTCGATACCTACGAACTGCAGGAGCTCGATCGCGCGCTCGGTCACGCGCTGTTCCTCGCGGTGCTCTGCGGGCGTCTTGAAGAGTGAGTCCCAGAGCTTTGCGTGCATCCGGCAGTGTTGACCCAGCCGGACGTTGTCCAGCGACGACATGTATTCAAAGAGGCGGATGTTCTGGAACGTGCGCGCGATGCCGAACGATGCGACTTGGTGCGGCTTCGCGCCGGTGATCTCGCGGCCATCGAAGATGATCCTTCCTCCGGTGGGCGGGAAGATGCCGGTGATGCCGTTGAAGAGCGTCGTCTTGCCCGCGCCATTGGGTCCGATCAGCGCAAAGATCTCGCCGCGTTTTACGTCGAACGTGACGTCGTCCACCGCCACGAGACCGCCGAAGCGCTTCATCACGTGGTCGATGCGCAAGATCGGAGCGGCGGTAGCCTCGACGGTCATGTGGTCTCCGCGTTCAGGTCCTCGATGACCGTATCTTCGTGCACGCCCTTCTGGAGCTCCTCCGCGCGTTGCCGACTCGGGATGAGCCCCTGCGGGCGGAGCAGCATAGTGAGCACCAGGATGAGCCCAAAGATGAGGAACTTCAGTCGCTGCACCTCCCCGGACAGCCCTGGGTATTCGCCGCTCGGGGTGTTGAGCCCAGGGGCGCCGATGGAGTTGGCGAAGTCCGCAGCCATATTGGGTAGTCCGGGCAAGACATTGAAGATGACGTAATAGATGAGCAGGGATCCGACGATGACGCCGGGAATGTTCCCCATCCCGCCGAGCACCACCATGATGAGGATCGTGATCGAGACGGTGAACCCAAAGTTCTCAGGCGATACCAGCGACAGCTTGGCGCCATAGAACGTTCCGGCGAATCCACTGAACGCCGCTCCAATACTGAATGCGAGCAGTTTGACGCCGACCGTGTTGACACCCATCGCAGCTGCGGCGACTTCGTCTTCGCGTACGGCCATCCACGCGCGACCCAGGCGCGACCGTCGCAGGTTGCTGACGAGAACGATGCAGATCGCGACGAGGATGACCATGATCACGTAATAGGCGAGCGGGTCGATGATCTTGAAGTTTTGCACCAGCTGGAGGCTGTCGCCCGACCAGGGCCCGTTGAGCCACACGGGAAGCGTAGGTGTGTCGAGAGCGGAGATCCCGTTCACGCCGCTCGTCCAGTCGCCGAGATTCCGGAAGAGGCGGGGGACTATTTCTCCGAAGCCGAGCGTGACAATGGCGAGGTAGTCGCCGCGCAGGCGGAGCGTTGGCGCACCGAGGACCGCACCGGCCCCCGCCGCGGCGAACATGCCAACGAGCAGGGCGATCCAGAACGGGATGTGGATCGCCTGGTGGATCGGCGTGAACTCGGTATGGTCTGAGGCGACGAACGCGTACGTATATGCGCCGATCGCGAAGAACGCCGCGTATCCGAGGTCGAGCAATCCAGCGAATCCGACCACCACGTTCAGCCCGATCGCGAGCAGGACGTACACACCGGCGTCGGCGGCCTGCGAGATCAAGAAGCTGCCGCTCCCGCGCGTTGCAACCTGCACAGCGAGCGGGAACACGAGGGCACCGATCCCGAGGAGGACGTAGACCAATTCGTTGGGGTCCTTCCGCGGATCGTGCTCCCACGTCGATCGGATGCTCGCCATGAGCCTGCTCATTTCTCAGGTACCCGCATGCCCAGAAGTCCGGTGGGCCTGAAGACAAGGACCAGGATGAGGATCCCGAAGATGACGACCTGGGTCCAGGCGGACTCGAAGTAGCCGTCAGAGAACGCGATGATGATCCCGATGAGGAGTCCTCCGAGCGCAGCGCCCTGGATGTTGCCGATCCCGCCGAACACCGCCGCGGTGAAGGCAAAGAGGCCGGCCGAGAAGCCGAGGTCAAAGACCACAGTGTTGTAGTAGAGACCGAAGATCGTCCCACCGGCGCCGGCGAGCACAGCACCGATGAAAAACGTCGCCGCGATCGTACGGTTGATGTCGATCCCCATCAATTCCGTTGCGTCCTGGTCCTGCGCCGTCGCCCGCATGGCTTTTCCGAGCGTCGAACGACTCACGAAGATCGAGAGCACGATCATCAGAATGACGGCGATCACGATCACGAAGATGTCCCTCAGGTGGATCGTCGCTTCCGCGATCGCGAAGCTGGCTGCCGGGAGCAGGTTGGGGTAGTGAAGGTTGAAGGGCCCCTTCCACAGGAACATGAGCCCCTCCAGGATGAACGACATGCCGATGGCCGTGATCAGGGGTGCCACTCTCGGCGCGTGGCGTAACGGCCGATAAGCGACCCGTTCAATCGTCACGTTGATGGCGCCGCAGATGGCCATCGTTGCCAGGAAGACGACGATCAGCGGCAGGATGACGGCGGCTGTGCCGGCCTTGCTCTCGTCGGCCCCGACGATCGGGAGCAGGAAGAGCGAGATGAATCCACCGAGCGTGAAGAGGTCGCCGTGCGCGAAATTGATCAGCTCGATGATGCCGTAGACCATCGTGTAGCCGAGAGCGACGAGCGCGTAGATCGCTCCGTTGGCCACACCGAAGATCATGATTTGGAGGAAGTAGCCGCCCCCGCGATCGAAGATCCTCGTGAGCAGCACGAAGAGCACGTAGACGATCATGAGGAGCACAAGGACGCTCAAGATGCGTCCGATGGGTGCCGCGACGAACGCGGTGCGTGCCTGCCTCAGCTGGCCGACCACTTCCCCCCCAAAGCGGGAGGGGGCGAGCTTCGCCCCCTCCACTCACGTGTGTCTGCTAGCCGCCGACTCCGAACTGCTTCACGAAGGCCCAGTCGGTGCCCTTCGTTTGGAAGATCGCCATCGTGGGACTCGTCGGGTCGCCGTTCTTGTCGAACGTGTACGTCCCCGTCGTGCCCTTGAAGGCCTTGGTCTCGCTCACGGCTTTGACGACCTGCTCGCGGGTCGGCATTTTGCCGCCGTTCGCGTCGATCGCTCGGCCGATCGCGTCGATGAGGATGTTCGCGCAGTCCATCGCCGGGAAGGTGTACGAACCCACATCTTCCTTCTTGGGGAAGCGCTTCGTGAACGCGTCGATCGTTGCCTTGGCGTCGGGGTTCTGGTTGGCGTCCGCGGCGGCGACCGTGCCGTACATGTTCGCGGCGTTGTCGGCCGCGTCCTTGATGCACTGCGTGTTCACGCCACCGTCCGGGACCATGTAGGGAACGTCGAGGATGCCCTTCATCTGAGCGCGCGGGATGCAGATCTTGGTGCCGCTGGTCGCGCCGGCGTAGACCGCCTGCGCACCCTTGTTCTTCGCGTCGGTCAGGAACGGCTTCCAGTCGTTCGTGACCTTTGTGTCGAAGTCCTGCCGGGCGACGACGGTGCCGCCCTTCTTGACCAGCTCGGCGGTGAACTTGTCGGCGACGCCCTTGCCGAAGGTCTCGTTGTCAGACCATACGGCGACTTTTGTCGCTTTCAGGGTGTCGACGGCGAAGTCCGCAGCCGCCGGGCCCTGGAAAGTGTCGGCCGCGGCAATACGGAAGTAGTTGTTCGTTCCGTTCGGCCGGAGCTTTGCCGGCGTTGAGCCCGTGTCCTTCTCGCAATAGTCGAACGTCTGCGTGAGACATTCGTTCGTGTTCGCGGCACTGATCATGGCGAAGTTCGCGCGGTTCGCGATCGGAATCTGTGCGCGGGCGACGTTTGAGTTGTTCGGTCCGACCATACCCAGGATCTTCGCGTCGGCGATCATCTCCTGGATGTTCTGCGCGCCCTTTTGGGGGTCGTGGGTACCGTTAACCGTGTCGTCCCACGCCTTGAACGTGAGCTTGAAGCCCTTGATCGTGCCCTTGGACTCGACCGCGAACTGAATCCCGTTCTGGGCCGGCAAGCCGTCCGAGGCGTCGCCGCCGGATGTCGGCTGGTTGCGGGCGATGATGATCTCGCCGGAAGTCGTGCCACCACCACCCCCGCCACCGGTGCCACCTGTGCATGCGGTCGCGAGCATCGCGAGGCCGGCGATGATCGAGCCCGCTGTGTACCAACGTCGCTGCATTCGTTCCTCCCACTGCGATTTGCGCCTTCGGGCCGCGCGCGTACCCCAACACGCCACAAACGACCCGCGTTGACAGCCGAGCGTAGGAGGCGGCCGAGCAGGCGTCAATAAAGGGGCATGACAGCATGTGACCATGGAAGGCATCGGGCGCTCCTTCATCGCCCATCCGGCGCGACTCGCCGGCGCGCTCTTAACCCTCGCCGCGCTTTCCGTCATCGTTTGGTACCTGGCCTCGCCGCTCTTCGTTCGTACCTATGTAAATGAGGCGCCTCCGTCGGCGATCGCGGTGATCGCGACAGCGACCGGCGGCACGCAGCCGACCGCCGTCACGACCGCTGGCGGTCAGGAAACGCCTCGGGTCGTTGCTTCGGGCGAGCTCGGCTATGTCGATTCGCTCCACAACGGGAAAGGTCCGGTGCGGATCGTGGAGGCAGGGGCGCAACACTTCGTCCGCTTCGAGGACGTCACGCTGACGAACGCGCCCGACGTCCACGTGTACCTCTCCCTCGAGACCGGGGGCAGGTGGAGCGAGGCCACCAGCCTCTATCTCGGGCCTCTCAAGGCGACCAACGGCTCCTTTAATTACGAGCTCCCCCCGACCGCCGATGTCGGGAGCTACCAAAGCGTCGTCGTTTGGTGTCGCGCCTTTCGCGTTCTGATCTCCTGGGCCGACTTCCGGGCGACGTAGCCCGAAGCGCGCCGCGTCTCGTTCGATCGGCCGCGAGTATGGTTCAGCCCATGCCCGCGCGACCCAAATCGAAGTCCCGTCGGATCCTTCCACCCGATTCCGCCCTCCGGTCACGAGCCCGGAAGATCCTGACCCGCCTCGCGAGGGCCTACCCCGACTGGGGACCGACACTCCTCTTCTCCTCTCCGCTCGAGCTGCTCGTCGCCACGATCCTCGCTGCGCAGGCGCAGGACGAGCGCATCAACGAGGTCACCCGAGTCCTCTTCACCAAATACCGCACCCCCGCGGACTACGCTGCGGCGCCGAAAGGCGTCCTCGAGCGGGACATCAAGGCGACCGGCTTCTTCAACCTGAAGGCGAAAAGGCTTCGCGCGATGGCACGCGGGCTCCTCGACGAGTTCGGTGGAGAGGTCCCGTCCGACATGGATAGGCTCACGGGGCTGAGCGGAGTCGGTCGCAAGACGGCATCGATCGTCCTCGGAGCGGCGTTTGGGGTCCCTGCGGTGGCCGTCGACCGGCATGTGGAGCGCGTGGCCCAGCGGCTTCGAGTCGACCGCGCGGGTCCGGACATCGAAGCGAGCCTCCGGGCGATCTACCCGAAGAAGGACTGGATCAAGGTCACGTGGTCCTTCGTTCTGCACGGTCGGCGCATCTGCAGGCCGACTCCGCTCTGCCCGATCTGCCCCATCAACGACCTCTGCCCATACCCGAAGAAGACGAAGACGTTGTCTGCGGCGCTGCGATCCAACCAGCCAGCGCTGCCACCGCCAGTACCAGGCCGTCGCCCGCGATGATCGTCAGTCCCTCGGCGAGGCCGTCGCTCAACGGCTCGATCGGCGCCGGCGGGAGACCGAGCGCCTCGACGAGGACGTAACCGACCCCGACGAGCGCGCCGTGGTAAAGACCCCCATATTTGGCCAGTTTTCCGGCCAAAACAGCGCCGAGGGCGATACCACAAAGCGGCGCGGCGATACCAAAGATCGATGCGATCGGCGAGACGGCGAGACGAAGAACGGATGCGCCGATGACCGCTACGAGAACGCCGGCGGCGACCGCGATGCGACTGATCTTCGGTAGAGCACGCTGCTGTGCGATGTCAGGAGCGTACCCCCGGTAAAAAGAAACCGATCCGCGAGGCCTACGCGGATCGGCGGGTTCGCGAAAGGTGCCAGACGCGAAATCAAAAAAGCGACGACTGTTGTCGCCGCTCAGGACAACCTTAGTGCTTCTTCTTCGAGGACTTCTTCGCCTTCTTCTTTGCTGGCATTAGGGAATCACCTCCTTCTGGCCACGCATTGCACGGTTATATAGACACACTCACGTCGCTGATGTCAACAGATGCGACCGGAAAGAGTTCAAGCGGTCGTTGGTGGTGCGTCACTCCGTAAACGCTCCGCGACGCGTCGTCGGAGCTCCGCAGGAGCGATGTCGGAGGTCCCGCAGTCACGAAT
>JAIVGO010000174.1 GCA_020201525.1 Actinomycetota bacterium | reverse complement strand
GAAGGACGATGAGGCAGAGGCATATCTGTCTCTCGTCGAAGGCGACGCTACACTTCTCATGGAGCAATACGCGCGCGACGTGCTGACGCGCGCGGAGCAGCTCGAATATGTGCGTGAGGCGTCGGGCATCAAGACGTCGAAGCTGGACGCCGCGCCGCGAGCGTTGCGCGCGACTCTCCTGTTTCCGTACATTCAAGGACTTGCGTTCGTGCGGGCTTTGTACGAACGGGGCGGAAATCGCGCGATCGACAACGCGTATCGCGACCCGCCGTCGTCGACCGAGCAAATCTTGCATCCCGAGAAGTACTACGGGAAGCGCGACGACCCGGTCGATGTATCGCTGCCCGACGTCTCGAAAAGCCTCGGTTCGTCGTGGCGACCTGTGCTCGACGGCGGGATCGGGGAGCTCGACGTTCGCTTGATCCTGAATGAGTTTCTTCCGGCACCGGACTCGAACGATGCCGCCGCCGGCTGGGACGGGGGGCGGTATTCATCGTTTGAAAGCTCCGACGGTGTGCTGCTGGCAGCTCTCACGCGCTGGGATTCCACGTCGGAAGCCAAAGAGGCGGAAGAAACCTTCGATCGCTGGTTGCCCCGTCGCTTCGACCGCCAAGGGAGCGAAAAGAGGATCACCGGGGGCCGCGCATGGGAAGCACCCGGGGGCGCCGCCGAGATCGTTCGAAACGGGCAGAACCTGTTGATGCTCGTCGGTCCGAGCCTGGACGACGTCGAACGCGCTCGCAGCGCGTTTTCCGGCTTCTAGACCAGCGGGTGGTCCGGCGGCTCGGGATTGTGCTGTTCCGGCGCGAGCGGATGTTCGGGGAGATCCATGGGCCGTTCGTCGGGCGCCGTCGGTGACTTCATTTCCGGCGGCGGCCAATCTTCCGGCTGCACGCCGCCTTCGGTGGCGATCAGGGGATTCGTGACCTCGGCGGGGAGAGGGGCGGACGTTATGGCGCCGCGTGCGCGTTGCACCGTGTACCAGATGCCGAGAAGGATGAGAAACAGCGAAATCCATTGTGTGCCGCGCAATCCGGCGTATGTGGCGGTCCCCGTCCGCGCGAAGTCCACAAGGAGACGTCCGAAACCGTAGAACGTCGCCGTGAAGATGATCATGAAGCCGTCTGGGCGCTCCTTGCGCGCGAGCCACAGCACGATCGGCAGAATGATGATGACGTTCCACAGGTCGTAGAGCGCGGTTTGGTGGCAGCCGAGGTGCGCGTTGCCGAGATGCTGCCCGAGCTGGTTCCCGAGGCACGCCGGCCAGCCGGGAACCGACACCGGCACGCTGCCGCCGCTCGGACGAAAAGCGAATGCAAGCGTTGACGGGCCGCCGAGGTGGTCGCCGACGATCAAGTCTCCGATGCGCCCAAAGATCAAGCCCAATGGGAAGCCCGGAGCGGCAGCGTCGAGGATCTTCCAGAACGGCAGATGATGCTTCTTCGCGTAGGGAACGGCGGCGACGATGCCGCCGAATACGCCGCCATAAAAGACGAGACCGCCTTGGTAGACCTTGAAAATGTCGAGCACGTTCGGCCAGTAGTCGGTGAGATGCCCGAACACGTAAAAGAGCCGCGCACCGATGATCACGCCGAATACTGCTCGCATGAGCATGGCCCACACGTGATCGGCGACGATGCCTTTCCGTTCCGCGTACCGCACCATGAGCATGCCGCCGAGGAGGAACCCGACGGCAATGCCGATGCCGTGGGGCGAAACGCCGGCGATGCGCGGATACACGTGCCACTGCAGAAGCCCGGTCATCGGGCCGGGATTCTAGTGCAGAGTTGTCCTACGGGACTTGGTAGATGGCCGACGTCAGCGAGAGAACGATCAGGCGGTTCCGGCACCACATGGTCTGCGTCCCCGTCACCGGATCGCAGGTACTTTGCCGCGACCCTTGCCCATCGGGGACGAGAAGCTCGGCTCGCAGCCAGCTTCCGGTCGCCGTAAAGGTCGCGCTTGTGCCGTCCGGTCCGAAGCCGATTTCTCGGGTTCCCGTGCTCGAGACCAGGTGCACGGATGCACCCGGTGGAGCATTCGTCGCGCGAATGCGCATCAATGAACCGTCGGGGATCGTGTCCCCCGGCATCGACTCGAAGGTTCCGTTGCCGTCGGCGTCGGCCTCGAGATAGAGGCGCTGTCCGGCGTAGGCCGGTGGCTGATGGGAGACCATCGTGTACCCGTCGTGGATGCCGGCAAGAACGTCTTGCCACGAGCGACCCGACGAGTACACCCACGTCGTCGGCTGTCCGATGCCCTGGAGCGCACTTGTCGCTCGCCAGTGTGAGTCGCTTCCACCGGTCGCCGCGACGTGGTTTCCGGCGTTCAGGAACATCTCCCAGAATCTCAACGCGAAGTCGTTGTCGTTCGCCGAAACAGCCGGCTGCTGCCACTCCCACGGCCCGATGTTCCACACCTCGATCGAGTCGGGAACCATATCGAGCAAGTAGTCGCGGAAGTGGTTGTACCACTTACCGCATCCAGTGGTGCAGATTGCGTCGCCGGGGTGGTTGATCTGGAAGATGCCGTTCTCGGAGCGTATCGCCGTCATCTCCGATTGGATTGCCGTGACTTCATCGGTGACTCCGTGCGGCGCGGCTGTCGGGTTGTCGCAATACGTAATCGGTATGGGCGTACTGCCGTCGACGTGGCTGCCACCGAAGCAATGACTCGCTCCGAGCATCTGGGCGTGGCCCGGCAGTGAGTTTTCATACGAGGGGATGAGGGTGAGCGAGCTCGCCTGGCTCGCCTCCGCGTTTCGCTCGGCGATGTATTCGAGGTCGCTCTGAGTAGTGATGTTCTGGTGGTCGGTGATCGCCAGATAGTCGAGGCCGCGCTCCTTGGCCAGCGCGATTCGCTCGCCGGGGGAGAAGCTCCACGTGTACATCTCCTCGAGCTCGCAGTCGGTTCCGTCGAACCGTTTCGTCGGATCGGCCGCCATGCACGTATCGTGGCCGTTTTGCGTGTGCACGTGCAGGTCTCCGGATAGCCACTCGCCGTAGGGGTGGGTGCTCGCCCCGACCCAGATGGGTGACGAGTACGCGATCGTTTTCGTTCCGCGAATGAATCGCGCGACGTACCAGCGCTCACCGTAGCCCGACGCGACCGTGAATTGCGCGCTTGCCGCGTCCTGCGAACCGACGACCGCGCCGCCGTTCGACATGAGCTCGATACGCGTGACCGGGTCGCCGTCGGGGTCGGTCGCCGCAGCTTCGATCGTGACCGACTCGCCGACCGGCTTACGGATACGGGCACCCATGATGTCGCCGACGCTCGTGCCGAAGGACAGCTGCACGTTCGAGTCGATCGTCGCGTAGAAATGCCGCGCGAGGAGCGCATCTCGGAAGTTGTCCCGGCTGAGCGAAGGCATGAGGAACCCGGTTCGCGCCCACAGGTTGGGGTCGCCCCAGTCGTCCGTGTGGGTGTCCTGCGCGCCGACCAGGCCGACGTGCCAGCCCTTGTCGAGTGCGCGCGCGATCCAGTTCACACCGTCGCTACCGGTGTAGTCCTTGGTCTTCCCGCCGTTGAAGACTTCGATGCCGACAACGCGTCGATCGGCGTCCGGCACGTAACGAAAATCGTCGAAAGGCCCCGGAGCGATTTTCAGGCCTTGAGTGTTCTGGTTCGTCTTGTCGCCGGGATGGTTGAAGGTGACGAGAGCATCTTTGTTGTCGAGGACCCATTTCCAGAACGTCGACATGGTTGCGTATCCGCCGTCGATCTTGGCGTTCGTGTACTTCGAGGACAGATACACGTTGATGTGATCTTCCACGTCTGAAGTCCATTCGAACCCGCGCGCGGCGACGAAGCCCGGGCCGGTCGCAGCGACTGCTTGCTCCTCGTTGGCGTCCCACTTGCGAACCGAGTTCTCACGGTCGGCAAGCGCGCACCGGGCGATGTTCGGGTCGAGGCACTGCTCGGAAAACGTCATGGGGACGTCGAATCCCTCGGAGTGCTCGGTGGTCGTCATGATGTCCAACCCGTTTTGGCGAGCTTTTGCGTAGGCCGAAGCCGGCGTCGTGCCGGGCACTCCGTCGGAGTAGCCCGTGTGATTGTGCATCCCGGCGAAATACACGTTCAGTGGAGGCGGCGTGGTGGCCCGCGCGCCGATCCCGGCGGCGCCCAGCATGACGAGAAGGCTTCCTGCGGCGAATCGAAGACGCATCCTGGTCCTTTCCCTGTGCCCGTAACCCGAAAAGGTTCGCCGGGAATGCCCAAATCTCCTCGCCGTTCCACAAAGAAGACATCCATGAGGGTCCTCGCGACGAATAGCGCGCTGTAGACTCTGCGTGTGGACCGGCGCATCTTCGGCCTCGAGAACGAATACGGCGTGACCTGCACGTTTCGGGGCCAGCGCCGCCTCTCGCCGGACGAGGTCGCCCGTTATCTCTTCCGCCGGGTCGTTTCCTGGGGCCGGTCCTCGAACGTTTTTCTCGAGAACGGCGCGCGCCTGTATCTCGACGTCGGATCGCATCCCGAGTACGCGACGCCCGAGTGCGACGATGTCCTGGACGTGGTCGCGCACGACAAGGCGGGGGAGCGGATCCTCGAGTCGCTGCTGATCGCCGCCGAGCACCGGCTGCACGAAGAGGGGATCTCCGGGGAGATCTTTCTCTTCAAGAACAACACGGATTCGGCCGGCAACTCGTACGGGTGCCACGAGAACTATTTGGTCTCGCGCTACGGCGAGTTCCAAAAGCTCGCCGACGTCCTCATTCCGTTCTTCGTGACGCGACAGATCTTCGCCGGCGCGGGAAAGGTGCTGCAGACGCCGCGCGGCGCCCTGTACTGCCTCGCGCAGCGCGCCGAGCACATTTGGGAAGGCGTATCGTCGGCGACGACGCGGTCCCGGCCGATCATCAACACCCGAGACGAGCCGCACGCGGACGCCGAGCGCTACCGCCGGCTGCACGTGATCGTCGGCGACTCCAACATGAGCGAGTACGCGGCGCTCATGAAGATCGGCACGACCGATCTCGTCCTTCGCATGGTCGAGGAGGGAACCGTCATTCGCGATCTGTCGCTGGAAAACCCCATCCGAGCGATCCGCGAGATCTCGCACGACATCACGTGCCGGCGGCGCGTGAAGCTTGCCAACGGGCGCGAGATGAGCGCCTTGGAGATCCAATTGGAGTACTTCGACCGCGCGCGCAAGTTTGTCGAACGGCGCGGCTTGAACGGTTTTGCCGCGCGCATCCTCGGGATGTGGGAGGAAGCCCTGAAAGCCCTCGAGGCGCAAGATTTGGATCCGCTGGAAGGCAAGTGCGACTGGGTGACGAAGTACAAGCTGATCGAGGCCTACCGCGCGAAGCAAAGCATCACGCTCGGTCACCCGAAAGTCGCCCTGATGGATCTCGCGTACCACGACGTGAACCGCAAGCGCGGCTTGTACTACTTGCTCGAACGCAAAGGCCGGATGGAACGCGTCGTCGGAGAAGAGCGCATCGAGGAAGCGATGAATATCCCACCGCAAACGACGCGAGCGCGGCTCCGCGGCGAGTTCATCAAGACGGCCAAAGAGCGCCGCAGGGACTTCACGGTCGACTGGGTGCACCTCAAGCTGAACGACCAAGCGCAGCGGACCGTGCTTTGTAAAGACCCGTTCAAGTCGCACGACGAACGGGTGGAGAAGCTCATCGCGTCCATGTAAGTTCTTGGTATGTGCCGGAGCATTAAGACGTTACGCACGGAAAGCGGCGCCGCGTCGCCGGATGAGATCGAAGCGGCCGCCCTGCAATTCGTCCGCAAGGTGAGCGGGTTCCGCCACCCGTCCAAAGCGAACGAAGAAGCCTTCACGCGAGCCGTGCGCTCAATAACCGAGGTTTCTCAGGAGCTTCTCACGGCGTTGCCGCCGAAGAAGCCGGCGCCTGCCGCCAAGGATGGTCAGTGACGCTGGAGTCCTCCGAGAACCGTGAGCGGCTGAACGAGCTCGCCGATCGGATGCGCCCGAACCTTGCGCACGCCCGCACGTTGACGACGCTCGATGATGTTCCGGCGGAAAAGTGCCGGACCCGCTGCCCCACGGATTTCTGCAAGGCAAGCTGATATCGACGTCGGTGTGGGGACCTGCCGATGGGCTGGCACGGAAAATCGCCGATGCGTGGATGCCGTGGAAAGGCAAAGCATTCGACGGAGCCGCTCAGACGGCGTGAACATCATGGAAAAGAGCGTGCGCAGGGCGATGAAGATCGCGTGGCCGCGCTACGAGCCTGTGCGCGAGTTCGTCGACGGAGTGTTTTGCTTAGGGAGCTACATCGGAAGCGGCGCCGTCGTATGGATTCAGATGTACAGCAATAGCTTGGGAAACGATGCTCTGAAGTCGCTCGCCGAGCAATGTACCTTGGTAAGCGAGCGGTTCGACGGGCGCGATAAAGTCGACGATGATTCGGTCCCTCTGCTACATCGTCGCGGCGTAGACGCCGGCGGCGGCGGCTGTGCGAAACGGCGACGGATCGTCGGCAAAAGTGCGGCCCATGCTGCGAAGCGCATCCGATTTCGCCAGTATCTCCTCTGCTTCTCCGAGCTCGACCTCGACAAATTTGTGACGCGAGCGAAGTCCTGAGACGCTCCGATCTATTTCCTGAGCCCGCTCGGCGGGGAATGGTGGCAGCGTCACCGTGACTTCGGCAAGGGTGAGCGAAAGAACCGTTACCGTGTGATGTGAGAGGGCGCGGTGGCGCGGGCGAGCGTCGGAAAATGAGATGCGGGGCACGAGAATGGGTGTGCCACCGAGAGCAGCAACTGCGTTTGCTAGCGACGCTTGCTCGAGCATTGCGAACCCCAACTTGCTCCCCGTGCCGAGATTGCCGGGTCCCATACCGGTGATAATCACGTCGGCATTCGCGACCTCGCGCGCCGCGGCGATTGCCGAGTACACGTTCACGGCTTCATAATCTCCGCCAAACGCTTGTCCTGCGGTGATGGTTGCATGGAGAACGCCTTCATCTTTCATGTGCGAGACCGTGTCGCTGAACGCAATGGGAAGCGCCGCACCATCGGTCATGACGTACACGATGCGCGCATCCGGATTTACCGACCGTACGCCGATGACAATTGCCGGAAGAGCGCTGTGCAGGCCGCTCAAGATGACCGGTGCCCCGTGCAGCGATTCGAA
>JAIVGO010000173.1 GCA_020201525.1 Actinomycetota bacterium | reverse complement strand
AGTCGGGACGGCCCAGCGGCCGGCCGCTCTGCGTGGGCGGTCGCGCGGGTTGGGCGCCCTGGCGAGGTTCGATTATCAATTCAAGTTGGCTTGATTATCTATCGTAAGGTTCCTGAAGGGTTTGGAACGTACCCGTCGAAGGGGTAGCGGGTGCGTCGTTGACCGACGCTGTTGCTTAGGGCTTGGGAGCCACAACCTCCTAGCGGGCCTGGTGAGAGGAGGAGTACGTCGTGCCAAAAGTACTATCGAAAATGACGGGGAGCCTCAAAAGGGCGCCCGGACGTATGAAGGAGATGAAGAAGCCGAAGTGGCTCCGTCTTCCGAAGGTGAAATTCAAGCTCCTCATCGGGCCTGGCCTTCTTGCGCTCGCGATCAGCCTCATGATCGTGTGGTTCAGCTTGATAGGCAGCTTGAAGCCGGCCACCTTCGGCAGCGAGGTCAGCTTGAATCGTCTCGACCGGCTGTCCTCAACGCACTCGATAATCTCGGCGCGATTCCTCGACGAGGATGCGACGATTTTCTTTACCGCGTTTACCCAAAAGGGTGGGACCAACCCCGACGGCTCTTACCGGAACGCCCGCTATGGCAATTACTTCGCCCGCTATCCGAAGAGTGATAGCAGCACTGCGCAGATTATCGACGAGGTAAAGAGCAGCGGCGCGGACGTCACCATAGATCCGCAGGCGGATAAGGGAACGAAGCGCTTCATGGTGCAGTTCCTGTTGCCGCTGCTGATTCTCGCTGCGTTGTTCAGCTTCTTCTTCTTGCTGATCACCGGCCAGTCCGGCGGCGCGAGCGAGTTCTTCGCTTTCTCGAAGATGCTCGCGAAAGTCACGCGCCGCAAGAAAGGCAAGGGGGCAATCACCTTTGCCGACGTTGCCGCAGTGGACGAAGGCGTCGCGGAGTTGCAAGAAGCAGTGGACTATCTCCAAGACCCGACGAAGTTCAAGCTGCTCGGAGCGAAAGCGCCGAAGGGCATCTTGCTCGTCGGCCCGCCTGGAACAGGAAAGACGCTTCTCGCGAAGGCGACGGCCGGCGAAGCAAACGTGCCGTTCTTCTCGATGGCCGGCTCGGAGTTCGTCGAAGCGCTCGTCGGCGTCGGTGCCGCGCGTGTTCGTGACTTGTTCCGCAATGCGCGCAAGAACGCACCGTGCCTGATCTTCATCGACGAGCTCGACGCCGCCGGACGGCAGCGTGGTGCCGGTGTCGGACAAGGCAACGACGAGCGTGAACAAACGCTGAACCAGATGCTCGCGGAAATGGACGGTTTCGACGTCTCGGCGGGTGTCGTCGTCATGGGCGCTACGAACCGCCCCGACATTCTCGACCCGGCGCTTCTTCGTCCGGGACGTTTCGACCGTCAAGTCGTCATCGACGCACCAGACGTCGAAGGTCGCCACCAGATCTTGCAGATCCACACGCGCGGCCGCCCGATGGCTGAAGACGCGGACTTGCTGACGATCGCCAAGCAGACACCGGGATTCACCGGCGCAGAGCTCGCGAACATCATCAACGAGGCGGCGCTTCTCGCCGTCCGTCGTGAGCACACCGGCATCGACGCCAACGACCTCGACGAAGCCGTCGAGCGAACGCTCGCCGGTCCCGAGCGCAAGGGCCACTTGCTGACGATGCAGGAGCGGTTGCTCGTTGCGTACCACGAGGCCGGCCACGCGATCACGGCCCGCGCCGTGGGACAGCAAGTCGGAATCATGAAGCTGTCGATCGTCGCTCGTGGACGCCAGCTCGGACACGCGACGGTGTATCAGCAGGCCGACAAGCTCGTCGTCCTGAAGCACGAGTGCGAGTCGGAGCTCACGACGATCATGGGCGGCCTCGCGGCCGAGAACATGATCTTCGGCGAGATCTCCACCGGCAACGCCGGCGACCTCGAGCGTGCAACCGAGCTGGCTCGCAAGATGGTTGCGACGTGGGGTATGACGCACGAAGTCGGGCGCGTCACGATTCAAAAGGCCGGCGCCCAGTATCTCGGCCGCGACGCCGCCGCGATGATGAGTATCTCGCAGACGGTCATGGAGTCGGTCGACCGCGAGATGCGCGACTTCATCGAGGAGGCGGAGCACCGGGCGGAGAAGATCATCCGCGCCAACCGCCAGGTTATGGAGGACATCGTCAAGATCCTCGTCGAGAAAGAGACCCTCAACCACGAGCAGGTCGAGCCGTATCTTTCGCGGGTCAAGACGATCGACCAGGTTTCGCCACAAGAGGCACGGGTGCTTCGCACCTCCACAAAGCCGCTGGCGAGCGCCACGCGCGGAACCAACGGCAAGAACGGCAAACGCAAATAGCTACGAGCAAGGGCGGTCCCGGACACGAGCCGGGGCCGCCGCTTTTCTCCAGGGTGTACGAATTGCCTGCTGTTGCTACGATGATCCGGATTTCATCGGGGGAGGTGAACACATGCGGCGCCGCCTGCTGCTTGCACTGATTGCATTGCTGCTCGCGGGATCCTCCGCGATCGCGTCTCCTTCATCGAGGCTGGCGCCAAAAGTTGACGCGCCCGACGAGCCGTTGTCATCGCCGAACGTGTCCCTCGTCGCGCATTTTCCCGATCCCGGTGCGACCGGCGGCCGATTCGTCGGCAAATACTTCTACATGACCTCGAGCGGTCCGGCACTTATCGCGCCGGGCCCGACCGGCGGCTTGCGTATCTTCGATGCGTCGAACCCGGAGCTACCCGTCCTCGTCGGATTTCTTCCGTTGCCGCACTACGAAAACGAAGATGTCGACGTTGCGCCCGAGCGACATCTCGTCCTCATCTCGATGGACAAGCAAAGTTCCAACCCTTCCATCGCTGGTGCATTGTTCATCGTCGATGTCATGAATCCCGCGCTGCCGGCGCTTCGCTCGGTCGTGCAATATCCGGCGACTGTCGGCGAGGTGGACGATCCGTCCCCGACGAGCGTCACGCACAAGAAGTACATGGGCGGGCCCGGCCACATTGCAAACTGCATCTTGCAGTGTCGCTTTGCCTACGTTACGGGTGCACGCAACGGAACAATCTTCGTCATTGACCTTCGCAACGTAGACGCTCCGGCGATCATGGGAACCTTCAAGACGCCTGCGGCGAAGGCTAATCCGGTCTTTACGCAACCGGCCGTCCACGATGTCAACGTTGACCCGCAGGGATATGTGTGGATGACCGGGAGCGGGGGAACGGCGATGTATGCCCCGGTTAAGAACCCGTTGCGCCCAAAGCTTCTTGCGTGGGTCTCACCGCGTGACAACGTGAGGTACGACCAGTTCATTCATCACAACTCCCTGCGTCTCAACAAGGACACCGTGCTTGTAACCGAGGAGGACTGGGAGCAGCCGCAGTGCGGCCGCGACGAAGACATAAAAGCCGCCGACAAGACGATCATCGGAAAAGGCGAGCAGGGATCGTTTCAGGCGTGGCACATCGCAGCGCCAAAGTTGACGCCACTCGGCACGTGGCAAACCGAGCTCGGGGATTATTTGGACGGCGGCGCCGCTGTGACGATTGTGTGCTCGTCGCACTGGTTCTCGTTCAACCGGAGCAAGGTTGTCGCCGTCGGCTGGTACAACCAGGGGCTACGATTCCTCGACGTATCGAACCCGCGTCACATTCGTCAGGTCGGCTACTGGATGGGGCCGATGACGACGGCGTCCGCCGGCCTGTTCGTGCCCGGACGCGGCGACATTGCGTACTCGGTCGATTACACCAGGGGCCTCGACGTTCTGAAGATCGCCGACGGCGGGCGGAACGCGATAACCGTGCGCGCACCGGTGCGGGCCGAATGGTTCACCGACTACGCCGGCGTTCGGTTCGCGCAGGCACTGCGGCCGGACGACGCCTTCGGCTGGGCCTGCGCACGTCCGGCAGCCTAATAGGCCGAACGCACTCGTCCGGCGTTGCCGGATTGTCCGGTTCGCATGAGTCTCGTCGGGACAAAAAAGAAGGAAACGGCGCGCGAGTGGAGAAGAGGTTTGGCGCACGCCTGGGGTTGACCTGGCAACGAGGGCCGCAGCGGCTCTTGTTCGAAGAGGGGGAGGAAAAGAATGCGCAAAGTGCTTCGCGCCGTCGTAGCTGCAGCCATTGTGGGCGCAGCGCTGTTTTCGTTGCAGATTGCCCACGCCGATGCGGGAGTCGGATTCTCGACGCCGAACAACGCCTTTGTGCTGGCGGTGCCGGCCGACGTAAGCGAGACGGGCATTGCCTCGTCGATCAACGGTACCGCGGACGGTGTCACCGCCGTCACGGTGACGCTCACCGATCTTACGGCCAAGGTCACCAGCATCAGCGCGACGCTGAACGGCGACGGGACCTGGACGGCGCCGTTGGACCTTATGGTTCCCGGCGCGTACACCGCGAACGCAACAGGGACGACCGGTTCGGGCTCGGTATCCGCCGACCCGATCACCGTCAACATCATCTAGACGTGAACAACTGCGACCCCTTCGGCGATTCGGGAAGGGGTCGCAGTCGTTCGGCTTCGTTGTCATCTGAAAAGAGTCGGCGGTAACAAGATTGAACCTGGCGATGAGAAGACGATCACGCGCGACCCGAGACTATTTTCGCGCAGGCGCTTGGCTGCTTCTTTTCGTCGTTTTCGCTCCGATAGCCTCGCGCGCAGATCAGCTCGGTGACGACACCCACTTCTGCGACGGAAAGGCGGACGCAGCGTACGGCGAAGGCTCTGCCTCGCAGGGAATCGTTCATTCCTCTGTGTTCCAGCCGGCGTTTACGAGCGCGTGCGCAAGGGAGTCCGGGCTTCTCAACTACTTGAGCACCGGCGATCAAAACGGGATTACACAATTGACTGCACGCGCGCGCAGCTTCGCAGGATCCGACACGCCGCTGTCGCCTGCGGAAAAGGCGCAATTGGAAGTCAGCACACGCTTCTGGCTTTCCCCGGTCCACCAGATTCCGCTGTACGTGAACGGGTGGGCGATCGGCTATAACCTGCCGTGTTTCAGCCAGCAGATGAAGCTGACCAGCCTCAATTTGAGCTTGATTTACCTTGCCGTGATCAAGGCGTGGAACGACCCGCGGCTCGTCGCCGACAATGCCGGACTCGCGAGCTGCAATGCTCCGATCTTGCTTTCCCGTCGTCTGGATACCGGCGGTGCAACACGAGTTTTTCAGGACTTCCTTGCGAAAGAAAATCCCGAATGGCTCCCGTATGCGCGCGGCACGGCGCCGAATGCCTGGCCGGTGAATGCCTTCTCGTGCCTCGGCACATTTGAGGCGGGAATGGTGAGCTGCGTACGCGATTACCCCGGGGCGATTGCTTACGTCGGCATCGCCGACGCGCGCGCGAATCAACTGCAGACCGCGCAAATACAGAACGTCACGAAGAGCTTCGTCGCGGCCACGACGGGAGGGTGTACCGCGGCGGCCGGCAGCGCAGTATTGCCCCCCGGCACGCATCCGCAACAGCTTCCAACCGGCACCCGGAGCGCATGGGTCCCGGCGACACTCGGGGACTGGAGCTCGGTATCCATTACCGACGCGCCGGATCCGGTCGGAAGCAGCTCGAAGAGCTACCCAATCTGCTCGTTCGCTTATGCTTTCATCCTTCAGCAATGGTTTGAAGGCTTCGGTGGGACGACGAGCGGGCGGGTCGCACGGACGGTGGTCGACTATTTCACGGCCGCTCTTGGGACGCCCGCTCAAACCGCTCTGACCGCGGCCGGTTACGGCCCCTTGCCGGAAAGCGTACGGCAAGTCGCCCTCGACGGGATGACCTCCGTGTCGTATTTCCGCTGGACGACGGCGGGTGTGTGACGGCCGTGTCAGCATTGCAAGGTTCATTGGCGGGTGGTATCGCCAAGTTTGTCAGGTTTTTAGAAGGATGTCCGGGGATGTCGTCGAAAGATATCTACGGAGCATAGGTGCGGAGCTTGCGGCCTATCCGGCCGGCGAGCCGAGAAGGAGGGGGAATCGCAATGAAGAAACGCTGGTTGGCGTCTCTCGGGGCGCTGCTCGTTATGGTCCTCATAGTGCCTTCAATGGGACATGCGGCGACCTCGTCGGATGCAACAACCGACACGATCGAGCCTATCCTGGTGAAGTCCGACGCCCAGGCATCGGACCCCACATTGAAGCCGTTCTTCCGCTCGGCGACCGCAACCTCGCCGGCGAACATCACGTCTTTCACGATGAGCACGGACGGCACGAACATCATCGCCGACGTGACGACGAGGGGTAACCTGCTGCGGTGCGCGCCGAACAAGCCGGCGCCGGTGTACTACGACGGCACCCAGGCGTGTCCGCAGTCCGGCGTCGCGCCATACGCGGGTGCGCACGTCCTCGTGTTGTTCCAAGTGCCGAACATGAACGTCATCACCGACGTTGGTTGTGTTGACATCCCGTGCGCCGGTCAGTCGAAGTGGACGCCGTACAACCCGACCGATCGCTTCTACATGTGGATGTCCTACGGCACGACCGAATCCGAGCAGCACGAAGACTCGAGCCTCGGTGTCTACGACCCGGCCGGTCGCTTGCAGGGCTTTCCGCTCGAGCCGGGTGTCGGCCAGACCTTCTTGACGCTCGGTCAGCATTACAGCAACTGCAACGACCTCACCGCGCAGTCCGGCAGGTTCACCGGCTTCACGGACTCGAGCGGCCTGGGTAACAACGGCTCCTATTCGTTCCCGAGTCTCAACACCGTGCGCATCAAGATCCCGTACGCTTACGAGTACCGCACGTCGCCGACCGCGACGAACCCGTGCGCGTACCGGCACAAGACGATCTTGACGAGCGGCCAGGTCATCAAGAACGCCGTTGCGTTCTCTTGGATGGACCATGAGATCGGAAACCCGGTTACCGGCTTGCTGCTCGGTTGGACCTGGTACACCGACTCCGTGCCGGCGCTCGAGACGTCTACCGGTTACAAGGTCGGAACGCCGTCCGGTGACCCCAACCCGGCGTCCTATGCAGGCCCGTCGTGCCCGCTGATTCTTGCGAGCCGCGCAGTGCCGACGGCAGTAGACAATCCGGTTCCGCCGGGGATCAACGAGCCCCCTGTTCCGCCGGTCACGTTCCCGCCGCTGCCGCCGAACGTCCCGGTTCCAGCGCCTGCTGGTGGGTTCGTGATCTACCCAGGAGGTCAAGCCAACCCGCTGTATAACCCGAATGGGTGCATGATCCCCAACCCGGTTGGACCCGGCTTCTCGGCGTCGAACCTTAATACCACGGCTCTCTAGCCACGCGAGCCCGAGAGGCCGGCC
>JAIVGO010000022.1 GCA_020201525.1 Actinomycetota bacterium | reverse complement strand
GCCTTGCTTCGTCGAGCAAGCGCTCGGCAGGCACCACGCGGTTCACCAAGCCAAGACGCTCGGCCTCGGTTCCGTCGACGACGCGCGCGGTGAAGATCAGCTCGGACGCGCGTGCCGTTACCGCCAGTCGCGTGAGGAGATATGTCGCGGCCATTCCTGGGTGCATGCCGAGGCGGGTGAAGGCGGTCGAGAGCTTTGCTCCCTCCGCTGCAATCCGGATGTCGCACGCCATTGCCAGACAAAGCCCGGCGCCGATCGCCGGGCCGTTGATCGCTGCGATCGTCGGAACGTCGAGGCTTCGAATCGCGAGAAACTTCGGATAGAAGGCACGCATCTTGCGCCGCATTTGCGGGACGTTCGCGTCCGGTCCCGGCTGCACCCACGACAAGTCGCCGCCGGCGCAAAACGCCTTGCCCTCTCCGATCACGATGACGGCGCGCACGTCCTCGTCGTCTCGCAACTGCTCGATCGCCCCGGTGAACGCGGCCGTCAGCTCGGGCGTCATCGCGTTGCGGACGTCGGGGCGATTGAGGCGCAGCGTTGCAACGCCGCCATCTCGTTCGATGATGACTTCGGACATTGCGGGCTCCTTCGCCGGCGACAAGGGTGCTGGTTTCCGATGGGTAACTTACACCCGTGTAACCCAGAGGTGCCGGGCCGAGTCAAACAGTGCGAAAGGAGGTGCACATGCATCACTTCGCGATCGTTGCACTACTCGGGCTGGCGGTCTACAAGACGGCAGAATTCGTGTACGGACTTGTAAACCTGGACGATTCCAGGATCCGCCTTCTCGGCACCCTGGCGCTCGGCATCGTTGCGACGGAGCTTCTTGACTACTCCGTGTTTGCCGGCTGGGGAATCGCCGTCCGTGACAGCTGGATGGGCCCCTTGTTCACCGGCTTGATGGTCGGCGCGATGTCGTACGTGTGGCCGGCAGTTGTGTCGCTCATTTCGAGCTACACGCGTTCGGGTTCCGGGGACATCGACCAGCGCACACCGCGCGCAGCATAAGAAGCGTCGCTTAGACGAGAGGCCGGCCTTCCCCCGGCCTCTCGGTTTTTTTTGCGCTTCAGTCGTCGAGGTACAAAAAGCCGTACGCCTCGTCGCGGAACGTCACGCCCGCTTTCGTCAGGGCCTCGTCGAAGTCCCCTTTGCAGTCGGGATCCGATTCTTCCATCCCGTGGTCGGCGAGTACGACGAACGCCGTCTCCCCCGCTCCCCAATCCATCGCGTCGAGAATCGTTCCGAGTCGCACATCGGTGTCGCGGAGCGCCGCGTGGCCGATGTCTGAATAGGGCCCGCCGGCATGATTTCCGGCGTCGGGAAGGATGAGGTTCACCCACAGGAATCGCGGCTTCGGGTTGCCGTTTGCGCCGCTCCATATCTGCGTCACCTGTTGCACTGCGAGGTGGTCGGCGCCGCTCGCCCAGCCGTACTCACGCTTGCGGTCGGCGAACTCTTTGGTCGCGCCGGGAATCGAATCCGGGCTCGGAAGAGCGCTTTGCAAGTTGCCGACTTCGCCGCGACGGAAGAAATCGAACGTCGTGTAGCCCGAGCCACGGTCGGTCGGCTCGTTCACCGACGCCGTAAACCCGCCGCCGGAACGGGCCACGACTTCGTGCAGCGTCTCGACATCCGGTGAGAGCTCTTCGCGCGCGAGGTGCCACGTCTCGGGAGCGTTCGTGATGATTTGCCGCGCGGTTGCGCGGTCGTAATACGCGTTGTGCAGAACCCCGTGGTGACCGGGGTGCGCGCCCGTCAGTGCGGCCGTGTGATTCGCGAGCGTCGCCGACGGGAACGACGCGATCAAGCCGTGCCCGTACCACGTGCCCTCGTCCATCAGCCGCGCGAACGCTGGAAGCTCGCCGGCGGCGGCCATCGCGTACAGCACGTTCGCGTTCGTTCCGTCGCAGAGAAACGCGACGACCCGCTTTGGCCGCGCGACCGCGATCACGTCGTCCAGCACGTTTCCGTCCTGCCATTTCAACAAGCTCTCCCCCGCCGGCTCCGCGTCGAGCAACGTTGCGATCGTCGGGGCGACGTCCACCATGCGGGCGGCGCCGTTCACGCGTCCTCGCTTTTGGACGCCGGCGCCGGACACGATGAGCGGAGCACGCGACTGCACGACGTTGAGTGATCCGTGCTCGCCGCGATGACCGCCACGTTCCTCCCAGTTGTGCGCCGGCGTGTGCACGACGGCGACGTCCGGCGCGCGCGGGTCGTCAAAGAGCTGCGCAGCGTTGTCGTAGGCGAATGGGTATGAGTGCCGGTCGGCCGGCGGACGCATGTTTGCAAGCTCGTCGTCGAGGGGGGAAAACGCGCCGGCGTCCTGGCGCTCGAGCGGGTTGCGTCCCTTCGCCCACAGCAATCCGTCACGGGTAAACGCGCATGATCCGTCGGCCGCGTGCGCTTGCGCGTGTCCGGGCTCGTCTCCTCGGGTCAAGCAGAGATCGACGACGTGTGAGAGATCGTCGCCGAGGAGTACTTCGAGTGCAGCGTCGACTCCGGCATCAGACATGGGCGGTCACTGTACCGCCCGCGCCTCGGTCGTGGTACGCACCGGCAATCACCCGCGATCGCAGGTGCATACCAGGATCGTCGCAGTGCTCGACGAGACCCATTCCGTGGTAGCAGGTCGGCTCGTATACTCAGCGCCGATGCCCACCAGGACGATCATCCACGTCGTTCCTCATACACATTGGGACCGCGAGTGGTACGAGCCGTTCGAGGCCTACCGCTTTCAGCTCGTGAAAGTCATGGACCGCCTGTTGGAAGTGCTCGACGACGATCCGTCATTCCGTCACTTCAACTTTGACGGGCAAACGGCGGCGATCGAAGACTACTTGGAGGTGCGGCCTCCCGTCGGCCCCGAGATCGAGCGCTTCATTCGCGAGGGCCGCCTAGCCATAGGACCGTGGCGCATCCTCATGGACGAGTTCCTCTGCTCGCCGGAAACGATCATTCGCAACATCCGGCAAGGATCGGCCCGCGCAAACGCGATGGGCGGTCGCATGGAGCTGGGCTACATTCCGGATTCCTTCGGCCACATTTCGCAGATGCCGCAGATCCTTCGGCTCGCGGGATTGAAGGAAGCGTGCGTGTGGCGCGGCGTGCCATTCGCCGTCGACCGCACCGCCTTCCTGTGGGAAGCACCGGACGGCACGACGCTTCGGACGCTGTATCTCGCGACGTCGTATTCGAACGGCGCGACGCTGCCGGCCACGTACGAGGACTTGATCGTCCGCGGCAAGCGGATTGCTCAGGATCTGGCCCCGTTCAAGCCGGGCACCGTCGTTCTGGCGATGAACGGGACCGATCACCGCGGGGCGGAGGATCATTTGCCGGCGCTCTTCGACGAAGCGAACACGCGGCAAGATGAGCTGGAATTTCGGATCGGTTCGCTGCGGGAATACCTGCACGACGCGCCGTCGGAGGGCTTGCCGCGCTGGCGCGGCGAGTTGCGATCGGGCGCTCGCGCGAACCTGCTGATGGGCGTCGCGAGCGCGCGCATGCCGCTGAAGCAAGCGGAGTTCCGGGCGTCGCGGTCGCTGGAGCGATATGCCGAGCCGCTGTCCGCTCTCGCCGGTACCGATACCGGGCGCCTGCTGGAGCGCGCGTGGCGGGGAATGGTCGAAAACTCCGCGCACGACTCCATTTGCGGATGCGGCGTCGACGCCGTTGCCGATCAAGTTCTCGCGCGGTACGTCGACGCGGCTCGCATCGGCGAGCTCGTAACGCGCGACGCCGCGGAGACGCTTGCAGCCGGCATCGACACGCGGAGCATTCCCGAGGGTGCCGAAGGAGCGGTGTTGTGGAACCCGTCGCCGCGCACGCGCGGTGGCGCCCACGTGGTGACGCTGTCGGTGGAGGATCCGTCGAACACCGCGCTCGTGGCACCGGACGGAACACGGTGCGCGACACAGTTGCTCGAAGAGCCCGCCGAGCAAGTCATCGTCGACATGGTGCTGCGCGGAACCGAGCTCGCGCGCATCGTGCCGACGATCCATTCGCGCATGATCGGCGCACTCACCGTCAACGGCCTCGATATCGAGGAGGGACGGACGACCGTCGTCCGATTGCACCTCGGACCGGTTGCCGAAGGCCACTTCGACGTCGAAGAGGCGAAGCGTCGAGTGGAGGCCCTCACCAAAGCGCGTCCGCGCGCGAAGTTTCACGTCCTCGCCGTCGGACCGCCGCTGTGCACGATGCTCGTCGAGGCTCCGGCTGTGGCCGGTCTTGGTTGGACCGTGCTGTCTGCGGCGCACGGAAACGCGCGGCCGAAGGATCCGGTGACGACGGGCGAGCGCGCTCTGCGCAACGCATCGATCGAAGCGCACGTGGCCGAGGACGGAACGATCAGCGTGACCAACCTCGAAAGCGGCTCCGTCTACTCGGGGTTGTTCGGATTGCGTGACGGAGGCGACGCAGGAGACGAGTACAACTACTCACCGCCCGAGCGCGACACGATCCTTTCGCCGCGCGGGCCGGCCCGGCTCGAGGTGCTTTCGCGCGGTCCGCTGGAAGGCCGCATAGCCGTCCACACGCAGTGGCGAATCCCGGCGGGGCTGTCGCCCAACGGCAAGGCGCGCGACCGCAAGTCGGTTCCGATGAACGTCGTGACGGAGATCTCGCTGCGCTCGGGCGAGCCGTTCTTGCGCGCGACCATCACCCTGGAGAACCGCGCGAAGGATCACCGGGTGCGCGCGCACTTCCCACTGCCGTTCACACCGGCCGTCTCCCACGCCGAAACAGCTTTTGCCGTTGCCGAGCGCGGCCGTGAGGCCGAGTCGGGTTCGCATGAGCATGCGCTCGCGACGTATCCCTGCCGGCGGTGGGTCGACGCCTCCGACGGAGCACGCGGGCTCGCCCTGCTGCACACCGGCACGCCGGAATTCGAGCTCACCGACGACGGGCTCGCGGTCACGCTGCTGAGAAGCGTCGGCTGGCTGTCGCGTCAAGCAATGCTCTATCGCGCCGGGCCCGCCGGTCCTCCACTGGAAACGCCGGGTTCGCAGCTGCTCGGCCCTCACACCTTTTCCCTTGCGGTTTTCCCGCACATCGGCACGTGGCAAAACGGCGTGTACGACGCCGCCGAGGCATTCACGCTCCCCTTCCATCCGGTGATCACGCGCGCGCACGCCGGCTCTCTGCCCTCTGTGTCACACGGGCTATCGATCGAGCCGGCCTCCGTTCAGCTGAGCGCGCTGACTCGCACAGATACCGGTTTGGAGGTGCGAGTCTTCAATGCATCCGGTACGCCGGCGCGCATGACGCTTGCCGATGGCCCGTCGATCAACGCATCGTCGGCGACGATCGTGGACCTTTTCGATCACGAGCTCACCGCTTGCGATCGTGTCGCCGGCGGCTTCGCTTCGGAGATGCGCGGCTGCGAAATCGCGACCGTCAGGCTCGTCCGCTAAGGCGCGGTCACCGCTCGTGTGATCCGCGGAAATACGTCAGGAGTCGGCGTCCTTCTTCGGATTCTTCGAGCACGACGATCGCCTCGCGGACGCTCGCGGCCGCTGCATGAGCATCTTCCTCGGGGCCGGCGATGCGGATGAGTACCCGGTCCTCGAGTGGATACGAGCCGAGTGACACCCCCGGAAAACGTCGCTCGATTTCGGTGAGCGCCGCGGCGAGCGAAGACTCTGGGAAAAGATGCTCGACTTCGATACGGGCGAGCGGCGCGCCGGTCTCGGCGAGGAACTGCGGCTCGACGCCGTCGATGAACACCGCTTGAAGCTCGCGCGGCGGACCCGGAAGGATCACGATACGGGCGCCCTCGTGCACCAGCGTGACGGCCGGGATCACGCCGACACCGCATTCGACGAATTCGGAGCCGGCCGGCACGAGGGCCATTTTCTCGAGACCCGAGATGCCGAGCGGGTCGCCGGCAAAGCCTTCCGTGCGCATTCGATCGACGATGCGCTCGATGCGCTCGACGATCGGCGGGCACGGCTCGAGCGAGCGTGAGAGCGCGCCGGCGACTGCCTCCATCGTCCGGTCGTCATGTGTCGGGCCGAGACCGCCGCACACGAAAACAATCGCGGCGCCTGCCGACAGGTCGGCGCGAAGAGCACCGGCAATCGCCTCGGGATCGTCCGGCACGACGCTCATGCGCATCAGGCGGTGTCCGGTCACCGCAAGGCGCGTCGCGATGAAATGCCCGTTCGCGTCCTGCACGTGACCGGAAAGGATTTCGTCCCCGACGATAATGCACGTGGCGTTCATGCGGCCGGTCCAATGGAGACCATCGCGAGCCAGACTACGTCAGGGCGCCGCGACGGCGCGAGGCCGGGCCTACTGATCGAGCCCGAGCCGCCGAAGCACCTCGGGAGCGGGCGTCGTCTCGCCGTCGATCCAATATTCGCCGCACGCCTCGCACGCAAATACGTCGAGAATCTCGCTCTGGTTCCTGTCGCTGCGAATGCGATGACGGGTAATGCCAAGAGAGCCGCACGCGCGGCACGCAGGGGCACCTTCGAAGGAGGAACTCATCGGAGCGTGTTAGAGATCTCGGGTCAAGGCGTTGGAACCTTGAATCATTTCGATAGCATGCGGACATGCTCGTTCGTTGCGGACGCTGTCGGGCGGAGCTCGAGGTCGCCGGGTCGGGCGAGTTTCTCTGCCCCAAGTGCGGCACGCGCAACGTTGTCCGAGGTGCGGCCGCGCCCGACCCGTACTCGATCCCGAACCTAACGGTCCCGGGCGGGGCGCCGACGACGGAGGCCGGCCCGGCCGAGGATTCGTCCATCCGTTGGATCGTCTGCCCGGACTGCTCTTACCGATTCGCGTCGGCGCAGGATCGCGAATCGGTTATTTGCCCGAACTGTCGCTCGAGCCTTTCGGTCGGCGAGACCGGGGTGCGCTCTTCGTCGGCCGGATGAGCGGCGGCACCTGCACGCCGAGGCGCTTCAGCAGCCCGCCACGCTCGGGCTCGGCAAGCGCATCCTGATACCCCTGCAGGTACGCCATCCGAAGGAGAACTTCCGGGGGAACGTCGCCCCCTTCGGCCCAAGCGAACGCAAAAACCTCCACGAGCAAAGGATCCACGATGATTGCGGCTTCGCGGGCCCACGACCGGGCCTGCGCGGCCGTCTCGGAATGTTCTTCCATGCCCCCAACAGTAGCCGGGGGGTACGACAAAAACGGGGAACCGGGCCGGGGCGTCTTAACTCATTCCCGGAAGGGTGGACAGGCCGGGTATGGAGCCTTATGTTCCCAATATGGGTTCGATATTGAAGGCCTTCCGGGCCATTCGCCCCCTGCCCGAGGTTGAGGCAAACATCGCTCAGCTCGGTGAGGAGCTGCCCCTCACGGTGGCCTTTGCCGCCGTCATGGAGCGGCACGGGCTGGACCGGGCGGCCGTTGCTGCGGTGGACGAGCAGCGCACGCGCGTGGCGAATGCCCAGCGACGAATGCTGCGCTCGTTGTCTGCGCGGCGGCGCCACCACGTCCACGCGGCTTTTGCAGGGATCGCGGCGGCGATGGTGCTCGCGTCCGGCAGCTTCGCAGCGATGCGCGCGATCGCGCCGGACCATCCGGCCAATGCCGAGCTGATTCGCCAGGCAAGCGCGAAGCTGGAACTCGCGAAACAGGCCGGCGATTCGACCTCGCTCGCCGCGCTGGTAAACGACGTCCACCAGTCGCTGCTGTCGATCACGAAAGACGGGCTCTCTGATCCGGCAATCAACCTCCAGCTGCAAGGGCTCCTCGACCGCGAGCAGGCTCTCCTGAACAAGGCGCCGAACGCCGGTGCGCTCCTCGCGCAGCTGCAGAAGGTGGCGGAGCAGGTGCAAGTCGAGACACCGGAGGCGCCGAAGCCACGGCCGGCTCCGAAACCCGACACAGCCAAGCCGGATGCGTCGAGCGCCCCGGAGGCGCCGGCGCCGCCCGGACGCTAGCCCTTAGGCCGCCGTTCCGAGCGCCAGCCTTCGGTTCGCGACTTCTTGCGTGACTGCCCCCGAGGCGACCAGCTTTTCGATTGCCGCTTCCATCGTGATCATTCCGTGGGCTGCGCCCGTCTGCATGATCGACGGCATTTGATGCGTCTTCGCTTCGCGAATGATGTTCCGGATCGACGGCAGGACCATCAGCACTTCGACCGCTGCAGCGCGTCCCTTGCCGTCCGCCGTCGGCAGCAGGGTCTGGGTCACGACACCCTCGAGTGACTCGCTCAGCATCGTGCGAATTTGCTCCTGACGGTCGGCGGAGAATGCGTCGATGATCCGGTCCACGCTTTTGGGAGCGCTCATCGTGTGCAGCGTCCCGAACACGAGGTGGCCCGTCTCTGCGGCCGTGATCGCGAGGGATATCGTCTCCAAATCGCGCATCTCACCGACCAAGATCACGTCGGGATCCTCGCGAAGCGCCGACCGAAGCGCAGCCTCGAACGAACGCGTATGCGAACCGACTTCGCGTTGCGTGACGATGCAGTTGTTGGGCGAATGCACGAACTCGATCGGGTCTTCGATCGTCAAGATGTGACCGCGGCGCTCTTGGTTCACGAGGTCGATCATCGCGGCGAGCGTCGTCGACTTCCCGCTGCCGGTCGGCCCGGTGACTAGAACGAGGCCCTTTTCACGCCGGCACAGCTCCGAAACTGCCGGTGGCATCTTCAGTTGCTCGAGCGTCTTGATCTGACGGGGAATCACCCGGAAAACACCTCCGTATCCCATCCGTTCGACGAACACGTTCGCGCGAAAACGCTCGGAGCCCATGAGCTCCAGCGCGAAGTCGATTTCCATCTCTTGGTCGAGCCGCTCGCGAAGCTCACGTGGAACAAGCTGATCGACCATCGTCGCGGTATCAGACGGAGTGAGAAACTCTTTGCCTTCGACGACGTCCATTTCGCCGTGCAAACGGACCGACGGCGGAACGCCGACGCGAAGGTGCAGGTCGGAGGCGCCACAATCGACGGTGTATTGCAGGAGCGCATGGGAGTCCATGGGAAAGTCCATCGGCGAACCAGCGCGGTTTCTTAAGGAAAACACCGGCAAAAGCCGCGCGAAGCAAGCGAAAGTTACCCACCGGTTCTAGTCGCCGCCTGCGCACTTCCTATAGGGTCAGTTGTGACCGGGTGACAAGGAGGGCAACCCAGCATGCGTATGACCGATGTGATCCGAACCGCGCTGACCGTCCACCCCGAAGATCAAGTTCATCAAGCAGCGTGCGCCATGCGCGACGAAGGCCTATCCTCGGCCGTCGTCGTCCGGGACGATGCCATCGTCGGCCTTCTGACCGAACGGGATGTCCTGACGAAGCTCGTGGCCGAGAACCGGATGCCGGCCGACGTGCTCGTCGGCGACGTCATGACGAAGATCACCGCAACCCCGACCGAGCAGCTGCAAGGACGCATCGTCGACGTGCTCGGCTCGCCGGCCACCTCGCTCGAGGACGCCGAAGGCGTCTACGAGCTGGCGCTGACCGGCGCACCGATCGACATCACGATCCTTCCCGGCGAATAGCGCACCGGTCCGGCTTCGCTCTGCCCGGTACGATCCGGGCATGTTCCGCATCCCGGCGGCTGCGCTCCTCGCGATCGCTTCTCTTGCTCCTGCCGGCGCGCGTGCGGCGCCCGGCGATCCCACCCTGCAACGGCTCCTGCTGACGCCGGGACCGCACACGACCTTCAAGGTCATCGCCGAATATGACAACACCGATGTCGCATGCGAAGCGAACCTTCGCAAGCCGCTTCGCGCCCGCTACGCGGGACGGCTCGAGATCGTGCGCGCCAAGGACGGCACGCTCGCGCTCGTCAACCAGCTGACGTTTGGCGACTACCTGAACGGACTTTCGGAGGTTCCGCGGTCGTGGCCACCCGAAGCGCTCAAGGCGCAAGTGATCGCGGCGCGGTCGTACGCGCTGTACCACTACAACCATCGTCCGAACTCACCGATCGGATACGACCTCTGCTCAACCGACGCATGCCAGGTGTACCGCGGGTTGACGGTGTCGCAAGGCGCGTTCGGAGACGCATGGCAACGCGCCGTAAGGGAGACTGCGGGCCAGGTCTTGAAATACGACGGCTCGGTCATCCAAGCGTTTTTCTTCTCGACGTCGTGGGGGCGTACGGTTTCGAATTCCGAGGGGTTCGGCGGACCGCCGCTCCCTTACTTGAAGCCGACGACCGGCGAGGACGACGACGCACCCCTCGCGCATTGGCGCGTCGAGATTCCCTACACCGACTTGACGAGCGTTCTCATCGACGCAGATCTGTGGAGTGGCGGCACGATCACGTCGGCATCGGTCGGCGGCGGCGCACTAGTCGTGTCCGGTGGAGGCGCGCGCAAGTCGATCGGCTTGATCGAGTTTCGTCGCGCGATGAACCAAAAGGCCGACTGTCTGTTTCCGTCGAAGTATCCTTCGAAGACGGCGGACGGTCACTTGCCGGAGCCGGTTCCTTCCATTCACTTCACGCTTGCACAGAAAGCCGATCGCGTCGTGCTGGATGGGCGTGGGTGGGGGCACGGCGTCGGTATGTCTCAGTACGGTGCGCGCTCACTCGCATCGCGCGGACGTCGCGCTGCCGATATCGTCTCGCACTTCTACGGCGGGCTGAAGCCGGCGCGCATCGGCGAGCCCGGCGCACTGCGCGTCTTGGTCGGCAGTGACTCGGTACGCATCCGCATTGAAGCCGACGGCCCGTTTTCGGCGCGCGGCCCGAGTGGCGAAGTCCGTTTGGGTCGCAGCTTTCAAGTGCGCGGCGGCACGACGATGAAGATTCTTCGCGCCGGATCGATCGCGCCGGTGCTGTCGGTCGATCCGATCGGGCCTGAGATGCAGCACGCATTGATGGGGGGACGCGCCGCGGTTCGGTACGAGTTGCCGACATCGGCGAAGGTTGCCGCCATCCTTTGGCGCGACGGAGCCGAGATCGCGCGTGCGCCCGTTGTATCGCAGAAATCCGGCCCGAACGAAGCCGGCATCGATCTCGTCGACGGGTCGGGTGACCCGCTCGCCCCTGGTCTCTACGAGATGACGATCGAAGCGACCGACGGGATCGATACCGTGCGGGCCGTTCCCGTCGCCGTCGCCGTGCACGCGATTCCCTCTCCGCTGCCGTTGCCGCCACCCGTCGCGCGTACGCGTGATGTCGGTCCGCCGGCTGCCATTGCCGGCGTGACCGGGCTCATTGTGATCGGGTTTCTCGCGATCGCGCTGCGTTCACGCCGCAAAGGTTCTCTATAACGATCACCCGAATGTGAATGTGTACAGCTGAAAGCCCGGCTCGGCGTCAATCTCCAGCACGTGCCTCCCGGCAGCTGAAAGCTTAACGATCCAGAACAAATCCGATCGCGACACCGTCGCTGATCCGCTTTTCACGTCGTCGCCGGCGGACGGTCCAATCGGCTTTCCGTCGAGCCGCAGTGTCGCCCTCGCCGACTCTTTGGCGGAGGCAACGAAGTACACGTTCTTCGCTCGGAACGGAAGAAAGATCGTGCCGGGTGTTTCCGCCTGCAGAAATTCCGGGCGCGAGCGCCACGTGCCCGACAAGAAGATCTGACCATCCGTCGTCGCGCGCGCGAGCGTCGAAGCGGACGGAGCGGAATAGCGAACCGCTTGGTTCTCCGAGTATCCGGGCGCGCTTGCGATCGTGTCGAGCTGCTCGCCGCGTTCGTAGCCCGCATAGATCTCCGGCGTCATGTCCGAGTCGAACGACGGCTCCGACGGATTCACGGGAGACGGCAGCGACGAGGGGCCCCGTTCGGCGAGCAGCGTGCGCAGCTCGAGCTCCGTCTGTACATCGTCTCCCTCACCGATGTGATCGAAACGAATCACGCCGGCTCTGTCGATCAGGTACACGTGCGGCCAATACTGGTTGCGATACGCCCTCCACGTCAGCATCCGGTTGTCCATCGCAACCGGCCACGTGACGTTCAGGCGCCGAACCGCATCACGCACATTGCTCTCATCCATCTCGAACTTGAACTCCGGCGCGTGAATGCCGACGATCTCGAGCCCGGCCGCCTTGTAGCGCCCATACAGCGCGCGAAGGATCGGCAGGGTTCGCACGCAGTTGATGCACGAATACGTCCAGAAATCGACGAGGACGACCTTTCCGTTCAACGACGGAATCGTGAGCGGCGGCGAGTTGATCCACGCGTGGATGCCGTCGAAATCCGGCGCCGTCTGCGGCTTCGAGGGGCGCTTCGTCGCGAGCGATCCTCCGTCACGCGCGACGCGTAGGACCGAGACGCCTCCGGCGGCCAGCACCAGCAGCACCGCCCCCAGCAGCCAGACGCCGGCACGGCCGGCCGACCCGCGAAGCTTCCTCATACCGGTGCAGTATGCGCGGACGCGGCGCCGTTACACAGGAGGCGCAACCGCTTGCCCGCCGCGCAGCGCGCCGCGACGGACCGCGACCGACATCACGATCGCCGGCAGGGCAAAGAGAACGCCCGCCCAATGCGGCGACAGGACGTCGGCGAGGGAGCCGTCGATGATGCCCGCGATGGGACGCGGCCCGAGAAAGGCGAGCGTCCACAGCGCCATCACGCGGCCGCGCAATCGCTCGGGGACGTCGGTCTGGATCGTCGTGGTGAAGGTCATCGCGGCGGCGATGTAGCCGCCCCCGGTCACGAACACGGCGCCGAGCGCCTCGGCGAGATTCTGCGCGGCGGAAAAGCCTGCGATGCCGGCGGCGAGCACGACGAGGCCCACCCACCCGAGACCGTGTTTCGTAAGATAGCGAAGCACCGACGCCCCGGCGGTGATGACGAACACCGCTCCGGCTCCCCAAACCGACACGATCCATCCGGCATAGCTCGACCGTCCGAAACTCCGGCCGATCGCCGGCGACAGCGTGAAGATGGGATCGAGTGTGAATCCGATGGCGATGACGCCGAGTAGCATCCACCGCGTCCGGACGTGATGCCAGGCATAGTCGATCGCTTCGCTTACCGGTCCGGGGCCGCCGCCGGGGCGAGGGTACGGCGGCGGCCCCATACGAGACAGCAATACGGCGAGAACGAGAAACGACGCCGTGTTGAGCCCGAACGCCCACACCGGCCAGTTGTCGTGAAAGAGCAGCGGTGTGAGCGCTGCGAGGATGGGTCCGATCACGCGTCCGATGTTGAACGTGATCGCGTTCATAGCAATGGCACCCTCGAGCTCGTCCTCGGGAACCAAATGTGGGATAAGGGCCTGCATCGCGGGAATCGCAAAGGCGACCGACGCTCCTAGTCCCATCGCCAGACCGACGACCGTATAGCGAGTGATGGTGTGTGCGGCTGCAAGAACGGTGAGCACGGCCGCGAAACCGGCGGCGACGAGTTGGGAGATGAGCAACAGCTTCAACCGGTCCACACGATCTGCCAGCACGCCGGCCGGCAGCGTCAAGAACACAACCGGAAGCATGAGCGCGAGACCCGTGATGCCGACCCACGTCGATCGGTGCGTGATGTTGAGCATGAAGACGCTGAGCGCGACGTTTTGAAGCCACGTGCCGGAATTCGAGATCATGCTTCCCGTGAAGTAGAGCCGGAACGCACGATGCCGCAGCGGAGAAGGCGTACGTCGCGGATCGGTCTTCATCGAGACTCGAAGAATAATCGGCTCCTCGATGTGAAAGGGCCCGGCGCAGGTTCGCGCCGGGCCCGGTTGCGGCCTTCCGTCACCGCCGTGGTGCACGCGGGAAGGCAGATGGGATCAGGCAACTGCTTCGTCCTCTTCGACCCGCGCTGCTACCGGAACGGCCACCGGATTCTTTCGCGGCCGTCCGCGCGTGCGTTTCTGGTCGATCGGTTCGCCGCGGTCGAACAGCTGCCCTCCCCAAACACCCCACGGCTCTTGCCGGCGGAGTGCTCCTTCATAGCAGGGAAGACGCAGCGGACACGCGCTGCAGATCGCCTTTGCTCGGGCGATTTCTCCCGGCTCCTCCGAGAAAAACAGTTCCAACAGCGCGGCGTCTCGCGTAGCACAAAGCGCCTGCGTCCAGCTGATGGTCCCGAGCCCTTCCACTGTCCTCACCTCCTTCCCGCGTGCGGTGTTCTCCTGTGCGAAACGACCCCCAAAAAGCAGCCGGGCCATCGGATTTCCGATGGCCCGGGACTCTGGTGTGAGAGTTTTTATGAGCGAACTCTCCCTCCGGAGGCCCCGGGCCCAAGCGTGGCTGCGACGTCCCACGGCATGCGCGAATTGTCCACGCACGACGGGGACTGATGCTTCTGGTAGATCGCGAAACGCGCCATACTTGGGTCTCCTGCCGGCCCACTGCCGGTTGCGGCCCAGTATGCCAGGGCTGCTGGAGGCGCGCAACGGATTTTCCACCTGCGGATTCAGTGTCCCGCGCCGCAATTGCCCTCGAGTGCGAGGTACCTCTCTGCCGCCCATCCCCACGTCCGGGTCCCGGCCAACTCGACGTGCATCCATTCGATCCCGCCACCTCGGACACGACGGCCGTCGCTCATCAAAATGGTTGCAGCGAGCTGGCAATGGATGATCCCGGCGCTCAAGAACGCCTCGGAGCGAACGTTCAAACAGGGATGACCGGAAACGACGTAGGAGCCCCAGCCGACGGGCTCGAGCGGCACGTATTCCTTCGCCCGATCTTGAAGGGCCACGGTTGGCGATACAGGAGCCGGCAGGACCCGCGCCGAGCGAACCGCCGCGTCCTGACGATCGTCGGGCGTAACTGCAATTGACGTTGCGGCGGAGACATGCCCCCTTGAAGCTGAACCTGAAGCGGCTTGCGTGAGAGGAACGCCGGAGAACGCGACAGTGAGCAATAGGAGGCCCACAAGAAACAGGACGCGTTTCGTCGAAAAGGTGAACTCGACCATGATCACAGAGTGGCGGAACGAGCCGCGGCGGCGTCATGCCCTTTCGGGCAAAGTTGCCCCACGCACGCGTATGGTCTGTCAAACACCGACTCGACGAGTTCGTGCGGCAAGAAAGCGTCTGACAGACTTCTCACGTCCGCATGAATTACGGGGTGAATCGGTGCGCAGCCTACGCGGCTCATAAAGAGCCGCGCCGATTTTTTGTTGGAGCCGTCAGCCGCCGGCCGGGTCGAGCAGTCCCCAGCGGCGGCGCACTGCGCGTTCGAGCCGGCCGAAGACAAGAGAGTCGACGGCGATGCCGATCATCAAGATGACGATCATCGCCGCCAGCATGCCCTCTGAGTCGGCAAACTCTCTCGCGATTTGCAGCCGGGCACCGAGTGATGGGCGCGTCGCGATGATGACGATGAGCTCACCCGCCATCAAGCTTCGCCACGCAAACGCCCACGCTTGCTTCAGCCCGCCGATGAACGACGGCAGCGCCGCCGGGAACACGACATGGCGATACTTCGCGAAACCGCGGGCGCCCATCATCTTTCCGGCGCGCAGAAGGATCGGTGGGATGTGGTCGACGCCGGTGATCAGCCCGTTCGCAACCGCCGGCGCCGCGCCGAGAACGACGACGAACAGGATCGCGGTCTCGCTCGCCTGGAAAAGCAGAACGGCAAGAGGGAACCACGCGATCGATGGCATCGTCTGCAGACCCGTGATCAGTGATCCGATCGCCGACCGCAAGATGCGAGATTGCGATACGGCGGCTCCCAGCCCAATGCCGATGATGATCGCCAGCGCATAGCCGACGACACCGCGACGCATCGTGATCAACGACGCCTTCAGAAGCTCGCCGTTCATCACGTCGTGCCACAAGCGCGGAAGGACCTCGCGCGGGCCGGGAAACAGGTACGACGGCTTCCACCCGGTCCAAACGACGATTTGCCAGACGAGGAGCACGACGCCCACCGCGCCGAGCTTCGGCCACGTGGCATTCCACACCGTCCGTCCTTGAGAGGGCGTTTCGTTTTCGGGTCCCGTCGCGGCGGGCTCCGCTTCGAGGAGATCCATCACGCGCTTTCGAAGCGCAAGCTGTCGGTAATGCGCGCCGCAAGAGCGGAGACTTCGGGGGAATCGATGCGGCGCGGGCGTGGAATATCGACGAAAAATTCTTCTGCGATGCGTCCGGGACTGCTCGACAGCAAGATCACCCGGTCGCCGAGCCGGACCGCCTCACGCACGTTGTGCGTCACGAAAACCACGCTGAGCCCGGTGTCGCGCCACAGTCGTTCCAGCTCGTCGTGCAAGCGGTCGCGTGTCATCGCGTCGAGCGCACCGAACGGCTCATCCATGAGCAAGATCTCGGCTTGTTGCGCGAGCGAGCGCGCCAGCGCAGCGCGCTGCCGCATCCCGCCGGAGAGCTCGTGCGGTCGTTTGTGGGCGAGACCGCTCAAGTGCGCGAGATCGAGCAGCGCGTCGCGCGTTTCGCCCCAGTGACGCCGCTCGACGCCCCGCAGCCGCAGCGCCAGCTCGATGTTGCGGCCGACGGTGAGCCACGGAAAGAGCGCCGCGTCTTGAAACATGAGCGCCGTCCGGCCCCCGCGAACTTCTACGGTGCCCGACGTCGGATTTTCAAGACCCGCGACCAGGTTGAGTATCGTGCTCTTCCCGCAGCCCGACGCGCCGACCAAACACAAGAACTCTCCGAATCCAACATCCAGCGTGACATTGTCGATCGCAAGAACGGCATGTTCCCCGCGTCCGAATGTCTTCGACACGCCACCCAACGACGCCGCAGCTGCGCCTTGCGCGATCGCCACGTGTCCTTCCGAGCCTTGGACGCTCACGGCAACACGATCTCCGGCCGGCCGGTCGCTTTCAATACTTTGTTCAGCAACGCGAGGCCGTAGATTCCGGTGATCCTCGCGCTCGGCAAGAAGCCCAGCGACTTGGCAGAAGCCGCCGTCCGCGCAAGCGACGATGCTATCGGATCATTCGTAAACGTGAGATTGGCCCACGCTTTGCTTATGACGTCGACGGACAGCTTCTTGCTTGTCAGTCTTCCGATCTGATCGTTTACGACGTGCTGTGCCTCGCTTGGATGCTCATTGACGAAAGCATTCGCTTCGACGTGCCCGCGCAGGAGCGCTTCGACGACCGCCGGATGCTTCCGCAGAAACTCTGTGGCGACGACGAGTTGCGTCGTCACGTACTTCCCGGCGGGCCACAGCTCGCGCTCGTCGACGAGAACCTTCCCGCCGCCTTGCACGACGAGGCGCGTTGCCCACGGCTCCGGCACCCAGGCACCTGCGATCTGCCCCGACTGGAACGTCTCGAGCGTTTGCGAGTTTTCCTGATTGACGACGAGAACGTCGCCGCCGCCCTCCGTCGTCGTCTTCAAGCCGTGCGATGACAGCCACGCGCGCAATGCGACGTCTTGCGTGTTGCCGACCGACGGCGAGGCAACTTTCTTTCCCTTGAGGTCGGCCGCGGTCATGACGTTCGGCCTCACGACGAAGAATGCGCCGCCCGACGTTGCGCCGGAAATGATGCGTACCGCTTGTCCGTGCGACCGCACGAATGCGTTGATCGCCGGGTTCGGGCCGATGTACGTCGCGTCGATCGCTCCCGACAGGAGCGCCTCGACCGCCGCGGGGCCGGCATTGAAGGTCTTCGCCTCGAACATCGCGTTCGGGCCGAGATCGCGCGCGAAGATCCCCGTGGCGACGCCGACGACCGCCGTTGCGTGGGTGATGTTCGGAAAGTACCCGAGGCGCAGCGTCGTCTTCGACGACGGCGACCCTTGCGCCGAGCTGCAAGCGGCCGCGGCGAGCGCGAGACCAACGAGCAGCGCGCCGGCGCGACGCGGGACTCTAAGCACGGAACCTCCTGGACCAAGGTTTACACCGTATCGGCGGTGTAAACCTTGCCCAGGCTAGATCAGGCCTTCGGGCGAGTCAACTGAGAAAAAGCTCCCAGAAAGCGAAACCGCAGGAGGAGAGCCACGAGGGCAACCAGAAGGACGGAGGCAACGGCCACCGGGGAGCTCTTCGACGAGGGCTCGTTGCGGGCCGCGACCTTGCTATCGGTGGCGTTCGCGGGCGCACCCTGAGCCGGGGCGCCCTTCGCAAGATTGGCCCCACCTTCGCGCAGAGCACACACCGTCCCACTTCCAAAGCCGGCATCGAACCTCTCGCCGGATGCGCTCACGCTCAACGTCACGTCGAACGCCGCCGGCGCGTCGGGAGAGGGCCCGGTTGGTTCGGGCGTATCCGTCGGGGCGGGCTCGACGATGACGGTCTGATCGGGCTCGATTGTGCCGGTGGTGGTTCCCCCCGAGGCCGTGCCATTGCCGGTGCTCCCGCTGGAGCCGCCGGAATCCGGCGAGCTCTCGTCGACCGGCGGTGCCGACGAGCTCTCGCGCTTCGCGCCGTCCGAGGACACCGGCTGATCCGCGGCCACGTCAACCGCCACCGGCTCGCCGATCACGCCGCCGCAACTATCGGAGCGCGGTGCGTCCGAGTCGATCTTGACGACGAACGGGGTCACGTTCTTCGCCGCATCGCCGGCCTTGATGTCGGGCCACGATGCCGTGCCGTCGGTTACCGAGACATGCGCGTTGTCGATTTTGATCGTCGCGGTGACGTCGGTTGCTGCGTCGCGGCCGCTGTTGCGCAGTGTCACGACAAGGCTCAAGACCTCTCCCGGCTCGGGAACGTTGTCTCCGTCTCCCCCCGTGTACTCGGCATTTTCGAAGTACAGCCGTGGTCCCGGACACGAAGCCGGCACGGAGAACTTCAGGGGCTCGTCGCCGAGTGACGATGTGATAGTCGCGCCGAAGCCTTGATCTGCATAGCAAGACGCTTTCGGAATCACGAACGTGAACGCCGCCTTCGCAGCTTCTCCCGGTGCGAGATCGCCCAGCGTCGCGGAGCCGTCGATTACGCGCACGTAGTCGGGCGGGACCTCGAGCTTCATCGTGGCGTTGTTCACAACCTTGTCGCCCGAGTTCTTGATCGTCACGACCATCTTCGTCTCTTTGTCCGCGGGCGCCGCTTCGACGGTCCGCCCGCCGACCGAAAGAGCGATGCCCTCGAGGGTGAGGGGACCGAAGTCGGGCTGGGACGGCGGCACGGAGACCGGCTCTGCCGCAGGCTTGGATTCGGGCGAGGGCGGCGGCGTATCCGCGCGGGCGGGGCCGGTCCCGAGCGACGACAGTAGTAAGCCGACCAGCGTTGCCGTCAGTAAACGCGCCCTCATTGGAAGCCTCCTGTGCTCACTTTATGCGTGTGTCTTGGACGCAAGCAGGTGGACCGCAGTTCCCTCCGTAAGCAAATACCGACATACTGGGCGCCGACCATCTCCGACGGGAGGAACCGATGGACTTTCCGGGCCTCATGATGGAAACGCCCCTCACGCTGCGGCTCGCATTCGACCGCGCGCGCACCCTGTTCGGCAACAAGGAGATCGTCACCAAGACGCCCGACGGAACGGCGCGCACGAACTACGAAGCCCTGTGCGCACGCGTCGAACGGCTCGCGTCGGCGCTGCACGACATGGGGGTTCGGCCGGGCGATCGCGTTGGAACGTTTGGCTGGAACTCTGCGCGCCATCTGGAGCTGTATCTCGCAGTGCCGTCGATGGGCGCGGTGCTCCACACACTCAATATTCGCTTGCACCCGGAACAGGTCGCCTGGATCGCGAATCACGCCGAAGATTCGGTGATCTTTATCGACGACTCGTTGTTGCCGGCGTTCGAGAAAGTCGCTCCGCACGTCACCACGGCGAAGCGGTTCGTCATCATGGGCGACGGTCCCTTGCCGGAGACGACGATCACCGCGGACTCGTACGAAGAGCTCGTCGAAGCGGGACATCCGACGTTCGCGTGGCCGGACCTCGATGAATCGCAAGCGTGCGCGATGTGTTACACGTCCGGCACGACGGGCGATCCCAAAGGGGTCGTCTACTCACACCGCTCCATGTTCTTGCACGCACTCATGAGCGGAATGGTGGACACGAACGGCGTATGCGAGAACGACCGCGTGCTTCCCGTCGTGCCGATGTTCCACGCGAACGCGTGGGGCCTGCCGTGGGCGGCGACGCTCACAGGCGCTTCGCAAATTTTCCCGGCCCAATTCATGACGCCGGTAGATATCGCGCGGCTCATCGCATCCGAGCGCGTGACGTTCGCAGCCGCGGTACCCACGATCTGGATCGGGATGCTCCAATGTCTCGACCAAGAAAGGCTCGATCTATCGTCTCTCGAGCGCATCATCGCCGGAGGCTCCGCCGTGCCGCTCTCGCTCATTCAGGCGTACGAGCAACGAGGAATGAAGATCGTTCAAGGCTGGGGCATGACCGAGACCGGCCCGCTCGCATCGCTGTCGCGGCTCACCGGCCACATCGAAGAACGAAGCTCGGATGAGCAGATGCGCTTTCGGGCGCGCCAAGGTCTCCCCGTTCCGGGGATCGAGCTGCGAATCGTCGGCGACGACGGCGTTCCGGCGCCTTGGGACGGAGAGGCGATGGGCGAGGTACAAGTACGGGGCAACTGGGTCGCCCGTACCTATTACAACGACCCGAGGTCGCCGCAGTCCTGGACCGAGGACGGATGGCTCCGCACCGGCGACGTCGGCATCGTCGACCCGACCGGCTACGTCCAGCTCGTGGACCGCACGAAGGACCTCGTGAAGTCCGGCGGCGAATGGATCAGTTCGGTGGACCTCGAAGGCGCGCTCATGGGCCATCCCAAAGTCCTCGAAGCCGCGGTCATCGCGATACCGCATGAGCAGTGGTCCGAGCGGCCGCTGGCGTGCGTCGTCTGCAAGCCGGGACAGCGCGCGACGAAGGACGAGCTCATCGAGTTCCTCGCGCCGAGCTTCCCGAAGTGGTGGCTGCCGGACGACGTTCTTTTCCTGGAGGAAATTCCCAAGACCAGTGTGGGGAAATTCGACAAGAAGGTTCTGCGGGCGAAATTCGCCGGGTGATCTGAGACGGGGTCTGTGCAGTCTCGTTCATGAGGACGTGGCGTACCCGAGCTTATGCATCCAGCGCTACTGGTGACAAAGCGACTACATGGTGCAAAGAGGTTTGAACCTGGGTAAGGGTCGCTCGTTTCGCTGGTTCCGGTAACGAAGAGAAGGGGGTCGACATGGTTCGAAAGCTGCTCAAGCAAGAGGTGCGGAACGGTGTTTTCGCCGTGATCGTGATCGGGCTTCTCGTTATGGCCATCCTTCGTCCCGCAATTGCAACGCATTCGCCCGCGAACAAGGCGTCGGCGTCGGGTCGCAAGACGATGGAGGTAGGACCGGGCGTCGCCCGCGAGATCATGAAGACGACCATGCGGACGTCCTCACCTGCCGACGTGATCTTGAACGTCTCGCTCGAATGCACGATCCTGACTGCCCTAAAGACGAACAACGAAAACCCGGTTTCGAACGCGGAGAGCACCGTTCGGATTTGGGTCACCATCGACGACAAGATCGTGCGCATCTCCGACACCAGTGCACCCGGTGACAACACGTTGCATCCCGGCGACGACACCGACAAGGTGGTGTTCTGCAACCGTGAATATCAGCGGTCGGTCAGCGACCAAGAAGACCCCAACGACGGCGTGGACGAAATCGACGACTACATCAAGACGAAGTCGTCCCATTCGTTCCAGTGGCTCGCACTCAACCTCGGCAACGGGATTCACACGATTCGCGTGCTCGCCGATCTCGAGCAGGCAGTCCCCACGGGCTCGGGTACCGCGGAAGCAATCGTCGGTAACCGCACGCTCATCGTCGAGCCGACGCATGTCGCGAACGACGCTGTGATCAACTAACACGCACACCCAGACGCCGGCCGGGGCACCACGCCCGGCCGGTTTCTTTTTAGGCCGGCGTCGTCGCGGCGGCTTCGGCTTCCTTGCGTTCGCGGTGCCGCTTCAGAAACTCCGAACCGATCGCTTGAAATGCGCCTGCGACGGGAACCGCCGCGAGGACGCCCCACAACCCGAGTGTCGCTCCGCCGATCAAAACGGCGAGCAGAACGACGACCGGATGCAAGTCAGTCGTCTCGCGCAAGATCACCGGCGACAGGATGTACCCGTCGACCGCGTGCGCGGCCATCAATATGCCGACCGTTGCAAGCATCGAAAGCGGAGATTTCGTGAGCACGGCCACGAGCAAGACGGGGATTCCGCCGATGAACGACCCCAGCATCGGAATCAGGTTCGCGAAGCCGACGACCAGACCGAGAAGGAGCCAAAAAGGCATGCCGATCAGCCACAAGCCGAGCGTCGCGAGCCCACCGACGACGATCGACACGATGAGGCGCGCTCGCAGGTAACCCGAGAAGACTTCTCGTACGCGCAGGCTGACGGGAGCGATGTGCGCGCGCTGCGCGGCCGGCACGACGCGCGCGAACGCGGCTCCCATGCGCGGGAGGGCAAGAAGCCCGTAAATCCCGAGAATCAGGCCGATAATTGTCGTGACGGCGAAGTTCGCGAGCCGCAGGCCGATTTGCGCGAACCGGGAGAGCTGGTCCGATAGCGAGCCGGCGTTTTCATTCAAGTAATCGGTAATCGAGTCGCGTACTCTCCGCCCGAGCTCATCTTGATTGAGCCGCCGAAACGTTTTCGCGGCGAGCGAGCCGCCGTGCCGCAGCAGATCCGGAACGCTGTCGGCAAATTCCCGGCCTTGGCGCCTCCAACGGGTGGCGCTTCGGGTCCGGCGGCGAGTCCCTCGAGCGAACCGCCGGGATCGACGGGGGCGGGCGTTGCTTTCGCCGGCCGTCTGGTGCTGCGAGACGTCTTCCGCGCCGGCCGTCCAGTTCCCGTTCGTTTCGGCATCGCGTCTGAGATTACTGCTTCGCCTCGCTGCGCACGTGGTCGCACGCGCAAGTCCGGAGGCGTCGCACAGCGCCGAAAATGGCGGAGAGGCTCCCGAGGGAGCCTCTCCGCGCCAGGGTCTCGTTCTTAACGCCGGCTGAAGTCCGGGCGATGATCGGCGCTCTGCCCGTGCGTGCTGGAATCTTTTCCGTGCTCGGCGCTCTGACCGTGAACGGTCGGAGCCTCCGAGGTGGGCGCAGCCTCCGGAGTCGGTGCGGCGCAATCGGCACCGGTGGCGTCGCTCTGCGCCACGGCCGCGATGAACGCACCGAAGTCGCTGCCGCTCAGTCCCAGGTTTTCCTTCTCGTGCGCCCAATGCGAGACGCACGCGCCGTGATTGTCTTCGCTGTTGGCTGACGGGGACTCGTCGGTGTCCGGCGACTCAGACGCCTCGACCTCGGGAGACGCGCTCGTGGACGCCTCTGCGGTGATATGGGCGGCCGACTTCCCGGCCCCATTGCTTCTCGATCCGACCCCCGCGATCGCCGCGCCGCCGATGAACAGCACGGCGAGCCAAGCAATCAGTGTCATTCCCCAACCGCGAATCCAACGTGGCATCCGATCTCCTCTCGTCGCCTTGCTTCGTCCGTTCTCTCAACCTAGCGTCCGAACACGCGCCGTGGTTACGGCTTGATTCGGCATAACTAGTCCTCGGACTTGAACACCGAGAGGATGCGCGCGAAATCGGGCCGCCGACCGGCGGCTCAGGATGCCTGGGTGTCGATGATCTCCCAGAGAGCGGTGCCGAGGCGGGTGTCCGTCGGTTCGGCTGCCGGTCTAAGCGCGACGACGTTGCCGCCTTCGCTCGTGGCCGCGTCCGGCAGGCTCGGGTCGGCCGGGTCGGCCGGCGTGATCATCAGGTCGCCGAGGAGCTTCTCCAGCTTGGCCGACGTTACCTCGGGCAACGCGGCGGCGATCGGCGCAACCGGGGCGACCGGACGCTTCTGCGCGGGCGTCTGAGCGGCTGCCCGGCGAGGCGCGCGGCGAACCGTGCGGGTCCTCGTCGTCGTCGCCGGGTGCGACGTGGTGCGCGGACGGGACGCCGTGTGTGGCGCCGTGCTGGCCGACGAGTGGTAGGCGCGGTAGAAGACTTCGGTCACCCACAGCCTTCCGTTCTTCCACACGGTTCCGACACCGACTTTCTCGTAGTTTCCAAGGATGGCGTCGCGGTGAACCTGGCTGTCCATGAACGCGGTGTGGATGTCCTCGACGCTTCCGCCTTCGCCGACGTTCTCGTCGAGCTCTTCCCAGCCGGACACTTCGTTCCCGAGATTGTCGTTGTGGTACAGCTCGTTTCGGTCGGCCATGTCTTGCGAGTGGTGCCGCGCCACGTCGGACAGATGCGCGTCTAGGGTTACGGTGTGAATCCCGCGGCTCGACCGCTCGGAGTTGATGCGAGAATAAAAGCCCGATTCGTCAGAAGTTGTCGCCGATGCGGCGCTGATCGCTCCAAAAATCCCCATACCGCCGAGAAGACCTGCGGCGATCAAGATCGCTGCGATTCTGCGGTGTGCCCGTCTCACTGCGTCCCCTCTCGTTGGCCTGGCGCGGCCGGTGTCGCCCTTCCAAACGGCACGCGGACGAGGCTGTTCGAGGAGTTGCCGGAACGCGGCGAGAAGACATCCTTCGGGGGATTTGCGCGCTACGGGGCCGGTGTCGCAAAGGCGCTGACCTGACGTTTTGCACGCAAGGCGGCAAAGGTCGCGACGTCCATCCCTCGGGCCGGGGAGGCCTGCTCCCCTGCGCATTCGCCGGGCTGCGCCCTCGCGTGATGCCGCGCTGCCGTCCTAGCCTGGATCCAGATCGAGGGGGTCACGATGGCGCGGAGAACGAAGGGGCGGTTCGGACGGGGGCTCTCACGGCGTCTCGTACGGGTGGAGCGGTTCATGGTCCAAACGATGATGGTTCCGGTCGTCGCGGTTGCCGATCGGCGGATTGCACGCGCACTGAAGCGCGCGAGCTAATCGCTCTGAGCGCTCCGTGATACCGTGGCGCACATGGCGCGACGGGTCAGGTCACAAGGAAAAATTGCGCGTTCGTTGCTGCGCGCCGAGCGCGCCGTCGTGGGCGGATTCATGCGATTGATTGCAATCGTCGCAGAGCGTCGCGTGAAGCGCGGGCTCGAAGAAGCCGGCACGAAGCCGCACGGAAAGTCGGCTGTGCACGTGGACCTGGAAGAACGCATCTCCAAGCCGCGCTAGCGGCGGCGTACGACGTCCCAAATCAGTGCGAGCGCGAATGCGCCTCCGACACCGGCACCGGTTCCAGTTACCCAGTCGGGCACGTGGGTCGACGTGGACGCGATTGCCGCACCGAGAAGCGTCCCCGTGGCGACGAGCGAGATGGCGAGCCGCCGCCCGGCTCTGCGGATCGAATCCTCCAGCCGCTCCGTGCCGCGGAACTGCACTTGCAGGCGGCCGCCCTTCGCGCCGCCCATGAGCCCCTCGAACGACGAGAACAAGCGGCCGAGGCGCGTCTGGATCTTCGACGCTTCGTAGAGCATCTTCCCCGGCGAAACGCGTTCGCGGAATTGCCCGAGAACGTGACGCGCGAGGTACTGGCCGGCGACCCCGAAAGGGTCGAGCGTCGGATCGAGGTCGGCGGCGGCCAGTTGCATCTGCGCGAGCGCCTTCGCCGTCAGCGCCATCGACGCCGGCAGCCGAACCTCGTGCCGTAACGAAACCGTGGTCAGCTCGGTGAGCAACGGCCCGAGCTCGATCTCTTTCAGCGACAGGTGCCGGTGCTTCTTCAAGATGTCGTCGAGGTCGGCGGCGAACGCATCCATGTCGACGCTCGTGTCGGGATCACGGTCGCTGAGCGAGAGAATCGCTTCGGCGACGAACGGTGTGTCTTCTTGCCAGAGCGCCATGACGAGAAGCAGCAGCGCGTCGCGCAAGTTGGAGTCGAGCTCGCCGACCATGCCGAAATCGAGGAAGTAAATCGAGTCCTTGTACCACCGCAGGTTCCCCGGGTGCGGATCGGCGTGGAAGAAACCTTCCGCGAGCACTTGCCGGTAGTACGACTCCAGCAGCTGCTTTGCAGCCTCTTTTCGCTCACGCCCTTCGGGTGCTTGCCGCAGCTGCACGCCGCGAATGTCCTCCATGACGAGGAGTCTTGCGTCGGTGAACTGCTCGTAGACCTTCGGCACGTGAAGGCGCGAGTACTGAGCGAGGATCTCCCGCATCCGCTCGATGTTCTTCGCTTCGTTCGTGAAATCGAGCTCGCGGCGCAGGCCTTCGGACAGGTGCTCGGTCATCGCCGGCACGTCGATCATCTTGCGGAACGACGAACGGTCGGCGGTCTTCTCGGCGAACAGCTTCAGCAGCTCGAGGTCTTGCGTAATCTTTGTTTCGGCGTCCGGGCGCTGCACCTTCACGACCACGTGATCGCCGTCTTCGAGCGTGGCGCGGTGCACTTGCGCGATGGTGCCCGCGGCCAGCGGCTCGGGATCGATGTGCTCGAACGCATCTTCCCACGGGACGCCGAGAGATTTTTCGACGGCACGGACGACTTCTTCTTCGGTCAGCGGCGTGACATTTTCCTGAAGCGTCTCCAGCTCTTCGACGAACGCCGGCGGCAACAGGTCGGGGCGCGTCGAGAGAATCTGGCCGAGCTTCGAAAACGTCGGACCCAGCTCCTGCAGCGCGTCGCGGAAGCTTCGCGCACGGCGGCGTTCTGTCGCCGGATCGGAGGCGTCGCCGCGTGTGAAGTCCTTGATGCCGTGACGCGCCATCACCGTCGCGATGCGAACGGCTCGCTTGGTGAGCTGACCCGGCGCGGGCTCGTTCGACGGCGCAGCGCGCTTTCGCGGCGCACGCTTCTTCGGCGGTTTTTTCTCGGCAGTCGCCATCGGTTACCGTCCGCGCCGCTGACGCTTTTTGTCTTTGGCGTCGCGCGTATCGACGATGATGACCGTGCACTGCGCTTGATGCGAGACACGGTTGGGGACGTTGCCGAGGAGGAACTCCTTGCGGTCGCTCATCCCGTAGTTGCCGATGACGATCGCGTCCGCGTCGAGATCTTCCGCCGTTTCGCAGATTGCCTCCGCAGGCTTCTCCGCTTCGACGATCTCGACCGACGCCTTGGCCTGTTCGGCTTGCGCGCGAATCGCCGGCTCCGGATACGCCGCGCCCGGCTTGCGCACGTGAATGAGCGTCAAGTCGGCTCCAAAACACTGCGCCATCTGTGAGGCGAAGGTCACGGCACGGCCGGCCCGTTCGCTGCCGTCGGTGGTTGCGATGATTCTCTTCATAAAGTCCCCCGTGCCGCTCCCCCGAAACGAGCCCTCATTCCAGGGGCGATCGATGCTCGTGTCAAGGGAGGAATCACGAT
>JAIVGO010000172.1 GCA_020201525.1 Actinomycetota bacterium | reverse complement strand
GCGACTTCGTCGGTCCTGAACAAGAAAGCCTCGGGGAAGAAGGCTCGGGTCTGTGGAAACTCGCGTTCGAATGCTTCGACTGGGGGCTATGCGTCATGGTCGCGTCAGTAATCGGCTGCATGGAAGCGCAACTCGCTGGTTGTATTGACTACGTCAAGTCGCGTCAGGCATTCGGCAAGCCGATCGCCGAGTTCCAGATGGTGCAGGACAAGCTCGCGCGCATGCGCGTGAACGCGAGCGCCGCGCGATGGGTTCTGTATCACGCCGCGTGGCTCAAGCAGGAGGGGCTCCCGCATCAGACCGAAGCGTCGATTGCGAAATATTTCGTTGCCGAGACTGCGATGCAAAACGCGTTGGAGGCCGTGCAGATCTTCGGAGGCTACGGCTACATCAAGGAATACCCGGTCGAGCGCTCGATTCGCGACGCGAAGCTGGCGTCGATCGGCGGCGGCACGAGCGAGATCCAAAAAATCATCATCGCGCGCACGCTGCTCGGACAGTAGTTTCTACTGCAAGCAGAACTCGTTACCTTCGGGGTCTTGCATGACGACCCAGAACTCACCCATTTGCTCGACCTCGCGAACTTTCGTCGCACCGGCCCCGACCAGGCGCGTGACTTCGCGCATCACGTACTGCTGCTGCTCGTCGTAATGGTCTTCCGGTGTGACGTTGAGATCGAGATGGAGACGGTTCTTCGCGGCCTTTCCTTCGGGGACCTTTTGGAAGAAGATGCGCGGCCCGATTGCGCCGGGATCCACGATTGCGCTGAAGTCGTTCCAGCGGTCGTTCGGAATGCCTTGCGACTCGAGGAACGCCGGCCACGACGGAAACCCTTCCGGCGGATCCTGCAAATGGTAGTGCAGCGCGAAGGCCCAGAACGCCGATAAGTTTGCCGGGTCGGTGCAATCGATCGCGACTTGGACGCGAGTCGCCACGGCTAGTTCGAGGCGAGCCAGCCGACGAGCTCGGCATTGAATTGGTCGGCGTGCTCGAACGTGAACGCGTGACCGCCGTCGAGAATCGTTAGGACGGAGTTCGGGATACGTTCCGCGATCCGCTCGCTCAGTTCCGGCGGGACCAAAATGTCGCGGCGTCCGACGACGATGAGTGTCGGGGCGGCTATTTCATGCAGCCGGTCGATGAGGTGATGCTCCCGCACGGCCGCCGTTTGGTTGATAAACGCCGCCTCGTTGCCCTGCATGGCGACGGCCATCTGCTCGATCATGTCGACCATTGCGGGATTTTCGATGAAGAGCTTCGGCGTGAAGAGCCAGAACATCGACGCGCGAATGAGTGCTTCTCGTCCCAGATTGTCGAGGATGAGCCGTCCCAGATCGTCCAGACGTCGCGTGTATTCGTTCGTTTCCGCCCACGTCGAGACGAGCGTCAGCGACCGAATCCTTTCTGGCGCTTTCAGCGCGAGCTCTTGGGCGATCGCGCCTCCCATCGACACGCCGACGACGTGCGCCTTCTCGATCCCGAGAACGTCGAGAACGGCGAGCGCATCGGCCGCCATCGTCTCCATGGTGTACGGGCCGGGCGGGCTCGACGACGCGCCGACGCCGCGATTGTCGAGCGTGATGACTTGGTAGCCGGCCGCCTCGAGCGCGGGCACCTGCATGATCCACATTGCCGAGTCGGCGGCGAGACCCATGATGAGAAGGACCGGGATTCCTTGCCCGCTGGTGTTGTAGTTGATGTCCGCGTCGCCCGATCGCACGATTGGCATAGTCGTCCTTTCTCGTCGTCGTGCCCAGGGTATCGCGGCCCGCGCTACGCTTGCGACATGGCTATCGTGTACGACCTCGGTGAGCGTGTCGTGCTGCGTTTGCGCGGCCCGGCAACGATGAAATTCTTGCACGATGTGTCCACCCAAGACCTCGCGGAGCTTCGATCTGGTTTCGCTGCGACGACTGCTTTTCTCACCGAAAAGGGACGCATTCTCGCGATCGCCGACGTGCTCGTGGGCGACGACGGCGCGTACCTGATCGCGGAGCCGGCCGCGCGGCCTGGGCTGGAACGTGCCGTCACGCGGATCGCGCCGCTCGCCGGTGTCGAGATCGATGAGGAGCGGCGGTACGCGGTCCACGTCGACGACGGCCAAACGCTGCTTGGGAAACGATTCGCATTGCCCGCCGGTGAGGCGGTTTGGACGGAAACAGGCGAAGCGTTTCTCGTACGAGACGACACCGGAACGACTCTCTTCACCGCGTTGCCAACGGAGGTGATCGGCTCACTCATTTCCGATGGAGCCACCGCCGGCGACGCTTCCGCCATCGAGAGCCGCCGAATCGCCGCCGCACGCCCTCGCTACGGCATCGACGTCACCGAGGACACGCACATCAACGAAACGCCGCTCATCGAACAATCAGTGTCGTTCACGAAAGGCTGCTACCCGGGACAGGAATCGGTCGCCCGCATTCGCAACCTCGGAAAAGTCCACCGCATGCTCCGCGTCCTGGAGGTCACCTCCGAAGTCGCCGCGGGGGATGAGGTCACACTCGACAGAACCGTCATTGGAAACGTAACGAGCGCGGCCCCCGCGTATGCGTTCGCCATGGTTCAATCTCTTGTCCCGCCCGGAACACGTGTGTCGATCGGTCGATTCGAGGCGTCCGTTACCGACACTGGTTGGACGCAATGACTACTGGGGCTGCGAGACGAACACCAAGGTGCGATTCTCGAGCACCTCGCAATGGTCGCGGTGAGCCGTCAGATCTCGACGACGTTCGAGTCAATCGATGAGACGTTCGATGATCACTGATGCTTCGCACACGGCGATCACTTCTTGCGCCGTTTGTCATGCCTGCTTGGCGAGCGCGTCTCAAAAGCTCGCGGTGGAGCCGCTCCGGAACATTCCGAACCTGAATCATCTTGGACATGCCCCGACAGTGGCACATGTGCAATAGAAATTAACGCAGCCGCCGCTTCAGCGCCTTCGCTCCCGCCGTGAAGTCGCGAACCGTCACGCGAGGGTGGACGTGCTCGCGCACCTCCGCGGCCGCGACCGGTTTCTCGAGCAGGCGCTTCGTTCGCGCGACGTCGAGCTTCCACGTCAGCGTCCACAACGCCGTGCCGCCTTCGGTTGTCTTCTTCGAGGGTTTCGCATCGACGACGTTGCCGGCCGCGAAGATCCCGACATCGCCGCGCCCGGTATACAGAAACAGCTCGTCTCCGGATGTCACGTTCGCGCCGTTCTGGACGCACGTCCATTCAGCCGGCGACGGGAACGCACCGTCCAGCACAGCGTCGCGGATCTCCTCGAACGTCACCGGTCGCTTCTTTCCGCGCCGGTCGGCGAAGCGATGGTCTCCGTTACCGGAAACCGGATACAGCCATGCGTTCATGAGCGCTCCTTCGTGGGCGTGGGGCGGCGGCCGTCGGGCGGGCCGCCGCCCCGTTTCCGTGGGGGCACGGGCTTGGTTGGCGGCGCGAACGTACGATTCGAAAAAACCCAAGTCAAAGCCGGGCAGAGGCAGCAAATCTCCACCGGACGGACGAACGGAGCGACCCGCTATCATCGGCCGCGATGAGCCAAACGGAAATTCGCTCCAGCTTCTTCACCGAAGAGCACGACGCGCTTCGCGCGTCGATTCGCGCGTTCGTCGAGAAGGAGCTAACGCCGCACGCCGAAGAGTGGGAAGCCGCGGGCAACTTCCCCGACGACGTTTTCCCGAAGCTCGGAAAGAACGGTTTCCTCGGCTTGTCCTACCCGCAAGAGGTCGGCGGACAAGGCGGCGACTACCTGTCGACGCTCGTGCTCAAAGAAGAGATGGCGCGGTGCGGGTCCGGTGGTCTCGCGATGGCCGTCGCCGTGCAGACCGACATGGCGACGCCGCCGATTCACAAGTTCGGGACGAAAGAACAGGTCGACGAGTATCTGAAGCCGGCGATCCAGGGAACGAAGATTGCGTGTCTCGGCATCACCGAACCGGATGCGGGTTCCGACGTCGCGAACATCCAAACGACCGGCGTCAAAGACGGATCGGACTGGGTCATCAACGGTCGGAAGATCTTCATTACCAACGGTTGCCGCGCGCATTTCTGCACGCTGGTCGTTCGAACCGACCAGCCGAGCGGCTACAACGGTTTCTCGCTGTTCCTCGTTCCCACCGACACGCCCGGCTGGCAGGTCACGAGGAGGCTCGACAAGCTCGGCATGCATTCGAGCGACACCGCCGAGATCGTCATGGAAGACATGCGCCTCCCAGCCGGTGCGTTGCTCGGCGAAGAAGGAAAGGGCTTTCAACAGATCATGTGGGAGCTCCAAGGAGAGCGCCTCGTCGGCGTTGCCGGGTCGATCGCCGGCGCGCAGCTGACATTCGAACGGTGCCTGGCATACGCGCACGAGCGCACCACGTTCGGAAAGCCCATCGGAAAGCATCAAGTGATCGCCCACAAGCTCGCGACGATGGCGAGCGAGATCGAAGCCGCGCGCCGGTTGGTGTACGACGCAGCGTGGAAGTTCAACAACGGTGCGTATCCGGTGAAAGAGATCTCGATGGCGAAGCTCTACGGTGCACAAGTCGCATGCCGCGTCGCGAACGAAGCGATGCAGATCTTCGGCGGTGCGAGCTACATGATGGAAGTGCCGATCCAGCGCGGTTGGCGCGACTCGCGCCTCATTCGGATCGGCGGCGGAACCGACGAAGTGATGCGCGAAATCATTGCGAAGCTGAAGGGTCTATGACGCGCTACGAGTTGTTCACGGAAGAGCACGAAGCTTTTCGCGCGAGCGTGAAGGACTTCGTCCAGCGCGAGCTCGCGCCGCACGCGCAGGAATGGGAAGAGAAGAAGGACTTCCCACGCGAGATCTACGAGCGCTGCGGCGAGCTCGGCCTCTTCGGCCTCAAGTATCCCGAAGAATACGGTGGCACCGGTCCGGATATGATTGCCGACGCGGTCGTCAACGAAGAGCTCACGCTGTGCGGCGCGGGAGGTGTCGCAGCCGGTCTCGGCGCGCACAAGGATCTCGGTTCCTATTACATCTACCGGTTTGGCAATCAGGAGCAGCGAAAGCGCTGGTTGGTCCCCGGGATCCAAGGCAAGGCGATTTCTGCGCTCGCCGTCACCGAGCCACACGCCGGCTCCGACGTGGCCGCGCTCAAGACCAAAGCCGTCAAGGACGCGGATCACTACGTGATCACCGGAACGAAGATGTTCATCACCAACGGATCGAAGGCCGACCATGTCGTCGTGGCGGCTCGGACCGGCGGCGAAGGCTATAAAGGAGTGTCGCTCATCGTCGTCGAGAAAGACACGCCCGGCTTCACCGCCAATCGCATCGCGACGGTCGGCTGGTGGACGAGCCATACCGCGGAACTCGTTTTCGATGAGTGCCGTGTGCCGGCGGAGAACATGCTCGGCGAAGAGGGCTCGGGCTTCATCAGCATCATGAAGAACTTTCAGTGGGAGCGGATCGTGATGGCGCTCGCTGCCGTCAGAGCGGCGCAGAAGACGCTCGACGATGCCATCGCGTACGCGCAGAGCCGCACCGCGTTCGGACGGCCCGTTGCGAAGTTCCAAACGTGGCGCCACCGATTCGCCGATCTCGAAACGGAGATCCACGCAATGCGGTGCTTGACGTATCACGCTCTCCGCAAGATGGCCGCCGGCGAAGACGCTATGCGCGAGGTCAGCATGGCGAAGTGGATGGCGTGCGACCTCGATTGGCGCGTTGCCGATGAAGCGCTGCAAGTCCACGGCGGGTACGGCTACATGATGGAGTTCCCGGTCCAGCGGGCCTGGCGTGACTCCCGACTCGGCCCGATTGGCGGCGGCACAACGGAAATCATGAAGGAAATCATCGCGAGGACGTACGGCTTGTGAAGGCAGACGAGCTCGCTTGCGTGTGCGGCGCGCGCGACTATCACCGCGTTCTCGACGGGACGTACAGCCGCGTCGGCTACAGCGGGTACAGGTTCCGGATACTTCAGTGCAACGCCTGCAAGCTTGCACGTACCGACCCGATGCCCGACGTCGAGCAATACACGAAGGACGAGTACGCGGAGGACAAGCCGTTTGCCCAGGGAACGACAGATCTGTGGTCCGAGAGCATCGCTGCACACATTGCCCGACTGACGAAGCCCGGCAAGCTCCTGGACATCGGCTCACACAGCGGTAACCTGCATCCACCACTGACGAAGCGGGGCTTCGACGTCCTGGGTGTCGACATCGATCCTGCGGCCGTCGAAGTTGCGAAGCAGGCCGGACGCCAGGTGCTGCTCACCGATTTGTTCGAGGCAGGCTTCTCCGGCGCGTCCTTCGACGTCGTGACGATGATCCACACACTCGAACATCTCGACGAGCCGAAAAAGGTCCTCGCCGAAATCGCGCGCCTTCTGCGGCCCGGTGGGATCCTTTTCATCAACGTTCCCAACTACCGCGGCTGGCTTCCACGGATCATGAAAGATCACTGGATCGGCTGGGTTGCTCCGCAGCACGTGTGGCAATTCGAACCGCGCACGCTCGAGGGAACAGTTCGCCGAGCGGGCCCGTTCGATACGGCCTATTTGCGGGGTGTCGGATCGATGGAGCCGCCGTCGCAGGGAATCAAGGGCCTCGTCAAGAAGTTGGTAGCCGGCGCCGGAGATCGTTTCGGCGGCGGCGATCAGGTGGTGGCAGCGTTTCACCGCAGGCCGGACAGCTTCACGAGTAACGGGGAGGCCGGAAGATGAACGTTGCAATCCTCGGCGAACGTAACGTCGAGAAGTTCGGTGAGTATGAGTCTTTGGTTTTCGAGGGTCGCTCGTACACAAACGTCGAGCTGCACGGGATGGCCGGGCGCTTTGCGACCGCACTTGCCGGCCTCGGCGTGGAACCGGGAGATCGCGTCGGGGTGATGATGCCGAATATGCCGGAGGTCGGTCTCTCCTACAACGCGGTCAGCAGGCTGGGCGCGATCAACATCCCGATGATCTTTTTGCTCGCCGTTCCCGAGATCGTGCACATCCTCCATGATTCCGAAGCGAAGGTCATCATCACCAGCCCGGAGTTTCATCCGAACGTGGCGCAAGCATGTGCGCAACTCGAAAAGCCGCCGATCGTCATCGTTGCCGGCGACCCGACGCCGGACGGCGCGTTGTCGTTCCATTCCTTGCTCGATCAAGTGAGTGATCTGCTCCCGATCACCGATCGCGCCGACGACGATCTCGCACTCATCTCGTACACGAGCGGGACGACCGGACGTCCCAAAGGCGTGATGCTGACGCACGCGAACATGCTCTTTCAAGGGCAGAACACGGCCA
>JAIVGO010000021.1 GCA_020201525.1 Actinomycetota bacterium | reverse complement strand
GGGCGTTTGCGCCGACGGCGAGCAGCACCGACACTACGCCGACACCGGCTCCGGCGATGGCGACTATCTGCAGCGTCTGCTGATCGAGTACCACGCGGCCGAGTATACCGACGCACCTCGCCGGGGACGGATCGAACAAGATCACCGGTTCCGTCTCCAATCCTGCTCGGCTACAATCCGCCCAATGGATCGCCGCTTTCTCCAGGCCCTACTAGCCGACGTGGCACGTGGCGCCCTCGCACCCGCCGACGCCGCCGAACAATTGTCGCGGCTGCCGGTGACGAATCTCGGTTTCGCGCAGCTGGATACCCATCGCGCGCTGCGAACGGGCCTTCCCGAAGTCATCTTCGGTCCGGGAAAGACGCCGGCACAGATTCGCGACATCGCGCGCGAGCTTCTCGCGGGGCCGGGCAGCCCGATCCTCGTCACGAGAACAAACAGAGAGGTATTCGACTCGATTTTGGACGTCGCACCGGATGCGAAGCTGCATGAACGTTCGGGCACGATCGTTCTGCGCGCGTCACATGATTCGCCGCGCGGCGTCGTCGCGGTGGTCGCCGCCGGCACATCGGATCTGCCCATCGCCGAAGAAGCGATCGCAACCGCCGAATCGCTCGCGCTCAAGGTCGATGAGATTTTCGACGTCGGAATCGCCGGCGTGCATCGCATCCTCGCCGTTGAGGATCGCTTGCGTTCGGCCGACGCCGTGATCGTCGTCGCCGGAATGGACGGAGCGCTTCCCGGCGTCGTCGCCGGCCTGACGCCGGCACCGGTGGTCGCCGTGCCGACGAGCGTGGGGTACGGCGCATCGTTCGGCGGACTCGCTGCGTTGCTCACGATGCTGAACGCGTGCGCGCCGGGCATCAGCATCGTCAACATCGACAACGGTTTTGGTGCCGCGGTAGTCGTTGCGCGCATTCTCGGCGGCGCGTCGTGAAGATCGCGTATTTCGATTGCTTCTCCGGCGTCGCCGGCGACATGACGCTCGGCGCCCTCATCGATGCCGGCGTTCCGCTCGAAGCGATGACGACGCCGCTCGGCAAGCTCCCACTCGAGCCATTCGACATCGAGGCGACCCGCGTCGACCGGCTCGGGCTGAGCGCGATTCACGTCCGCATACGGGCGGGAGAGACAGGAGTCTTTCGCACGTACGCGAGCGTGCGCGCGATGCTGGAACAAGCCGACTTGCCATCACGTTCGCGCGACTTCGCACTGAACGCGTATCAGAAGCTCGCCGAAGCGGAAGCACACGTCCATGGGAAAGACATCGCTCACGTCGCCTTCCATGAGCTCGGTTCCATCGACACGATCGTCGACATCCTCGGGGCGGCTCTCGGCCTCGAGCACCTCGGCGTCGAGCAGATTCGCTCGAGCCCGGTGGCGACCGGCATGGGCATGATTCGCACCGAGCACGGCGTGTTCCCCGTCCCCGGGCCCGCCGTCGTCGAGCTCCTGAAGGGCGCTCCCCTGTATTCGCGGGGGATACCCACCGAGCTGACCACGCCGACCGGTGCCGCGATCTTGACGGGCGGGCGGGCCACGTTCGGCGATATCCCCGCTATGCGCGTCGACGCCGTGGGCTACGGCGCCGGTTCACGCGAGCTCGAAATCCCGAACGTGCTCCGCCTGATCATCGGCGAGGAGATCAGCGAAGAGGCCGAAGCGCGCGCGCTCACCGCAATCGTGATCGAGGCGAACATCGACGACATGAACCCGGAGCTTTACGAGCACGTGTTCGAGCGGCTGTTCAACGCCGGCGCGCAAGACGTGTGGATCACGCCGATCGTGATGAAGCGAGGACGGCCGGCCGCAACGTTGCACGTGCTGTGTGGTCCGTCGGACGAGCGCGCATGTCGCGACGTGATCTTCACCGCTTTCCTATCGCGTTAACTAGGCAACAACGCACTGACCGTTCGCAACTAACGTGCAGACTCGCACTTGCCGGGCGCTATTCGTTGTCCCGCCGTACCAATAATCAGTAGCGGTAATCGAAATTGTCTTGTATCCCGTCGTTGAATATTTGTGACTCCAGGCAATATCGGAATAGGTACCCGTAAAAACCGCTGTATGAGTGCCATCCCCCCAAAATACCTGGTATGTAATCTTGTTTCCGTCTGGATCGTCGACCCATGAGTTTACGATAGAAAAGCTCGTTGAGTTGACTTGCCCAACGCTGGGCGAAACATTGAATACCATTCGCGGCGGCCGATTCGTTTCTGTGACAGTGAAACTATAGTAGCGTCCGTTCCACGTTGTCTTGATGCCACCGGTACCATCATCATTGTTTTCGGAACTGGGTACATCCCAGGAGATCCAACTGTTGCCTGGCGATAACAGATTCATCCCAGTCGACGAACCGTCGCCGACAGCGATCAGCGGGAAAGGAAAATGTCCAGGTACTTGCGGCTCGACGTTGTACACCTCAACGTAGTCTTCATTGCCACATCCGACTCCTGATGGAAGCGTTACAGACACTAATGTTTGCCAAGCGCCGTTCCACCAGAGTCGCGCTTCCCAGACGTTGTTGCCGACGCTTATCAGCGTCACCCATATCCGTGATCCGCTACTGACCGGATACTGACCAAAGAACTGCCACTGCTGAAGCACTGTATTGAAGCTGTATATATATTGCGCGTTTGGGCGCCAATCGACCTCTGCCCATCCGATCTCAAGCCAAGAAGCCTGATCACAACTCTTAACCAATATTCTGTTTGCCAGAAACGTGTTATAGCCATTGAGGTGTTCAATGGCTGGATCGACCACGTTGAGCGCACCATAGATACCCTGCGATGTGTAACCCGTAGTCTGCGTACCCATGTGGTGGTACCCAGGGTGCGGTTCCGGTGCAATCGCTGGACGCCGACCCGCAGGTGCGCGTGAACTCGCGGATGCCCCACCTAAACAACTATGCGAGTTCTCGAGGGTTGGAACTGACGGGCGCGAGCTATCGAAATTGGGCCCCGCGGCACAGGAAGTCGGCGCCGCTCCGGCGCCAACTGAAGAACCAGCGATGCTGGTCAGTGCCAGGAGCAATAACATCACTCTTATCCGCATGCCGCATCCCCCTTGATGGACCAATCAAACCGGACGAATCGCCTCAAGTCAAAATATGTAGATGCCTATGAAAGGCCATAACGAGGGGCTGACTTAACTAACAGGGAATGCTGTCGGCCGGAAGGATCCACCCGATGACTGCCACGTTCTCTGAGTAGAAGTCCTTACCGTTCACATTGAGATGCGAACGCGCCGTTAAGTTATAGCGTCCCGGTGGGATCGCATAGACGGCGGAGCCGGGATAGTAATTCGCCTGATTCGGATTGTTCTGAATCTCATTCGGATACGGCTCATGTGCCGAGCTTGCAATGACATACCACTCCTGATGTGCGGGAACCACCGTCGTCATCTTCGTGACGGTGCTTCCATCGGTCAGGTTGATAATCGCGACCTGCACCTCTCGAACTCCGGAATTGTACTGAGCGGTACCGTGAATAGAGCATGTGTACGGTTGTACCTGATTCTGCATATCCGACCGTGGGCTCACCCAGGCCGGTTTTGGAAGGGCAGGCGTCGTGGCACACACCTTTTGCTCGTTCGGCAGGTTCGGATCTGGGAACGACGCACTGTCGCCATCCTCGTTGTAGGCGCGTACCCGGTAACAGTACTGCGTGTTTGGCTGCAGGCCATACAGGTGGCCGTTGACCGGAGCGACACCATCTGTGTACGAGGCGTTCGCACCGGTGCAGGGGGTAGGCAATGCGCATGGCGTCGTGAGCGTCTTGATCGTCCGATACGTTTGCCCGCCATCGTCCGACCGGTCGATCTTGAACCCTTGTTCGTTATTCGCGTTGTCGTTCCAGGTCAAGTCGATGTGAACACTGTCCGCAGGATCGAGGACGAGGTTTGAGGGTCTCGCAGGAACATTCGGCGGATCAGTTACCGCGCAAGCAACGTTGGAAGGATCCGAAGCCCCGGTCGAGCTGAAGAACGACCGCAACCGATAGCACCGTTGCTGACCCGGGTTCAGCGCGTATGTATCGTTCCAATACGTTGCGCCGGCTGCCGGATGAGACAGTTCGGCCCACGAACCGCTTGGTGTTCCTGCATATTCCAAGATGAAGTACTGCGGTGTGGGTCCAGCGTACGTCCACGACACATCGATTCGACGTTTTCCGTTGGCAACGGCGCTTAGATCACCCGTCGGCGGGCCCGCAGGGGTATGCACCGTAGCGATGTTCGACGGATCGCTCGAAATCGTTCCCTTTACCGCGAAGACTCGATACGACCGCCACGACGAGCCGGTGATCGCATCGAGCAGCGGCGGCGTATCCGAGAATGAGGTCACATTCGCTCCGGTCGTCCCGAGCTCCGCCCATGGACCACTGTTATTACAAGCCGTGTTCGGCGCCGGCGTGCAGTACTCCACGCGGAAGCCGTCTTCAGTCGACGAGTGATCAACCCACGTCAAGTCGACACGGTTATATTTCTTGACCGACGCCACCAAATTCGTCGGAGCAGCCGGCACCGGCCCCGCATACGCTGCATTTGAATAGGGGCTTACTGTCGAATCGCTATTTCTGTACGCAAGCACACGGAAACGGCGGACCGTGTCGGTTGGGAGCGTATCGACATACGCTGTTGCTGTTGGGCTCGTGCAGGGTGAAGGGTCTATGCATTGCGCTGGGTGGTTGATCACAGTCGTCGTGGTCCCATTGTCAACTCGCTCAATGCGGAAACCATCTTCGCCGGTCGCATTGTCAATCCAGTTTAGTTGCACGTGACCCGTACCGACGAGGGTAGCCACGAGATTCGATGGAGCCCCAAGACCGGCCGGCGGAGGCGGACTGGTCGGAGAAACTGACGGCGAATTAGATACGGAAGGGCAGCTTGGGCAGGGAATCTTGTATGACGTTTGAACTGTGCTGGTGCTTTCTTCGAAATGATTCGGCTGGTTGCCGAACGCGAAACTAGTCTGGCGAACAGCGACGACTTTGTAAAACACGGTCGCGCCCTGCGGAGCTGTCAGCGGACTGGGATCTGGCCAAGATGTGATGCTGTTCGTGGCGGCGAACTCAGCGTAGGGGGGGCCACCCCCAATATTCGTAGTAGTGCCGCGGTAGATGCGTACGTACTGCAACATTGGATCTGTTGTTGTGACGTACGGCCACGTCCAACTGAGAACACGATTGGGACCAGGAGAAACGGCCAAATTCGTAACGGGTATCGGCCCCATAATGAAAGGATCTGGATTGCCCCAGGCTCCGTTCACCAAATCAGCCTGCGCTGGCGTCACCCCATTCGTAACCGTCGCGCGCGACCGCATGAAGTAGATCGTCTTCGAGGCCGACGGAATCGCCGGGGGCGCGGGGCACGACGTCGACACAATCGACCCGGTCGGTGGGTCGTTATGTTCTTCGAGGTTTTGCGGGCAATAGTTGTGCCAGTCGATGTTATCGGGCTCGAAGCGCGGGTCCGTCGAGAACTGCGTCTGAAATCCGGTTTCCAGCAAAGACTTGTCGGTCATATCCATGAACACATTGCCCGGCCCGGTTCCCGTCGCCCTCAGGTCGGTGACGGGGAAAAGGATCCCGTCGACCGGCGCCGGGTCGCCTTGCGCGGTGGTCACGGATGCCAACATGGCAAGGCACCCCAGCAACGCCAGGGCCTTGATCCGCAGATGCTTGTGAAGCCGCAAGCAATTTCCCTTCAAATGAATACGTGGATAGACCTATCCGCCTGAAAAGGAGTTCAGCGACGACCTGTTTTCCTCCTGCGAATTACACAGGGGACGAAACGCCGTGAACCAGCAAGATGCGAACGGGGTCGTTCTCTTTTGTCCGCAACATCCGGACTGCCTCTTCCGCCTGCTCGAGCGGCAAGCGTGCGGAGATCGACCCGCTGATGTCGAGGCGGCCGCTCGAGACGAGGTCGACGAGGGTCTCCAGGTGCGACCGCCGGTAGCCGTAGTGACCCAGCAACTTCGTGCCAAACACCGCAAAAAGAATCGACGGACCGAGAGAGATTCGTTCACCACTGACGCCGACGACGATCGCGCGGCCATTCTTGGCCAGCGACGCGACGGCCGCCTTCAGGACGTTGTTCGCACCGACGAAGTCGCACGCCACGTCCACGCCCTCGCCGCCGGTAGCGTCGCGAATCGCTGCAACCGCCCCTTCGGGTTCCACAGCGAGATCGGCGCCCAGCAACTTTGCGCGCTCGAGCGCCCCCGGGCGCGCGTCGACGGCGGCGACGAACGACGCGCCCGCCATCCGTGCAATTTGCACCGCATGAGTTCCGAGGCCGCCGACGCCGAAAATCGCGATGCGCTCACCGGTCTTCAGCGCAGCCGTTTCCGTCACAGCGGCGAACGGCGTCGCGACGCAGTCGGCAAGAATCGCGCCCACTTCGAAGGGAACGTTCTCCGGTAAACGCACGAGCGCGCTCGCAGGAACGACGACCTCCTCCGCCCAGGCGCCGTCGTAGTCGACGCCCATCGTGAGCGGGAGCCAGCACTCTTCGACCGGCCGTCCTTCGACGCATGCCTTACAAACACCACAGCCCTTGCCGGCGTAAATCGCAACGCGGTCCTCGAGCCGCCACGCGGTCACACCGTCGCCGAGCGCCGACACGACGCCGGCCGATTCGTGGCCCGGCGTCACCGGTGGCTGTGCGCGCGACGGCAACGATCCGTCGAACACATGCAGATCCGACGCGCACACACCGCACGCCGCGACGCGGACCCGTACTTCCCCAGGCCCCGGCTCCGGCACCGCGATGTCGGTGACTTCGAGCGGCTTGTCGACGCCGAGCCACCGAACGGCGAGCATCAGCGAATCGCCGCCTCGAGCGTCGCCTCGATGCCGGCAAACCCGTCGCCGGCCTGAAACAAGCCCACGGCCGGAAGCGAAACGCCGGCGTCGCGATATTGCTGATACTTCTTGTCGATCGTCGCTTCGTCGCCGATCGCGCCGAACTCGGACATCATCCGCTCACTCATCGCGGCTTTCGCTGCCGCCATGTCCCCGCGTCCGTTCGCTTCGTCGAACGCCTTTATTTCATCGCCATATCCCGCGCCTTCGATCGCACGCCGGTAAAACGGCAGCATCATGTATGTGAAGAAGTCACCGCGAAGCGCGTCGTACCCGGCCGCGGCATTCGACGTGAGCGCGGTGGGAATTGCGGCGACGATCTCAACCGACGCGGGGTCGCGCCCTGCCTCCTCCGCGCCGGCGCGGACCGTCGGCGTCACGACCCTTTCGATGTACGAGGGCAAGCAGCCCCACAAGATGACGCCATCCGCCGCGGCCCCTGCCCAGCGAAGCATGTTCGGCGCCAGCGCCGACACGTAGATAGGAATATCCGTTCGCGCCTTGTACCCCATGAATGCGTACGATCCCCGATAGAACTCGCCGGAAAACGTTGCGGCTCCCTTAGTAAAGATGTCGCGCAGAATCGCAACATATTCCTTCATTTGCGTGAGAGGCTTTTCCATCGGCAGGCCATACCAGTTTTCCATCGTGATCCTGTGTGAGGGGCCGATCCCGAGGATCAAGCGCTCACTGCTGATCTCATCGAGCGTCGCGGCTTCGCCGGCGAGCGACACCGGGTGCCGCGGAAACGCTGGAAGCACGCCGGTTCCGACTTTGATCCTCGTGGTCGCATTCGCGTACGCCGCAAGTAGCATGAGCCCGTCTCGCGCAGCGATGTGGGTGTCGAACACCGCCTCGTAGCCGAGCTGCTCGGCAAGGCGAACCCGGTCGAGCGTTTGCTCGAGTGACTTGCCGCCCGAGATGAACGTCGCGAGGCGCTTCACAGCCCGAGAGTCTTCGCGATATTCGTGCGCAAAATCTCGCTCGTGCCCTCGTAGAGGCGCATCGCACGCACCTCGCGCCAGTACGGCTCGATCATCATTTCCGTCATGAACCCGTTGCCTCCATACACCTGGATCGCGCGATCGGCGACGCGTCCGACCATTTCCGTTGCGACGAGCTTCGCCGCAGCGGCTTCGCGCCGCCCGTCGGCGCCGTCGTCTATGCGCGATGCCATCTCGTACACGAACGAGCGCGCGCTCTCGAGCTCGCACCAGGAATCGACCACCATTCCTTGCACGTACTGGTTCTTGCCGATCGGATGACCGAACGCGACGCGCGTCTTCGCGTATTCCACCATCTTGTCCAGCAGATGTTGGGCGATACCGAGAGCGCTTGCCGCAATGTGCAGCCGGCCGCCGTTGATCCAACCCATGGCCGCATAGAAACCATTGCCGAACTCACCGAGCATGTTCTCCGCCGGCACTTCTACGTTGTCGAACACCAATTCGGCCGGACGGTCCACCGTGGAGGCCGTGCGTTGAATGCGTGCGACCTCGAACCCCGGCGTGCCTTTGTCGACGAAGAATGCGGTGATGCCGCCGCGCGCGCGTTTCTCGGGATCGGTCACGGCGAAGACGACGCAAAAATCGGCTTCGGCGCCGTGGGTGATGAAGTGCTTCGTTCCACTGATGATGAACGACCCGTTCTTCTGTTCGGCCTTCGTCTTGATTTGCGTCGCGTCGGATCCGGCGCCCGGCTCGGTGAGCGCGAAGCACATCTCCTTCTCGGCGCGCATCAACGGATCGAGATACCGCTGGCGCTGCTCGGGCGTACACGGCGCCAAAATCGGCGTCGGGCCCTCGACCGATGCGAGCACGCTGCCGCGCCGCGCGAGGAGCGATCCGGAGCGCGAGACTTCTTCGTGAACGAGAATCTGCCCGAGATACGAGAGACCGCCGCCCCCGAGCTCTTCGGACATGTGGAGCGTGTAGAAACCGAGCTCGGCCGACCGCTTGCGAATCTTCTTCTTCTCTTCTTCGGCATTCGCGATCGTCCCGGTTTCCTGAAGCTCTTGGGCATATTTCGCCTCGATGGGAACGATTTCGCGCTCGATGAACGACTTCACCGAGTCTCTGAGATCGATGAGCTCAGATGGGATTTGGATGGCACTCACAAGAGCCTCCTCGGAGGGGCGTGATTCACGATCGCGCTAAAGGTAAACCCGCCAGTAGGCACCGGGCAATTTGAATGCTTTGCTCAGGCCCGCACGACGACGCCGGCCTGGACAACGACCGACACCTTTGTATATGCGTCCACCGACGACAGTGGGTCGCCGTCCAGAACGACGGCGTCCGCCCGGCGCCCCTCCTCCAGGACACCCGCATCGTTCAGGCCCAGAAGATCTGCCGCCGCGCTCGTCGCCGAGATGAGGACACGATCGAGCGGCAGGCCGTTGTCGTGCATGAGCGCGAGTTCGCCGGCGAGACCGCCGTGCAGATTGAAGGGCGTCCCGGCGTCGGTGCCGCTTGCCATCCGCGCGCCGGCCTCGGCGGCAGCGCGGAATGAGGCGCGATGCGCCTTGATCACCTCGAGCGACTTCGCACGCGCGTACTCCGGTACCGCGTCGCCGCCGTCGAGAATCCGCGTCGGCGCGGAAAGCGTGGCAACGAGGTAAGACGAGCCGTCGCGCAGCAATCCGATCGCTTCCTCGTTGAGATAACACCCGTGTTCAACGGAGTCGACACCGCCGCGCAGCGCGGCCACGATGCCGTCGAGACCGATCGCGTGGGCCGCGACGCGCATGCCCAACGCGTGGGCCGCATCCACCGCGGCGTGTAGCTGCTCCTCGGAGTACTTGGCACTCGTCGCATCCACGCCTTCGGTCAGCACGCCTCCCGTTGCGACGATCTTTACGACTTCGGCGCCCTCGTCGTGCAAGTGACGGATCTCGGCCACGAGCTCCTCCGCAGTATCGGCCTGACGACCGATGTAGTGGGCGTGACCCCCGCGCACCGTCAGCACGTTGCCGGCCGTGAGAATTCGCGATCCTTCGATCACACCGCGGCGCTGCTGCCCGGAAACGATGATCGAGGCCCGTCCCGTGCCGCCGAGATCACGTACCGTCGTGATCCCTGCATCGAGTGTCCGCCGGGCGTTCCGCACACCGCGGGCGACGCCTTCCTCTTCGGGAACGCCGGCCTCGGCCATGAAATCGGGACCGCCGTCGACGCACACGTGGACGTGGCAGTCGATGAGACCGGGGAGCAGCGCCCCGCCGCCTGCGTCGATGACCCGATCGGCAGCGGTCGTCGGCGGAGCGCCACGCGCGGGACCTGCGTACGCGATCACACCGCGGTGCGTGACGAGCACCGCGTCCTCGATCGGGGCGGATTTGCGTCCGTTGTGGAGCACCGCGTTACGAATCACGACGTCGGCCATGGGCGGCAACCTACCGAACCAACCGTCGGGGCGCGAAAAGATACGAGAGGCAGGCGATGCCTGCCTCTCTGTGTGGGCGACCGGGGATTTGAACCCCGATGAGCGCAAGCTCACACGGACCTGAACCGTGCGCGTCTGCCAAGTTCCGCCAGTCGCCCGAATTAGCCGGGTCAGCCGGGCTGCGGAGGGGAAAGTCTACACCGACGTACATGGGATGGGTTGGGTTGCTCGGGGGAAGATACGATTGACGTCGGGAACTGCCCGCGGACGAGCGGAGGTGCGTTACGGGACTCTTGCGTGACTTCGAGAAGCGACTGGAGTCGGTCGTCGAGGGATTCTTCGCGCGCGCCCTTCCCGGCGGGGGGGTGCAGCCCGTGGAGCTCGGCAAAGCGATGGTGCGAACGATGGAAGAACAGAAGACCGTCTCGATCGCAAGCGTGTACGTACCGAACGCGTTTACGTTCCATCTCGTCCCGAAGGATTACGAGCGGCTCGCTCCGCTCGAAGGCTCCCTCCGCAAGGAGCTTTCGGCGATCGCTCGTCGCGCTGCGGCGAGCGAAGGGTGGAAGCTTCCTGGACCGCCGGAGATACACATCGCCGGCGACGGCCGCGGCGTCCAGGGAACTTTTGACGTCGAAGCGCACATCGTCGAGTCGGCCGAAGAGGAGCCCGAGGCCGGACCGCACACGCAGCTGATCGAGATGTCCCTCGAAGCCGACGCCGAACTGGCGATCGTCGGAGGCAACAAGCGCGCGTATCCGCTTTCGAAAGACGTGCTGACGATCGGACGCCTCGACAACGTCGACGTCTCGCTCGCCGATCCCGGCGTGTCACGACGCCACGCGGAAGTGCGCCGCGAAGGAGACGAGTGGGTCGTCGTCGATCTCGAATCAACGAACGGTACCGTCGTGAACGGCAAGGCGGTGAAACGGCATAGGCTCAAACCCGGCGACCGGATGAGCTTTGGGGAGACCGTGATCGAGTTTCGGAGAACAACCTAGTGCCGCAGCTGGTCCTCACCGTTCTCAAGTATCTGTTCATCGTCCTGCTGTATCTCTTTCTCGGTCGAGCGGTGCGTGTGATCTACCTCGACCTCGTCGGCCCGCGCGTCCCTCGGCCGGCATCGCCGAAGGTGCCGGCGAGCGAGCCGGCGAAGCGAAAACGGCAGGCTCCGCGAGTCCTCGTCTTGACGCAAGAAAACAAGGAGCCACAATCGTTTCCGATGAACGACCAACCGATCACGATTGGTCGCGGCTCGACGTGCGAAGTCGTGCTCGATGACAATTATTCGTCGCAGTTTCACGCGCGAGTGTTTCCACGCGACGGCTCGTGGTTCGTGGAAGATCTCGGCTCGACGAACGGCACATATCTCAATCGCGTGAAGGTATCGTCGGCAAGCCCGCTCGCCGCCGGCGACGAAATCCGCATCGGGAAGACGACGATCGAGGCACGGCGGTGAGCGCGATCAAGCTTCGTGCTGCCGAACGCTCCGACGTCGGTCGCGCGCGCGAGATCAACGAAGACGCGGTGTTCACCGGTACGCACATCTTCGCGGTGGCCGACGGGCTCGGAGGCCACCGCGCCGGCGAAATTGCGAGCCAGCTCGCTCTCGAGCCTCTCAAGATGTTGGACGGCGGTGCCGACGGCAGCACCGCCGAAGCTCTCGTTCAAGCGGTTCGCGACGCGAACCGCGCCGTCTACGAGCACGCAGAGCAAGAGCAAGATATGCGCGGGATGGCATCGACGATCACAGCTCTCTCCATCGACGATTCGACCGCTCACCTCGCGCACGTCGGCGACTCACGCTGCTACCTGATTCGCGACGGAGCGATCACGCAACTCTCGCAGGATCACACGCTCGTCGCTCGAATGGTCCAGGAGGGAAAGCTCACGCCGCAACAAGCCGAGTCGCACCCGCAGCGATCAATCGTTACGCGTGCGCTCGGCGCCGGCGTTGATGTCGACGTCGACACGCTGGAGCTGGAGCTGCTCGGAGGCGACCGGCTCGTCCTCTGTTCGGACGGCCTCACGGCGGTTCTGTCGGACGAGGAGCTGCGAGAGTTCGCAACGAGCACCTACGACCTGGACGTGGTGTGCCGGCAACTCGTCGAAGAAGCAAACGCACGCGGTGGTCCCGACAACATCACCGTCCTGGTCATCGATGTCACCGGACCGCGCGCCGCCTCGCCGGCCGTTCCGCCCCCGGTTTCGCAAAAGCCCGCCGGTACGCCGGCGCAAAAGCCTCGCAAGCGGCGGCGCATTCCCGCGCGGGCGATCGTGTGGCTCGTGGTCCTCTTCGTGATCAGCGTCGGCTTGTCGCTCGGCGTTCGAGGCTGGGTCAACAACTCATGGTACGTCGGGCTCGACGGGGAAACCGTCGCCATCTACCAAGGGTTGCCGACCGATACGCTCGGCGGCCGCCTGCATCACGTGAAGGAGCCGACCGGCCTCCGCCTCGACGATGTCGCGCCGTTCTATCGCCCGCGCCTCGACGAAGGGCTGCGGGTTGCCGACCTCGCGGCGGCGCACACGCTCGTGGCGCGCATACCGCGCTCCAACGCGTCGCCGACACCGCAACCGACGACGACGCTTACGCCCCGACCATCAGGGGCCGCGACATGAGGCGGCGCAACGCGGAGCTCGCGATGATGATTCTCGCAGGTGTCATCGCCGTCGGAGCGAACCTTCTTGTCGATTTCGCTCATTCGTCGGCGCTTCCGGCGTGGCTGCCGGTTTACGCCTTGCTCGTCGTCGGTACGATCGCGCTCACCACCTCGGTCATGCGACGGTTCGCTCCCTACGCGGACCCGTTGTTGCTCCCGGTCGCCATCGCGCTGTCGGGCATTGGCTTTGCGATGATCCGCCGGCTCGATCCGACACTTGCCGGTCCGCAGCTCGCGTGGTTCGTGATAGGGCTCGTCGCGTTTTGCGCGACGCTCATCGTCGTCCGCGACCACCGGCGGCTCGAGGCCTTTCGGTACACACTCATGGTCGTCGGCCTAGGCCTCCTCTTGCTGCCGCTCGCACCCGGAGTCGGCCACACGATCAACTCAGCGCGGCTGTGGGTTCGCATTGGTGGGCTCAACTTCCAGCCGGCCGAGCTGGCGAAAGTCGTTCTGGCCACCTTCCTCGCCGCGTTCCTCGCGCAAAAGAAGGAACTCTTGACGATCGGCACGACGAAAGTCGGACCGTGGGTCATCCCGGCCCCGCGGCACTTCGGTCCGTTGATTCTCGCGTGGGGCCTATCCCTTGCCGTGATGGTGTTCGAACGTGATCTCGGCTCGAGCGTGCTGTTCTTCAGCTTGTTCCTCGCGACGTTGTACGTCGCGACAGAACGAGCGGCGTACGGCGTCGCCGGTCTCGGCTTATTCACCGGCGGCACGCTGTTCGCGTACCACAGCTTCTCTCACGTCCAAACGCGGGTCGACATTTGGTTGCACGTGTGGGATCGCATCGACGGCCGCGGCTATCAGCTGGCGCAATCGCTCTTCGCGCTCGGAACCGGCGGCTTGACCGGCGCCGGCATCGGGCAGGGTCAACCCAAGCTCATTCCCTTCGCATCGACCGACTTCATCTTCTCGGCGATCGGTGAGGAGCTCGGGTTCTTCGGCGCCGTCGCCGTGCTCACCGCGTTTGGGATTCTCGTTGCGCGGGGCTTGCACATCGCCCTTCGCGCGCGCGACACCTTCAGCACATTGCTGGCGGCAGGCCTCACAACAGTCCTCGGCCTGCAGACGTTCTTGATCATCGGCGGAGTGACGCGACTCATTCCTCTTACGGGCATCACGTTGCCGTTCGTCTCTTACGGCGGCTCGAGCATACTCGCAAACTTCATCCTGCTCGCTTTGCTGCTTCGGATCTCCGACGGCGAAGGGCGAAGCGCATGAACCGGTCGGTTCGTCGCTTGGCATTCGTGTTGCTGCTCGCATTCGCAGCGTTGCTCGCAAACTTGAGCTACGTGCAGATGGCGCGCTCGCACGCGTTGTCCGAAAACCCGGCCAACCGTCGCCTCCTCGTCAAGGAATACGCAATCCAGCGCGGCCAAATCATCGCGGGCGACCAAACCCTCGCAGAATCAATCGCCACCACGGACAATCTCAAGTACGTCCGGCGCTATCCGCTGAAGGGCTTGTTCGGCTTCATTACCGGCTACTACTCCGTGGTGTACGGCCGCTCCGCTCTCGAAAGCTCCTTCAACGATTACTTGAGCGGCAAGCGGCCGTTTACCTTCGACACGAATCTCGCCGATGAGCTCCTCGGCCGCGACCGAAAAGGAAACAGCCTCGTGCTGACGATCGATCCCGCTCTCCAGCGGATCGCCGCCGAAAAGCTCGGCGATCAGAGAGGCGCCGTCGCTGCGATCAATCCCGACACCGGGGCGGTGCTGGCCCTGTATTCCTACCCGACGTACGACCCGAATCCGCTCAGCACGCACGACCGGTCGTCGATGCGCGAAGCGTGGGAACGGCTGAACAAAAATTCGAGCAGGCCGCTGATCCCGCGTGCAACGCAAGAGCGGTACCCCCCGGGATCGACGTTCAAGCCGATCATCGCCGCGGCAGCGCTGGAAGCCGGACTTAAGCCGTCGACGCGCTTCCCGAACCCGTCGAGCGGCTTTCATCTGCCGGATACCACGCGCACATTGAAAAACTTCGGCGGCGGCGCGTGCCGTGGAGGCGCAACCATCTCGCTTGCCGACGGCCTGCGTGTGTCGTGCAACTCGACGTTCGCGCAAACCGCGTTGAAGATCGGCGCGGCTGCGGTCATCGGCATGGCCGAGAAGTTCGGGCTCGACCGCGATCTCGGCTTCGACGTTCCACTCGTGCAAAGTTGCGTCGTCGCGAACCCCTCGGGGGGATGCGCACAGCCCGTCCTCGACAAGCCCCAGACTGCCCTGACCGGAATCGGACAGTTCGGTGTACGCGTCACACCGCTGGAGATGGCGATCGTCGCGGCAACCGTTGCAAACGGGGGGCGCGTTCCGCGACCGATGCTGGTGAAAGAAGTCCAAGACTTCAACGGCGCCATCTTGAAGACGTTCAAGCCGTCACTCAGCCGCCCGATCTTCTCGCGGGAAACGGCGTCTACGCTCAAGCAAATGATGATCAACGTCGTGAAGACCGGCACCGGTACGAACGCGCAGATACCCGGGGTCGAAGTCGGTGGAAAGACCGGCACAGCGCAAACCGGCGTCGAATCGGAGTTCCCGCACACGTGGTTCATTGCGTTCGCTCCTCATATCGCAGTCGCGGTCATCGTGGAGCACGGCGGCGACTTGGGGAACGAAGCAACCGGCGGAAAAGTATCCGCGCCCATCGCTCGAGCGCTCATCGAGTATTGGGTCCGCCACGGAGGCGCGAAGTGAAAGAAGCTGCGCTCATCGGTAAGCGCTATCGCCTGGACGAACTGCTCGCCGAAGGCGGTATGGGCGAGGTGTGGCGTGCGCACGACGAGCTGCTCGACCGGCCCGTGGCCGTGAAGATCTTGCGACGCTCGCTGAGCGCCGATCCTCTCGTCGCCGAACGCTTTCGTCGCGAGGCGCGCGCGGCGGCTTCGCTGTCTCATCCGAACATGGCGAACGTGTACGACTACGTCGAAGAAGCCGACGCGCCCGGAATCGTCATGGAGCTGGTCGAAGGCCAGACGCTTGCAGATTGCATTGCCGAGAAGGCGCCGATGGACGTGACGGAGGCCGTGACGCTGATCGATCAAGTGCTGGACGCGCTCGATGCTGCCCACGCAACCGGAGTCGTTCACCGCGATGTGAAGCCGCCCAACGTGATGATCGGTGCCGACGGCCGGGCGAAAGTCACGGACTTCGGGATTGCACGAGCGCTCGGTGAATCCACGCTCACCGAAACCGGCACCGTCCTCGGCAGCGTTCACTACGTCGCGCCCGAGCAGCTGCACGGCGGCGGCGCAGCACCGCCCGGTGACTTGTACGCAACCGGCGTCATTCTCTATGAGATGCTCACGGGCAAGCGCCCGTTCGAAGGCGAGACGCCCGTTGCGATCGCAATGAGCCGTCTCTCGAAGGACCCGATTTCGCCACGGGCATGGCGCAAGGATCTTTCGCCGGCGATGGAAGCCGCGATCATGCGCGCCCTCGAGCGCAATCCCGTCGACCGCTACGCGACCGCGATGGAGATGCGCGCCGCCATCGATACCGCAGCGACCGGAAGGCCGCCGGCAAAGCCGGAGCCCGCCGCCAAGATGGACGGAACGATGATCTTGCCCGCCGCTGCGCTGCCGGCAGATGCGACGACGCAACTCGACGCGGGCGCGACGACTCAGTTGCGGCCACAGGCGGAACGCAATCAGAGAACTCACAAGCCGCTTTTCGCGCGCAAGGCAGTACGAGCGGGTCTGTTCATTCTCGCGGCGGTCCTCGCCGTGCTTGCCGTCGGAGCGATGTTCCGCTCTCGCACACCGGCGCGCGTCCACGTCCCCACATTCGATCGGCTCGCGTACGCCGACGCACAAAAGCTGGCGGAGAAGAACCACTTGGAGGTTCGCGTCACACGACGCGTGCAGAACGGCGCGCGCCCTGGCACCGTCCTCAGCCAGACCATCGCCGCCGGCACCGTTGTGAAATCTCATACGACGATTCCTCTCGTTCTGTCGCTCGGTCCGCCGGAATGTTGCAAGATCCCGGATCTCGACGGAATGACGATCGACGAGGCGCAATCGGCGCTCACGCGGGCCGGTCTTGCCCTGGGTGACGTCTCGTTCGCAGAATCCGAGAAGGCGACGGGAACGGTTATCGACCAGTCGCCTAACGCCGGGACGTTCCAGTCCCGCGGCGAGAAGGTCGATATCGTTGTCGATAAGGCTCCACCCGCAAAGAAGAAGAGAGGGAAGGGCGGACACGACTGATGGCTGATGGCCAGCGCGTCCTGGCAGACCGGTACGAGCTGAACGACAAGCTCGGAGCCGGCGGCATGGCCGATGTTCACATCGGCCGTGACCGCGTGCTCGGGCGGACGATCGCGGTGAAGACGCTCCTGAACCAGTTTTCCGGGGATCCGTCGTTCATCGCGCGTTTTCGCCGCGAAGCGCAATCTGCCGCCGCGCTCAACCATCCGCAGATCGTCGGCGTCTACGACACCGGATCAGACAACGGCACCCACTACATCGTTATGGAATACATCGAGGGGCGAACGCTCCGGGACGTGATCCGCGAGGAAGGACCGCTGCTTCCTGAACGAGCCGCCGAAATCGCCGCCGACGTGTGCGCCGCCCTGTCGTATGCGCACCAGCACGGGATCGTTCACCGAGACGTGAAGCCGGCGAACATCATGATGACGAAGACCGGCAGCGTGAAGGTGACCGACTTCGGTATCGCTCGTGCGATGACGGGAGACACCGTCACCCAAACCGCAGCGGTACTCGGGACCGCGCAGTATTTCTCGCCCGAACAGGCACAAGCTGCGCCGGTGGATCAGAGGAGCGACATCTACTCGCTCGGGGTGGTCTTGTACGAGATGCTCACGCGGCAAGTCCCCTTCACCGGAGCGTCCGCGGTCGCGATCGCGTACAAGCACGTGAAGGAAGATCCGGTGCCCCCGTCGCGCTTGAACCCCGACGTTCCACCCGCGCTGGAAGCAATCACGATGAAAGCGCTGGCAAAGAATCCTGATAACCGGTACCAGTCGGCGCAAGAAATGCGAGCCGACCTGCAACGCGCGCTGCAAGGCAGGCCCGTCGAGGCGACGCCGATCCTGATGCCGCCGATCGAAACGACGGGAATCGTGTCGCCGGTGTCCGAGGAAACGGTCCTCATGTCACGGCCGGTTCCGCCGCCGCTAAAAGAAGGACGTCGCGCGCTCGGCATTGTGTTGCTGGTCTTGCTCGGCCTCGCGATCATCGGCGTTCTCCTGTGGGCAGTTCTCGGCGGCGGAAAAAAAGTCGAATCAGTAGGTGTGCCCGACGTCATCGGGCAAAAGCTCGAAGCTGCGACGGCCGCGCTCAAACGCGTTGGACTGGAGGTACACACGACAACCGCGCCGTCGGATGAGTTCGATGCCGGCATCGTCGCCGATCAAAACCCGAAGCCACCGGCGAAAGTCGAAAAGGGCTCGACCGTCACGCTCATCGTGTCGACCGGCCCGCAGCTCGCCGTCGTGCCGAACCTCATAGGAAAAACCAGACAGGAGGCGGAGACTCTGCTGGCCGCGAGCGCACTGACACTCGGGCAAGTCACGCAAGAGCCGTCTGCGACGGTGAAAAAAGGTTCGATCATCCGCCAAGACCCGTCGCCGGATTCCCGCGTCAAACCGGATCGCCCGGTGAACATCGTGCTCTCGAGCGGCAAGCAGACTGCGATCGTGCCGGACGTGATCGGCAACGAGAAATCCGTCGCGAAAGACCGGCTCGAAGCACGCGGCTTCAAAGTGGATCCGCGGCGAGAAGACATCGGCCCGAACTGTGCGTATCCCGCCGGCCGTGTGTGCCGCCAGTCTCCCGAAGGGGGGAAGACCGTCGACTACGGCTCGACCGTCGCGATCGTGATCGCTCAAGACGTCGGCCAGCCGACGGAGTCGCCGACTGCCAACCCCACGTCGTCAACACCATCGCCGACGCCGACTCCGTCGGCGCAAGCGGCGCTGGCGCCGAGCGAACGACGCCGGATGCAATTCCCCTAAACGAAGGCCCGTCAGACCGTTGCCGGCACGCAGCGGTCGAGGAAGTTCTTCAGTATGCGCATTCCTTCCGTCGTGAGCACACTTTCGGGATGGAACTGCACGCCTTCGACTGGATGTTGCCGGTGCCGCACCGCCATCACGATCTCGTCGGCCGTTTCCGCCGTGACCTTCAGCTCGTGCGGCAGAGATCCACGCTCGACGATCAGCGAGTGGTAGCGCGTCGCCTCGAAGGGAATCGGCAACCCGTCGAGCACGCCTTCGCCGCGGTGATAGATCGGAGAAACCTTGCCGTGCAACAACGACGGTGCGCGTACAATCCGGCCCCCGTACACGTACCCGATGCATTGATGGCCGAGGCACACGCCGAGCAGCGGCGTGGTCGGGCCGAGCTCCCGAATCACCTCGTTGGAAATCCCAACATCGCTCGGTTTCTCCGGCGTTCCCGGACCGGGCGAGATGACGATGCCGTCCGCCGCAAACTCGCGTACCTGCTCCATCGTCCACGCATCGTTGCGTACGACGGTGGGCGAGCCGCCGAGCTCTGCGAGCTCCTGCATCAGGTTGTACGTGAACGAATCGTAGTTATCGATGATGAGAATCCGCGCGCTCATGGTCTCAGCCTACCGCCGGCACAGCGGGCGGCGCGTCGACATCCGGGGTGCGCTCCCAGATCGCATAGTCGTGCGCAAACAGCACCTTCACCGGATCGAACTCGTCGAAGCGAGCGACCCAGCTTGGATAACCCGGCGCGTCGCTCCCGGCCCGCGCCAGGCTCAAGGCGTAACGCGCGGCCGCGTACTCGTTCGCGAAGTTGAATGCCTGGCCTGCCAGTACGATGCGGCCCTTCGCTGTATCGACGACGAGCGACTGATGTCCATCGGTATGTCCCGGTGTCGGAATGATGCGAATTCCGGGGACGGGTTCGGCTTCGCCGCTTAGAAGCTCGAACCGAGCGTCGTCAAAGTCACACACGGGGCCCGGAATCGTGTAGTCCGGTTCGTGCGCCAGCGCGTGCTCACGCGCCTGCGCGAAAATAGGCGTGCCCGGAAAGAGAAAGTTGCCGCCGGCATGATCGAAATGCAGATGACAATTCGCGACGGTTCGAACATCATCGGGCGCGACGCCGGCCTTCGAAAGTTGTGTGCGTAAGTTCCAACGCACCGGCTTGTACATCTTTTCCGCTTCGTCGTTGCCGGTGCCGATGCCGGTGTCGAGCAGAAACAAGCCGTCCGGATGCTTGATGAGAAAGGCGGTGACCACGACCCGCTGGCCGGCGAGCGGGTTCGTTGCCGGCGCGGTGAAGTGACCGAGGTGTAGCCGGCGGATCTCGGACGTCATGCCTTAGCCGCTTTGGCCTTTTCTTCCTCGACGAGCATCCGGCGCAGGACCTTGCCGACCATCGTCTTCGGGAGATCGGGGCGAAACTCGTACAGCTTCGGAACCTTGTACGCCGTGAGGCGCTCGCGGCAAAACTCCTCGATCTCTTTTTCCGTCGCACTTTCGCCGGGCTTCAAGACGATAAACGCCTTCACCTGCTCGCCGGACTTGCCGCCGCGGAGTCCGACTACCGCGCATTCGAGAATCTTCGGATGCTGATACAGAACCTCTTCGACGTCGCGCGGGTAGACGTTGAAGCCGCCGACGAGGATCATGTCTTTCTTGCGATCGACGATCTTGAAGAAGCCGTCTTCGTCCATCTCGGCGATGTCGCCCGTGTACAGCCAACCGTCGCGCAGGACCTCTTCCGTCTCGTCGGGACGGTTCCAATATCCCTGCATGACTTGTGGCCCTTTGATACAGAGCTCCCCGGGACCGGGCGCCTCGACTTCTTTTGCAGGATCGTCGACGTCGACGAGCCTGCACTCGGTGTTGGGGACGGGCAATCCGATCGTCCCGGTCTTGCGCTTTCCGCCGAGCGGGTTGGAATGCGAGATCGGCGCTGTCTCCGAGAGGCCGTACCCCTCGACCAGAACACCGCCGGTAACCTTTTCGAACTGCTCCTGCACTTCCAGCGGCAGGGGCGCAGCGCCCGACATGCAGTATTTGATCGAGTTCAGATCGGTGTTCTTTGCGTCCGGATGCGCGAGCAAGTTGATGTACAGCGTCGGCACACCGGGAAAGAGCGTCGGTTTCGTGCGCTGAATCGTCTTCAGCAAGTGCCCCATGTCGCGGGGGTTCGGCACCATCACGAGCAACCCGCCGAGGGCGATGCCGATGTTCATGCAGACGGTCTGGCCGTACGAATGGAAAATCGGCAGCGCGCACATCACCGTCTCCTTGCCGGGCTCTGCTCCCGAAAACCACGCCCGTCCCTGCATCGCATTCGCAACGAGGTTGTAGTGAGTCAGCATGACGCCTTTGGAGACGCCGGTTGTTCCACCGGTGTACTGAAGCAAGGCCAAATCCTTCTTCGCATCGATCGGCGCTTGCGTCACGGAACCCGATCCGGACCTCAAAACGTCCTTCCATTTCAAAATCTTTTCGCCCGCGGGGATCGCCGCCGTCATGTTCTTCTTGAGAATCGGTCCGAGAACGGCCTTCAGTCCGCTCAACCCGTCGAACACGGTCGTCACGATCACGTGGCGCAACTTCGGAAGATGCGCGCGCACCTTCCTGACGTTGTCGTACATGAGGTCGAGCGTGATGAGCACCTCGACGCCGGCGTCTTCGAGTTGATGCGTCAGCTCGCGCTCGGTGTATTGCGGATTGTTTTCGACGACGACCCCGCCCAAACGCAATGTCGCGTAATACGCGATCACGTTTTGCGGAAGGTTCGGGAGAATGAATCCGACGCGCGTTCCCTTGCCGACGCCGAGCTTCGCGAGAGCAGACGCAAAGCGGTCGACGCTCGACTTCAATTGGCGATACGTCATCCGCGATCCTTCGAAGTCCACCGCGGGATTACCGGGGAATTGCTGCGCCGTGTCGTCCAGCAGCTTCGTGAGCGGCACCTCAGGGATCGAAATCGTCTCCGGAACGCCGGGCGGATAGCTCTTCAGCCAGCGAGCTTCCATCGATGACTCCTTCCTATTCGAGACTGCCGATCAGATCGGCCCGTTGATAGTCAATGTTGTTCGCCGCGGCCCACCGCTTCGACAGGACGGGTCGCACCGCTCCTGCCATGAGCGCTTCGATGAAGGATAGTGCGTCCGAAGCCTCCGGTGCCTCTGTGAGACACCGGCCGACCGACCCGGCGTCATGCGCGTCGGACCCGCCGCATGCAGCCAATCCCAGCTCGTCGCACAAGCTTCGCGCGATCTCCACGCCGCGGTCTTGCCACAGCCGCTCGCCGTTCAGCATCTCGATCCCGTGCATGAACGACGCGCCGCGGGATGGTTCTGGTGGCGCCATCGCGCCGCCGACGCGCCAGCCGGCCGGATGCGCCCACACGAATGCGACGGGACCATTTCGGTCACCGACGAGCGGCAGCTCCACGACGGGCGGCAACGCGGCGAGCCAACCGCGATCCGTCGAGAAGACGAGTACGTGCCCGAGTGCACAACCGACCTCGCGCCCGGGAATGAGCGTAATGCCGCGTTCCGAGCACTCGCGCTCCGCCGCAGCAAAGTCCGTTCCGGGCAGATGATCGGTAATCGCGATCGCTTCCAAGCCGGCCGCCGACGCGGCCTCCGCGAGCACGGCGACCGTCATGCGGGAATCTCGCGACGACGACAGCGCGTGCGTGTGCAAGTCGGCTCGCATCGTCCGATTGTCTCCCACGCCGCGGTGTTCGCTCAACTCGTTTGGCTCTTCGTCGCGGCACAGGGCTACGCTACGCGACGATGGAAGAGTGGGTCGCAGCTCTCAAGGAATCGGCGGCCGCCGGCGTGCGTCCTATCGACGGAACTATCGCGCTCGAAGGATTTCCCGGCGAAGTCACGATCACCACCGACCAATGGGGCGTACCGCATGTCGCCGCACCCGATCGTGAGACGCTGTATGCCGCGCAAGGGTATCTCCACGCGACGGAGCGGCTGTGGCAAATCGAATTCACGTCGCGGATTGCGCAAGGCCGGCTTTCCGAGCTCGTCGGCGAGCCCGGATGGGGCCTCGATCGCTTCTTTCGCACCATTGGGCTCGCACGCCTCGCGAAAGAAAAGGCGGCCGCGCTCGACGATCGCTCGCGCGGGATCTCGCGGTCGTACTTCGCGGGGTTCACGGCCGGGGCTCGCAGCCTGCCGTCGCCGGTCGAGTATCAAATTTTGGCAGCCGAGCCGGAGATGCTCGACCTCGAGGGAGCGATCGAGCGAGCCGTTGCCTTCTCGTTACTCGTGACGTTCGGCCTTTCACTGAACTGGTCCGTCGAGCTCCTGCGCTTCCAAATCGCGAGCGAGCTCGGTCCCGAGCGAACGATGGCGCTCGCACCGTTCATGGGCTTCACGCCGCCGGCAGCCGTACCGCCGAACCGGAACGACCGAGGGGCCATCGCAGAGATCCTCGCCACGGCCCGACGGGGCGGCGCGGGGATTCACGGCGCCGGCTCGAACAACTGGGTCCTGTCCGGACGACGGACAACGACCGGCATGCCGTTGCTGTGCAACGATCCGCACTTACTCGTGCAAATGCCCGCGATTTGGATGGAGATGCATTTACGCTGCCCCGATCTCAATGTCACCGGTGTCTCCCTGCCGGGGCTGCCGGGCATCATCATCGGGCACAACGACCGGGTTGCGTGGGGATTCACGAACACGGGGGCCGACGTATCCGATCTCTACCTGGAACGACTGTCCGAGGACGGGCGCACCGTTGAATACGACGGCAAGAACGTTCCCGTCCAAATCATCGAGGAGCATGTCAACGTTCGCAACGAGGCCGCGCCGCGCGTCCATGAAGTACGCGTCACGCGCCACGGACCCATCTTGACCGACCTGCTGGTCGGCGCGACGGATCCGCAAACACGCGCCGACGCGATCGGCGCACCACTGGCGCTGCGATGGGTTCACGCAGATGCACCGACCAGCTTCGCGCCGGTGGAGGCGCTGAACGAGGCGCACGACTGGGAAAGCTTTCGGGCGGCCGCATTCAACTGGCCGGCGAGTGGCCAGAACATGGTCTACGCCGACGTCGACGGGCACATCGGCTACCAATTCACCGGCACCATTCCCATTCGCAAGAAAGGCGCGGGGGTTGCGCCACTGCCCGGATGGGAGCCATCGTACGAATGGGCCGGCACACTCGATCCGGCAGAGCTTCCGTTCGCATTCGACCCGGACCACGGTTTCCTGGCGACGGCCAACAACCGCGTCGTCGATCTCGACTATCCGCACTACCTCACGAACGACTGGGAGCCGGCGCACCGTATTCGTCGCATCTCCGACGTGCTTTCGGGCAAAGAGAAGCATTCGCCGGACGACCTCGCGGCGCTGCAAGCCGACACCCACTCGGGAATTGCCGACGAGCTGATTCCGCTGCTGACCGGCGCGAAGACGACGGGCCACGCACGAGCGGCGCACAAGATGCTCGCCGAATGGGACCGGCGCATGGACGCGGGTTCCGCGCCCGCGGCGCTGTTCGGACTGTGGCTCGATGAGCTCGCCAAGCTTCTTTTCAAAGAAGAGCTCGGGCCCGAGCTCTTCGACTTCTATCACACGAGCAAGTCGTGGGTGGCGACGTTTTCAACCGAGGCGACCATCGACCACTTGAGAACCCATGCGCGAAAAACCACGCTGATCGACGAATCGCTCGAGGCCGCGTGGCGCAACGCCGTCGCGCGCTTCGGCGAGGACACCGGCGCGTGGCGCTGGGGCGTTCTGCACCGCGTCACGTTCGTCCACACCATCGGCCGTGCCTTGCCGCCGCTCGCCGCCATGTTCAACGCCGGCCCGTACGA
>JAIVGO010000020.1 GCA_020201525.1 Actinomycetota bacterium | reverse complement strand
CGTCCCTCCACGAAGAGATGACTGCCGCCACAGGCTTCGACCAATCCTCCGCGATGGCTATCTGGAAGGGCCCGCGAAACCCGGACCGGTCGAAGAGATCGCGCGCGAGGTCGGGATCGTAGCGTGGCGCGATGTCGGGCGTGTGACCTTGCAACGCGGGGGGGACGATCCCTCCGGTGGCCACGATCAAGTTTGGCGGGAGCATGCTCGCCAGTGCGCTCCGATCGATCGCATGTGCCAGTGCGCTGCGAACCAACGGATCGGCGCCGTGAGGGGTACGGTTATCGAACTCCACGTACCACGTCCACCCGGCAGGCCCCATCAACGCTTCGTCTCGAATCTCCGCGTCGAGGTCGGCCAGGCGAGGCGTATAGCGCACCGTGACGATATCAAGCTCGTCTGCATCGAACGGAACCAGTCCACTATTCACGCTAGATTGCATGAACTCGACGCGCGCGACGTTTCCCGAATGCGATCCCTGCACAACTTCGCGCCGCTCCAGCACCAACTGTTCGCTCTCTTGTTCGAGGATGCGGAATGCGCCGCTCACAACTTGGTGCGCCGGATCCGTCCATCCGGGGCCCTCGCGCTCGATCGTGTGGCGGGGCTGGGGTCCGCCGTCCGGACGGTTCATAACGCTCATAAAGTAGGGTGCCGGCGCTACCAAGCGGAATTCAACGGTGCGGTCGTCGAGGGCGCGAACACCGATCCGATCGGCGTCGGTGTTGTGACCCAGATAGTAATCTTGACCGTTCTCGAGCACGAAGTAGATCGCCACTGAGGATCCGGGACTGCGCGGGTCGAGCACACGCTTGATCCCGAATTCGACGTCGTCCGCAGTCAGCGGGTGTCCGTCGGACCAGCGCAAGCCCTCTCGAAGATGAAAGACGTATCGCAAGCCGTCCGAAGAGATGTCCCACCGCTCGGCAAGAGACGGTACGATCGTGCGTTCCGGCCACGCTTCTACGAGCCGGTCGAACAGTTGCATGCAGAGCTGGATATTCGGCCACGCGATCGCAGACTTCGGATCGGGATCGTTCGGCAGGAAGCTGCTCGCGAGACGCAACGATGCCGTCGCTTGGGATGCAGAGATGGGCGGCTCCCAATACCCGAAGGCTCGCTGATAGACGTCGTTCGCCTCCCCGAATCGCAACGATGTGTGCAATGCGAGGGCGAGCTTGAATAAGACGAGCGCAACCTGGCGCTTCTCGCCCCGCCTCTCCATTAGTGGGAGAAGCGCGCGGTAATGCTCGATCGCTTCGTCAAGCGCATACTCCAGGCGTGCCTTATCGCCTGCGCGCAGCAGGTACCTGATGGCCTTGTCTTCGTCGGCAGCGTGCAGCCAGTGGAACGCGAGCAGCCCGGCCGCGTCGTCTTCGGAGCCTTCGTTGTTCCGTTCGAGCCACTCCGCGGCCTTACGATGCAGCCTCGTCCGCTTGCTGGACAGGATCCCTTTGTACGCCGCTTCTTGGATCAGCGCGTGTTTGAATCGGTACTCCGGCTGAGGCCAGCGTCGCCCTTCCCGAATAAGGTCGAGGCGCATCAGTTCGCGCAGCGCACCAGGTACGGCGGCGGGATCGACTGCGACCCCTTCGAGCAACGGCAAGCTGAACTGTCGTCCCAAGACGGCCGCCGCAGTCACTACATCGCGATAAGGAGAGCTCAGTCGGTCGATGCGCGCGACGACGACGCGTTCGATCGTCGGGGGGATGTCGAGAGTAACCTCGTGATCGAACCGCCAGCTGCCATCATTCGGGACAAGAGCGTCGGCGTCGATCAGCGACCGCACAAGCTCCTCCATGTAAAACGGATTGCCTTCCGCGTCAGAAAGCAGGCGGTCCACCAGTTGCGAAGGAAGCTCCGCGCCGGCGACCAATGCTCGTAGGAGCTCGCGATTCGCGTCTCCGCTCAGCGTGTCGAGAGGGATCTCCGTAGTGCGGTGAGGGAACTCGCGCGTGGCGTCTTCCTTCAATCGCCAGGAGGGGTGATCGCGCTCGCCGCGGTGCGTGATCACGAGGAGCAGGGCGGCCTGCTCGGTTATCGGGAGCAAGCGCTCCAGCAACATCAGCGACGTCGGATCAGCCCAGTGCACATCCTCCAGGGCAACGATCAGCGGAGCATCTTGGGCGAGACGTTCGAAGAGCGCGCCGACCACTTCGAAGGTCCGGTACTGCAGCGCCTCCGGCGACAACGCGGCGAGACGCTCTGCCGCATCCGGTTCGAGCGACACGCCGAGCAAACCACCGAGATACGGATAGATCTCGAGCAGCCGCTCTCCGAACAGCTGCGATAAGCGCCGGCGAAGCGTGATCCGGGCGCGAGCTTCCGGTTCATCGACGGCAAGCCGCAGCCATCCGCGAAACAAATCGCGGAACGGCAGGTACGGCATCGAGTCGCCGTACGAGACACATCGCCCTTCGAGCCAGGTCGGCGTCCGCTCCGCCGCGGAGCGTTCGGCCGCCTCACGGATCTCAGCGAGGAGCCTGCTCTTCCCAATGCCCGCGTCCCCCGTAATGAACAGCAGACGGCCTCCGCCGTCGGTTACATCTGCTACGACTCGTTGCGCGGCGGTGAGCTCTTGAGCCCGTCCAACGAAGGGGGTCCGAGCCGTGCGTTCACGGAGAGCGCCCGCGCGCACTGCTCTCGCTTCGTAAGCGATCACGGGCCCAGCTTTCCCTTTCAGAGAAAGCTGGGCCGGATCACTCCAGTCAAATATGTCTTGCACCGAGCGCCGGGTCACCTCCGTGACCAGCACAGCACCGGGTTGAGCAGCTCCTTGCAACCGTGCGGCTACATTCACCGTGTCACCGTAGGCACCGAGCTCTACCTTCCGACCGGTCCCCACGGCTCCGAGCACGACCGGACCCGTGTCGATCCCGAGCCGCACCCCGAAACCTTCGAGGTCCCACGACTGCCTCACTTCCGTCGCGTAGCCCTCGATCTCACGCACGACTTCGAGCCCCGCCCTCACCGCGCGCTCGGCATCGTCCTCGTGCGCGACCGGAGCACCGAAAAGAGCGAGCACGCCATCACCGGCGATGTCCTTCACCGTCCCGCCGAGACTCTCGACGATATGGATGATGCGCGCGATTGCCTCGTCTACGATCGCCTTGCCGTCCTCTGGGTCGAGCTGCTCGGCTAGGGTCGTTGATCCGACGAGGTCGGCAAACAGGGCAGAAATTACTTTGCGTTCCTCGCGAAGCGGGAGACCGGCATCAGTAGATTCCACGGCGCCTATTCTGGCACTTCTCCCTGGGGAAGATCTTCACTCGTACCAGAGCCGGATCCCTCGAAGATGCCAGCCGGCAGGGCGAGGGTTGTAGGAACACCAGCGATGTGGCTCCGAGCGATCTCGAGATCGTTGTGCGCGTCAGGTCCCCCTGTCAGTGCTTGGCGTCGCAGTCGCAAGGAGAGCGATGGACAAAGGCATTGCGTCTTATCGCGACGTGAGTCTCGTTCCCAACATGACCGGCCTCTCTTTCCTCAAGGACGACGGTATTCGTCTCCATGCGTTCGTAAGAGCCGCGGCTCCCCAGTCGGGCCTTGGATGTCGTCCCCGGGCACCGCGACGTGATGAAGATCCGTGCCGTCCGCGTTCGCGACCCAAAGCGCTCGAATTCGCGGCGGGTGAGGAGGAATCGGCGACTTGCCTTCCAGCCATCCCTGAAACATCAGTTTGGTTCCGTCGGGCGAGAACGTCGGCTGGTGAAAATCGGCGCTGGCCGTCGTCCTCACCACGGGAGTCGGATCCGATCCGTCGGGACGGATCGTCCAGATGCTGGACGGCGCAGCGACGGCTCCCTTTCCGCTGAAGGCGATCAGCTGCCCGTCCGGGGACCAGTCCGGATCGTCGGCGTTCATGCCCCATGCCGTGAGACGCTGTTCCCCAGTTCCGTCGGGGTGGACGCGAAACAGAGCCGTCTCCTCGCGATTCTTCGCGTGGCGGACCCGGATGAAGGCGACCCATTGTCCGTCGGGGGACCACGTCGGGGCTCGGTCCTCGACGTACGGGTTCGTCGTGACGCCGAGACGTTTGCGCCGTAGGCGGCATCCATGATGGCGATTGCGCCGTTGTTGTCGAAGGCGATCTTCGAACCGTCGGGCGACCACGTCGGCGTGACGCGGAAACCCGAGCCCGACGTGAGTTGCGTGAACCCGGTACCGTCGGGGTTCATCGTGCCGATGTCGATCTCGCAATCGGTGTCATTGCAGAACACCAGATAGTCGAACGCGATCCTCGTGCCGCCCGGAGACCAGTCCGGACTGCCGCTCGGTATCGCCGTCAATACGACCTCACCAGAGCCGTCGGGGTTCGCTGCATAGATCGAGAACTCGTCGATCGCCGGGTTGAACCGGTTAAATGCGATCCGTCCATTGGAGCCCGCGAACGTTGCATGCGCGGGCCTCGCGGTGCTCACGAACCCCAACATTGCTAAGCAGGTTGCGCTGACCAGTGCGAAAATCCGTTTCATGTGCACGCCCTCCATCTCACATCGCTTTGTTGTGCGGACGGCAACCTCGTGCCGACTCGCATATGGACTTCAGCTCTCTCCAGGATCCGGACGATGATCGGCTTGACTTGGCGGTTCGCGCCCGGAGCGGGGCACCGACGCCCACACAAAGCATGAACACGAGGAAAGCGGCTCGTCTTTATTGCATCTCCCTCTCACCAGCTTCCTTCGTCAACAGACATGAATCGATCAGTGCTTGGCCGCGCCGGACATGTAACCGTCAACCGGACCTTCGTCGACGTACGTTCCGTCCGAAGCGACGAACTCGGCACGGAACGTGCACGAGAAGGTCGGGTTGGTCGTGGACGGCTGAGTCTTGAACTCCTTCGCCGGACTCGTGCGCGAAACCGGAGCGCTGCCGTCGCTCGGATAGAACGTGTGCGTCGCTTCGCCGAAATACGTCGGATGGAACACGATCGAGCTGGCGTTGTCGCGCGCGGGGGTCCATTCCCCGTTGCCCCAGATCGTCGCCTCGTACGAGCTTTGCCCACACGTCAGGGTGATCACTTGCTTGTCGCTACCTGCCGCGAGCGCCGGAGCGGCTCCGGCGATCAGCGCGACAACGGTGAGCGCTGCTGCTGTGACGACTCGACTCTTCATTACTCCTCCTTCGGTCGGAGCTCGATCGAGCTCTCGACAAAAGGATGCGCTCCCCGCGGTCCCCGGCGGAATCACCGAGCCGCCCAGCCTTTGCTATCGGAACCGTAAGACTTTATGACCGGCAGGAAAGGCCTTTCACACCGGGCAGGTCGCGCGATAGGGGGTCCCGGCCGGAAGGTACAGAGCCCACTCCTCTTTGGTGAGGTTCCGGCCGGCGAGCGCGCAGGCGCGCGGGCGCCACGTCGCAGGCTCCAGGTCCCAGATCATCGCGCGTGTCTCGACTCCGCCGGTGACCAGGTACCGACCGTCGGGGCTGAACGCATTGCGCACCGGAAGGAACAGTGGAACGTCGACTTCGGTTCGCAGCGAGCCCGGCTCGGGGCTCGCGTCGAGGCTGTCGCCGTACGCGAGCCCCGTCGCGGGATCCCAGAGCCGCGTGGACCCGGACGAAGTCGTGGCCAGGAACCTGCCGTTGGAGGCGAACGCTGCGCCGAGGACGGCATCGCTGTGCCCGAGCAACGGCGGGACTGCGAGTCGTTGCGTCTTGGCGTCGTAGATGCGGACCGCACCGGCTCCGGCGGCTGCGACGCGCGCGCCGTCGCGCGAGAAGGCGATCGCGGCAACGCCGTCGTCCTTGACGTCCACCGGCGACCCGAACGGTTCTTGATCGGCGACGGTCCAGAGCCGGAGCCTCTCTTCGAGGCTCCCCGTCGCGAGGATGCTGCCGTCGGGACTGAACGCCAGGCTAAGGATCGAATGCTTTCCCGGGATCATCGCCTTGCCGACGCGCCGTCTCGTCGCTACGTCCCACAACTGCGCCTCTCCCTGGCGGTCCGGGACATAGATGTTGCGCGGGCCGTTCGGATCGACGGCGACCGCGAGCGTTCTCCCGTCGGGGCTGAACGCGATCTGCCACACGAACGCCGCACCCACGTCCAGCGGCGCGCCTCGGGGCGCGCGAGTCTCGGCGTCCCAGAAGCGAACCTTCCCGTCGCTCGATCCCGCTGCGATGAGGCTGCCGTCGGGGCTGTACCGCACGGCGTACACGATCGATCGGCCGGCGATGCGCGCGATCTCCTTCCTCGATGCGACATCGACGATCCCGATCGATCCGTCGTAATGACCGATCGCGAGCCGCGCTCCGTCGGGGCGGAACGCCACGTCCGTGGCGACGTCGCCGGTGGCTCCGATCGGTGAGCCGAGCGCGTGCCGTCCGCTCAAGTCCCACAGGACTGCGCTGCGGTCGGCCGCGCTCGCAAGGGAAAGTCCATCGGGACTGAACGCGACGTCCCACACGGGGGTAACGTCGGCGCTCAACGCGGAGCCGAAGCGCGCGCCGGTCGCGCGATCCCAGATGAGGATCACCCCTGAGTCGAGTCCCGCGGCGATCAAGCGGTCGTCCGGCGAGACGTCGAGGCTCACGACCGAGGCTTCCCCCGGAGACAAAGGATCGCCGAGGCGGCGGCCGGTGTGCAGATCCCACACCGACACCGAGCCGGTCTCGTCGATGCCGACGATCGCTCGGTCGTCGTGCGTGAACCTCTGCGGGCCGACCGGCGCGCTTGCGTCGGGGAACGGCGCGCGGACGGGAAGGGCCGTCGATGTCGACCAAAAGCCGCCGACAGCCGGCCTCGTTCCGTGCGAGTAGCGACGTCCCACAGCTCGACGATGCCGTGCTGGCCGCCGATGGCGAGCGTCCTGCCGTCGGGGCTGAACGCCGATCCTTGCCAGCCACCTTGCGCGGATCTCAGCGGGTGACCGGCGGCGCGTCGCGTCGCGACGTCCCAGATCGTCGTGCCGTCAAGACCAGTCGTGGCGAGCGTCTTGCCGTCGGGGCTGAACGACACTTGCGAGGGCGGCGCGGTCAAGCCCTGCAACTGCCCCGACATCCGCCCGCCGCGCTCGAGCGCGCCGAGAAGAGCGCTGCGCGTCTCGATGGACGAGCGGATGCGCCCGGCCTCCAGCGCGAGCAACAAGCCTAGGTCGGGATGCTTCACGGCCGCTTCGCGCGATTGGGACGCGAGCCTGCCCGACTGAGCGACGACGGCCGCGCGTGATGCCCTGCCTTGTGCGGCGAATGCGAGCGAGCCGGCGACGATCGCGACGACTAGCGCGGCGGCGACACCGGCGAGCAAAGCGCGCAGCCGCCGGTTGCGTCTGTGGCTCGCTTGGATCTCGCGGTCCTGCTCGGCTCGGCTTGCATCCAGGAAGCGCCGCTCTGTGGTCGTCATCTCGGCGCCGGCGGCTGATGCCCAATCGACGGCAGCGCCCAAACGGGCTCCGCGATACAGCTCTCCGGGATCGCGGTCGATCGCCTCCCATGCGTGAGCGGCCCGAGTCAGATGCCGGTGAAGCCTCAGTTGCTCGCGATCGTCGTTCAGCCACCCGCGCAGACGGGGCCAGCGACGGATCAGCGCTTCGTGCGCGACCTCGGCGGTATCGCCCTCTACCACCAGCAGGCGCGCGGACGTCAGGGTCTCGAGCAGAGCGGCGGTCGGGCTTGCCTCTTCCGAGAGGAACTCGCTGAGAAGCACTCGGCGGCGTGTGTCTTCGGTGCCGTCGCCGAGCTCGGTCAGTCGCACGAAGATCCGTCGCAGGAGCTCGCGCTCGGTGGCGGAGCACGCCTCGAACACGTCGTCGGCGGTGCGCGCGATCGCATCGGCGACGCCTCCGGCCTCGTGATATCCCTGGACGGTAAGCTCGCGACCGTCACGGCGTGCCCACGTTTCCATCAAGGCGTGCGACATCAGCGGCAGCGCACCGGGCTCGTCCACGCTGTCGCGCAGGATTAGCTCGACCAGTCCATGTTCCAACCGCAATCCGGCGAGCTTCGCCGGCTCCTCGATCGCGCGGCGAAGCTCTTCGCGACGCATGGGCCCGAGGAGCACATGATTCGCCGATACCGTCGCTGCGAGGTCCGCGAATTGCGTGAGGTGGCCGTAGAAGTCAGCGCGTAGGCACAGGACGACCGCTCCGGGGTGAGAAAGAAGATGCTCCACGAATCGCGCGCGCGCCGAGGGGTCCGTGCACAGCGTGAACAATTCCTCGGATTGATCGACCACGAGGAGTTGGTCGGGGGACGGCGGCCGTTCGGAGACGAGATCGCTCCACGCCTGGAGCGGATCTGCGCCGGGCAGCAGCAGCGCGGCCGTCCGCAGGCCGACAACCTCGCCGCGCCTGACGGCCGGGATCAAGCCGGCGCGCACCAGAGACGACTTGCCGCTTCCGGAAGCGCCGACCACGGCGACATGCCGCCCGGCGGCCGCGCGCGATGCGAGGTCGGCGATCACGGTCTCCCTGCCGAAATACAAAGCGCCGTCGTCCGGCTCGAACGCAAGGAGACCGCGGTAAGGACTTTCGCTCGGTGACGGCGGCGCGGCGACCGACGGTGTGGAGAGCGCGTAGATGCGCTCCCGGACGTTCATGCCGCGCAGCGTGTGTGGGCCGAGGTCGACGAGCTTGTAGCCGTCGGCCAGATGATCCATCACGAGATCGGCCGTGACGTGAGACAGGAAGACTTGCCCTCCGTCGGCGAGCGCGCGCACACGACCGGCGCGGTTGATGGCCGCGCCGTAGTAGTCGCCTTCGCGGCGTTCCGCGGTGCCCGTGTGGAGTCCCACGCGCACGCGAAGGTCGAAACCATCCGGCCACTCTTCTTGCTCCGTCATCTCCACGATCGCGGCTGCAGCCGGCACGGCGTCGATCGCGCTCGTGAAGACGGACACCGAGGAGTCGCCCTCACCCATCGAGCGCACGACGGTGCCGCGATGTGACTCGACCGCTTGAGCAATGATGGCCTCGTGACGCACCAGCGCGGCCGCCATCGTTCGCGCGTGTGCTTCCCAGAGTCGCGACGATCCTTCGATGTCGCTCATGCAGAAGGTGACGACGCCGGCCGGGAGGTCCGCCTCCCATCCCGCGCGCAGGTATTCGAGGAACTCGCCTGCGGAGGAGGGCCGGCGCGATGGATCCGTAGCGGTGCCGAGCGCGATCGCCCGCTCGAAGACGCGCGCCCGCGCCGGATCCACCGACGGCGGCCACACCGCTGGTCCCCCCTGGTGATCGTGACCGGTGACGAGGGTGAACGCCGTCATCGCGAGCGAGTACACGTCCGATGCGGGAGTCCGAACGCCGGTCTCCGCGACTTCCGGCGCGGTGAATCCCTGCGTGCCGATTCGCTCGGACCGGTCGGCGGACGACGCGACGCCGAAATCGACGAGGACGACTCGTCCCGCCGGGGTGAGGACGATGTTCGCCGGCTTGACGTCTCCATGCACGACGGGCGGGTCGTGCGCGTGGAGATGCGTGAGCGCGCCGGCAACTTGCGCGAGGTGCCGGAGAACGGTGGACGGAGCCACGCCGGGGCTTCCTCGCTCGCGCAGCAGCCGGCCGAGGTCGATGCCTTCGACCCAGTCCATCACGACGATGTAGCGGTCGCCGTCGAAGAAGTCCTCGCGAACGAGCGGCAAGCCGGGGTGCGGTTCGAGGGAGAGCAGGACGCGCGCTTCTCTCAGCAGGTCGTCGCGATGCGCGCCGCGCGGAGCCGGACGGATCTTCAGGACGACGTGACGATCGTGACGATGGTCGAGCGCGTGCACGACGGTGCTCTCGTTGCCGCTGCCGAGAGGCTCGAGCGTCTCGTAGCGGTTCCCGATGAGCTCGCCCATGTCTACGATCTGGGCTGAAGGTCCCCGAGCGTGACGGCGCCGAGCGTCACCGCTGCGTTGGCGAGACGTACGCGGCGGCGCTCCTCGTCCTCGAGGACACCGAACTTGTCGTAGAGGTGCGCGAGGTGCTGTTTCACGGCTGCCTCCGACACGACCAGGTCCTCGGCGATCGCTTTGATCGATGCAGGTTCGGTGAACGCGCTGGCGTTGAGGAGCGGGCGGCAGAGGGCGACGAGGACGTCGCGCTCGCGCGGAGTGAGCGACGGTGGCTCGGCGAGGGCTTGCGTCTTGTTCGCGGCGCGCGGCGGTCCGCGGAAGACGATGCGCAATCTGCCGAGCAGGATCTCGTCGCCGGTGTTGAGTGCGCGCTCAACGAGGACGCGTTCGCCGTTGACGAAGGTGCCGTTGCGGGATCCGAGATCGCGAACACACCACATGTCGCCGAAGCGCTCGATCACCGCGTGGACGCGAGAAACACCGATGCCCTCGACCGCTATGCCGTTCGTTGCGTCGGTTCCGATGGTAACGCGGTCGGCGTCGATAGACCGAATCTCGCGCCCCGCGCTCCCCCACAACTCGAGTTCGTTACCGATGGCATCCCCCGATCACTCGCAGCATAGCGGGGACAACGAGGTGGCGATAGGCCGGATGCTTGAAAAGCGCAGCACACGAGACCCTAGCCGGACGGTCGGAAAGCAGGGACTATGTGTGAACCGCTTTGGCCTGCTCAACGCGCTGTGCGAAGGCGTTCCAGCCTGATCCGCTCGCGCAGTGGAATCTCATCTTTCAATCGTCACGGCTTTGCGCTGAGCTCTTGCGTGCGACGAGAAAGCGCCGGATCGCAATGCTGCACCAGACTGCCTCAACTGCTCCGAATGGCCATGACCCTGAGAGGAAGCCATAGGCGCTGGACAGCGCGCATCCGAGCGCGAAGGCGACGATGAATCTCGGTCCGCGATGCTCGAGCGCATACATCGCCATCATGAAAGTGAGAGCGGTGACTCCAAACGCTGTGATCATGGCGCGAGCCTAGCCACCCTCATTGTGCGCTATCTCGACGTAGGGTTGGACGGCGACGGCTCACGTTGTTGGGAAATTCGTCGATCGTAAACCGGTCCTCGGTTGCTTGAAAGAAATCGCCCTAGGGCATCGGGCGGCTCGAGGTGCATCGCTGTCATAATCATGGTGTGAGTCGACGGGGTCTGCCTTGGCTGGTGGCTGCGCCAAGCGTGGCCGGCGGGCTGATCGCCGGTCACGCAGCCGGATCTCGCCTCATCGGTTCCTCCGCTCGCGAGGTTGCCCGAGAGGCGGCCGAGAGAGCGAGCGCACACACATCTTCCGTCCCAGTGCTCATCGCTTTCATCGGTACGCTGGTCCTCGCGGGCGCGGTCTTTCTGATCCGGTCACGAATGTGCAGCCGAGTATCGCGCACGGCGTCACCCTGGCTCTTCTTGGCCTTGCCGGTCATAGCTTGGCCAGTACAGGAGATGCTTGAACGATTGACGCATGCCGAGGGCGTCGGCCTGCACGCCGCGCTTGATCCTTCGCTCCTACTTGGCATCGCCCTTCAAATCCCCTTCGGTGTCGCGGCGTTCTTGGTCGCGAGACTTCTGTTCGCCGTCGCGGTAAAGATCGCCGAAACTCTCGCCCGGCGCGGGTCGCCGAACCTGCGTCGTCGCACGCCGGCACCGCCGAGGCCGCCGCGAGTCGTGGTACGTCTATCGCGAACCCGCGTTGCTGCCTTGGGACGCGCACAGCGAGCCCCACCTCTCCCCGCCTAACGACCCGTTCTTTCACAGACGCCATTTCTGCGCGTGATTTGAGCGCGCGTTCGGCGTTGACCTCAATCCGATAGGAGACGCGATGACACGTGATCCGATCAGGGTCGCGCTCGCGCTCTTGCTGTTCGTCTCGGCCGCGCTGTTCGTCGCCGGGTCGATCGTGGAGCACGGGCACACGACTACCAACGAAAAGAACACAGAGAAGACAGGCGAGACTGGCACGGAGGCAACCGAATCAACGCCACACGTAGAAACCGGAAAGGGCTCGGAGCGGATCTTCGGCCTGGACCTGGAACGGCCGGGCATCGTGGCGATCGCCACGGTGCTGACACTGGCCCTCGCCGCGACGGCGCTCCTCTGGCGAGACAGGAAAGCACTCATGCTGATCCTGCTCTTCGCAATAGCCTTCGCAGTGCTCGACGTCCGTGAGGCGGTGCATCAAAACAGCGAGGGACGCACCTCGGTGCTTGCGATCGCGTCGGTTTTGGCTGCGATCCATGTCATCGCGGCCGGCGTGTCCGGAGCCGGTGCAGTGCGCAGAAGCCGAGGCTCCCCGCTCGCGTCCTGAATACGATCACCCCGGGGTGGCCTACGGTCCGCGCCGTGGGTCACCCCTGGTTTTCGTGCTAGAAACGGCCGCCAAGGACCGCCAAGTCGACTCGGCACCATGAGTGGCCCTGAGCGAACGTTATGTGAACCGCCTCGGAGTCCTCGACACCCAGGTCGAAGGTCCGCGGCTTGAGCGGGCACTTGCTTGGTCCGAAGCACGCTTCCGCTTGACGCGCCTGAGGGTCGGGCTTCCATGGTAATCCTCGGACGAGCCGGCAAGGAGGCGAGCATACATCCGAATGAGGAGGCCATCCGCACGATGTTCGCCGCTTACGAGGCCGGCGACCTCGATGTGCTCAAGCAGGTGCTGGCCGAGAACGTCGTCTACCACATCCCTGGACGGGGACCCTTTGCCGGCGAGCATCGCGGGCGAGAAACAATGATCTCCCTATGGGATCGCCAGAAGGAGTTCCTCGGCGGAAAGCCCTACCACGCGGAGCCCTACGACATGGCAGTGACCGACAAGCACGTGATCATGCTCGCGGAAGTGACCTGCGAGCGGGACGGGGAGAGATTCATCTTCAGAACCGCGAACGTCTATCACGTGGCGACTCCCCGACGCCCGCGCGGTTGAGGAACGATCTCAGCCACTTGTTGAAAGCTTCACTGACTTCGATCTGCGGATTATGGCCGCCGCCCTCGAGGACAACCTCTTTCGCGTTCAACTCCCTTACAAGCGCAGCGCATATCGCGTGTCGCGCACGAGCGCGCAACGAATCGCTGTTTTCTCCGTACGTGCCGGAGACGATGGCGATGGGCAATCCACGGAGCCGTTCGAGCGGGATGTCCGCCTCCCAGGCGGGCCGCTCGATCATGATAGGTTGGATCGAACGCAGTTCTCTTTCGGTTAGCGTGAGGTCGTCCGGAAGTGTCATCCCGAAACTCTCTGCGTACGCGCGATAAGCATCCATCACAGTGTCGTGCGCGCGTGCGTAGAGCATCGATTCCAGACGCCGGATCAACTCCTCTGTAGCGGGTTCGCCGCGCGCGATGGAGTATGCGGCAGGCTCGATGACGGTCAGAGACTGGATCTTTTCGGGAGCACTTGCGGCCGCGAGAAGACACCCGACTCCTCCGTAGGACTGACCGACGAGATGCGCCCCGTCGCCGAGCAGTCCGAGGATGTCTTCGGTGTCGACGTCGAAGCCGACGCGATCCGAGGCGGGATTATCCGGGTAGCCGCGACGATCGATGAGGTGGACCTCGAAACTGTCTGCGAGCTGAAGCTGATCCGGGAACGTGTCGCTACCCCAGCCGGGCGTGCCATGCACGAAGATGACGCGCTCACCCGCACCCGCAGCCACCTCAGTGAGATTGATCATGACGCCGTTCAGCTCAAGAGTCCGCGCGATGCTGAGACCACGCCCATCTGCAGCAATAGTCCCTGAAGGTTGGATTCGAGCCAGCACTCCGCTATCCGACCGTCCTCTAGTCGGTAGATCGCGATGGCCGTCCACGACACCGGCTTGCCCGTCGGAGCGACACCCATGAACTCTCCATGGTGCGTGGCGCGGAAGCTCATGCGTTCCACGACGAAGTCCCCTTCAGCGAGGAGCTCCTCGATCGTCTCGACAAGATTCGGAAACGCTGTTCGGATCGCCGAGGGGACGTCTTTGAAGCCCTCGGCGCCCTTCACGTCCGGCATGTTCGGGAAGTGCAGCACGAAGTCGTCGGCGAGCAGCTCCGCGGTCATGCCAACATTTCCGAGATTCGGGATCTCCTCGACGAAGCGGCGGATCACCGCCTTGTTCTCAGCGATTCCCATCGTGTCCCCTTCCATTCGTCACGCGGACAAAAATGCCCGCGGGGACAGTCTTGCCGAGAGGTTCCCTGACGACAACTCCGAGCCGGTTCGGCGAGAAACGGGGAAGGTTTGCGAGTTGGAGGTGGCCGGACGCTGTGTGAACCGCGTGTCTCCCCTCAGAAGCCTGCGGCGCAGCTCTCTCTAGAGTTCGCTAGCGAGGAAGGACCTCGCCAACGAATTTCAAAACGTCGCGCTCGCCTGGATCGAATTGGAAGGGTGGCCGAACGTATCACAAGGCTGGCTACGTGATGGTTCGCGTGCCCGGGCATCCGAGAGCAGCCAAGAGCGGATACGTCTTCCAACACATTCTCGTCATGGAGAACGTGCTGGGGCGAAATCTTCTGCCCGACGAAACGATTCATCACCGAAACGGTATCCGCGATGACAATCGGCCGAAGAATCTCGAACTCTGGGTCCGACCGCAACCATCAGGTATTCGAGTTGCCGATGCGATCGAGTGGGCGAGAGAAATTCTCTCGCGCTACGAAGGGAGCTTTACACCTCCAACAACGCTCGACTGAACGAGCGCTCTTGGAGGTGAGGGGAGTCGAACCCCTGTCCGGCGGTCTCAGCTCGGGAGCATCTCCGGGCGCATCCGGCGATTCGATGTCGGAGGACCGCGACGCGCACCGGCGCGCTGCGCGGCTCCCAGCCCGATTAGTTTCCCTCGCGAGCCTCGGGCGTTCCCGCGAGGTTGAGCCTGCTAGCGACGCCGCTACCCGGATCGCAGGCGTACCCGGAGCGACGGCTACCTAGCTAACTAGGCAGCGATTGCCGAAGTGTCGGCAGTTATTGTTTTTTCCCGGTGTTTAACGGGGGTCCGAGCACCCCGACCCGCTTCTCCCGCTCCGATCGATCGTCGTCGAAGCCATGCACCCCCGATGAAGTTGTCAACGCGTCCAGGATACCAGCGCGACGAGGCAGTCGGTGATTCATGCGGCAAAATGCGTCTGAGAGACTCATTTTCGCCGCATGAACGCCGGGGAGAGCCGGGTCCGCTAGGCGAATTCGGCGACGACGGTCCCCTGCGTGGGGACGAGACCGCGGCACTTCGGGGCCGTGCCGTAGCCGGGATAGTTCGCATCGCCCAGGCTGACGCGCGCAAAGGCCGCGCCGGGAGGAATGTAGAGCGCGGACGGAAGCGACCCGCAATACGTCGCCTGGTAACCGCCCTCCTGGTAGCCGATCGTGTACCCCGCCTCGTCGACGAACGTCACCGTGAACGCTTGCGTTCGCCCCGAATCGTCGGTGACGGTGATGCTCGACACGCGCGTCTCATCAGCGCCCACCGCAAAGCACGGCCCGGGAATGTTCGGATCGTCGAGATGGCCGAACCCGCCGAACAACGGATATGAGCACGGGTGATCGCTCAACGACGTAGTTCCGTACGTCGAGGTTTCCGTGCGCGGCGCCGGAGGCACATAGGTTCCGACGTCGATCGCCTCGACGCGTGCGTCAACGTGCGCCTCCGCGACGCCGATGTCCGGATCGAACGTGAGGTATCCGAGCTCGGCATACACGAAAGCCCCGGCTTCGATCGTGTATGTCCCCTTCCGCACGTGATGGTCGGCACTGCCGTACGAATAATCGCAGGGATCGGCGATCATCGCAGACATCTCGACGGCGCCGGGTGAGACACCGGGTACCGACGAGTCGCTCGAGGCGACGACCCGCCGGACCGTCCGCGAATACGAGCACCCAACCCGCTGCACGCGAATCCACAACGATGCCTCGGCGTCGGGAAGCGAGCTCCCGGTTCCGACCTGCTCGTACGTCGCGTGAAGCGGTCCGGCATGCGCCGAGGCCGCGTCGAGCGTGAAGTGGGCTCGCACCGGCAACCGGAGAACGTCTGCATCGAGCGTCATCGTTTTGTAGACGAGGGCCATGGCGTTCCCGGCGCCGTAGCCGACGGTGCGCGCACCGGTGTCGAGAACGACGTCTGCGCGCGTCGCACCGGTTACGGCATCCGGCCCCGGCGTCGCCGTGCACGTCGAGCCGTCGGGCGGGGTGCAGTACGTGGACTGATCGACCCCGTCGAAAGGTTTCGTAAACGAGGCGTCGGCTCTCGACGGTAGCGGCGCCAGCAGCGCGAAGGCCGCGAGAGCGAAGACCAGGGCGCGTCTCACGAGGGCACCGAGGCAAAGGCGTAGGTGCCGGGCGCCGTCGCCCAGTCCGACCAGTTGTAGACACGCAGGATGTATGTCTCACCGGGCCGGACGCGAGCGGCGGCCGCCTCGGGGCACCCGACCGGACGAACATCGCACGCGTCCTCGATGGAGTTGGCCCCGACGGATACGAAATAGCTTTCGTTCGCGTCGTGTTGCGTTGCGCAGATGAAGGAATCCGAATCGCCCACCGGATTCAGACGGAAGAGCAACGCGGTCGGAAGCGATCCGTCGGGCAGAATTGCGGGCACGGTAATCGCGACGTCGGCGAAGCTATCGTCGGAGGCGAACGGCTCCGGGTTGCAGGCCGCGCGGTATTCGTTCGGGCCGGACTGCGGCTCCTGCCAGTACGGACACACCGGTCCGCACGGCAGCGCAGAATCGAACGAGATCGGCGTCCACCCATCGGCGCGAGCTGTGAGCAGGTTCATAGTCATCTGCGCTCCTACGTATGCCGACGCGACCTGGATGAAGTACGTGTGAGTATCAGAGGCAGGAAATCCGAGCGCGACGCGCTGCCCCAGGGAAGGCTGGCCCGTTGCGCACCGAAGCAGCCGCAGGTCGAGAAGAGACGTTCCGGTATAGACGGCGAGCACACCGCGGTAGTACGGATCCTTCATCTCGAGCGTGGCGGCAACGGGCAAATCCTTCGTTCCGGCCGGGGGCGTGTAGCGATACCACGCCGTCGCGACTGCGGTGGTGCCGAGACACGACGTCGGCTCCCCCGTTTCGACCGTGGCCTTGCGCGTATCGAGCACGCGTGCGGCCGACGGCTCGACGGTTTCCGCGGCGGCAAACGAGTCGTTGGGCGGCGGAGCCACCCCGGCGAGATCGGCGTCGATGCCTGAAATCTCCTCACCCGGCGCCATCGACAGCGGCGTCGCATCGGCGAAGTCCAGCGCGTCGTCGTACCACTCTTGCTCTGTGTCTGTGTACGCGCAGCCAAAACGAACGGCAACCGTCACCGGGGTGTCTTGGGCGAGGTCGTACATCCCGGTCGTGCGCGAGTACGTGAACGTGATACGCGTCGCCGTCTGAACATTCCAGAGCTCGACACATGTGGACACCGGCACACCTTCCCTGGTGACGCGTCCGCTGACGACGCCGCGAAGCGTGACGACACCGTCGATGCCCCTCGTCCGCGAGCCGGGCGCCGTCACGACGGCCGCTGCCGCGTCCCGCGTCGCCGCGTCCGGGTACCATTCCGGCACGTAGCGAGGACACGAGTACAGCAAGCGGTATGTCCCGGCGGGCACGAGAAGGACGAACCCGCCGTCGTCGTCGGTCACCGTCCACGCCGCGTATTCCTCTTGTCCCTCGGGGTACGCATACACGCAATGGCGAACGGCCGCGTTACCGTGCTGATCAATCAAATGTCCTTCGAAGCCTTGCGAAGCCTCAACGTGCAGCGACATCAATCCCCGCGTATAGCTACCGAGCTGGAAGTAATAGACGTGGCCCTGCTGCGCCGTGAACGTGATCGATGAGCTGTACTGTCCGGCATGACAGCCGATTTGCGAGAGCGCGGCAAGCGCCGTCCCTTCGTAGACGGCGAGATTGTGCAGAAAGCCACTGCTGCCGCCGCGGGCCGCCACGTCCATCTGCGATGCCGGCTCGAATCGGTACCAGACGGAGACGTTCTCGGAGTCGTACGTGCACGACGGCTCGCCGGACTCGCGCGTGGCGAGTGTCGCATCGGCCTGATCGTCGAACGGGAGCCCGGTGATCTGCGCCGCGTCACTGAAGTTGTCGTTGTCAGCGAACCCGGCGACCGCCGAGGCACGCCCTGCCGGCGCGACGAACGCGAGTACGGCGATGACAATCAAGAGCTTCGGTCGCACGGTCCCTGGCGTCTCCCGTGTCGTGGCGCGGTGCAGCCGCGCCTGCCCGAGATCTACGTTCGACGGCTTCGGTAGGATTCCTGCCGCGAATGGACCCGTGCTTCTCCTTGAGATTTCTCAGGTGCGGCCGCCACGCCGTACGACCCCGCGGCGCTTGGCCATCTCGCGTTCGGCATCACGTTTCGCGATCGTCGCGCGCTTGTCGTAGGCGCGCTTGCCTTTGGCGAGCGCGATCTCGACCTTCACCTTGTTCTTCTTGAAGTAGATGCGCAGCGGAACCAGCGTGTAGCCCTTTTCCGCCGTCTTGCCGATGAGGCGCCGGATCTCCGCCGCGTGCAACAGAAGCTTGCGCGGTCGCAACGGCTCGTGATTCTGGCCGGCGAATGCGCGGGGATAGGGCTGGATGTGCGCGCCGACCAAAAAGACTTCCCCGCTCTTGATCGTGGCGTACGCATCCTGAAGGGATGCCTTTCCCTCACGTAGCGATTTCACCTCGCTGCCGGTGAGGGCGACGCCGGCCTCATAGGCCTCTTCTATGTGGTAGTCATGACGCGCGCGACGATTTGTCGCGACGGGCTTGATCTCCGAAGGCTCTTTCGGCGTCGGCACGCGCCGATGCTACAAGGAAGCGTCTACAGATAGCCGATCGGGTTCACGTGCTGTCCGTCGACGCGCACCTCGAAGTGCAAGTGGGGTCCGGTCGACCAGCCGGTGGAGCCGACGGCGGCAATCACGTTGCGTGTGCGCACGTACTGGCCGGCCCGCACGTACGACTTCGACAAGTGCGCGTACACCGTCGCAAGCGAATGGCCGTGATCGATGATGACGATCAGGCCGTACGCGTCCTTGTAGCCGACGAAAAGAACCTCGCCGCTTCGAGCAGCGATCACGTTCTGACCGGACGGCGCACCGATGTCGATACCGGTGTGGAACGACCGGTATCCGTAGATCGGATGCGTTCGCCATCCGTACGGCGACGTGATGCGGCCCGTCGTCGGCCAGACGAGGTAGCCGTGTCCCATCCCGGCAGTGACGTGCTGACCGCGCTGCGCGCCGCGGAGGAGCGCCTCGATGCTTTCCGATTCGGCGAGCATCGCTTGAAGCGCGCGCCCGTAGGCGTCTTTCTGGTCGCGCACCGACTGCAACAGCCGGCGGCGGTACTTCGTCTCCTCGAAGATCGCGTTGCGCGCGGTTGCCTGATCGGCGCGGATCTCACCGATGGCGCGCGCTTGCTTCGAAACGGCCGCCTGTTGCCGGCGCAGAAGGTTCCGTTGTGCCTCCACGGCGTCGCGCTGCTCGCTAACCGCCACCTTGGCGTCCCACAGCTGATTGAGGAAATCGACATCGCTCGAAAGAACGCGGTTCTGGTATTCGAACCCGGCCATGAAGTCGTGGAAGTCGTGCGTGCCGAGCAACACGGTCGTGTACGTGTCGGTGCTGCTCATGTACAGACCGGCGGCGTGTCCGTCGACTTGCGAGCGCTGATCCTCCAGACTCGCGAGCGCATCTTGCAGCCGCGTCGTCGCGAGGTCGAGCTGAATCGACGCGGCGTCGAGCTTCAAGTTCAGTACGTCCAGCCGTGCCGTTGCGATGGCGAGGCGGTCGCTGAGCGACGCGATCGTCGCTTCGAGCCCGTACCGCCGCTGGTCGGACGCGGCGATGAGCGACATCAAGCTCTGCTCTTTGACGCGCGCCTCGTGGATCTTTTGGCGCGTCTCACGGATTTGATCTTGGAGCTGCTGATAGTGGGTTTCTGCTCCCGCCCGGCCGGGCGCAACGCCGAGCACGAACACGGCGCACAGCACCATGCCGACGACGCGCCGCGAGAACAACATCTTCACCACCTCGAATCCCCCCAGGGATCACTAGAGAACAGCGGCCATCCTAAGACTACGTTCGGAACATGAGCAACAGGTGCAACACCTTTTTTTTCGGCGTTTTTCTTGCCGCCCTTAAGGCCTCTTACCAGGGCTTTACTTATCGGGACCGCTAGACCTCGAGATACCGGCGCAAGCCGAGCAAGCTTCCCAACCCCCCTATACCGATCCCGATGGCCATCAAAAGGAACGTCTGCAGCAGGATTTCCTTGATCGACACCGTGACTCCCAGGAATTGGAACACATGGAAGATTCCGCTGACAAATGGGCGCACGGCAAGCAGGAGGCCGACCGCGACGATCGCACCGACGACACCTTGGAGAATGCCTTCCATCATGAATGGGATGCGAATGAACCAGTTCGTCGCGCCGACGAGCTTCATGATCGCGATCTCTTTGCGCCGCGCGTAGATCGCCATGCGAATCGTCGTCGCGATCAGGATCGCAGCGGCGAACGCGAACACGACCATGAGGGCGATACCGAACGCGCGCACCGCCTGGACGACGCGGAAGAACCGCTTCAAGAATTCACGCTGATCCCGGATCTTGTCGATGCCGGGACGATTCGCCAAGCGGTCCCGGACGATCGAAAACTCGCTCGGTTTCTTGAGCTTGACGTGAAAGCTCTCGGGGAGCGAGTCCGGCGTCACGTTTGCAACGATGTCGGGCGAATCCTTGAAAAGAATCTTGAAATGCTCGTACGCCTCTTGCTTGGACTCGTAGATGACGCGATCGACTTCCGGCATCGCGAGGAGGTCCCGCTGAAGAGATTCTTTGTCCTCCGGCGTTATGTCGCGGATAAGGAACACACCGACCTCGACCTTGTGTGTCTGGACGTCCACGACACGATTTAGTGCCCGCGTGACGAGGAGCACGCCGCCGACCAGAAAGAGCGACACGGCAACGACGAGAACGGCCGCAACGGCCATGAGCACGTTGCGCCGCATGTTCGTGACGGTTTCGCGAACGGCATAATCAACCTTAATTCCAGGCATGATTTAGACCTGCGCTCCGTATCCGTAGACGCCGCGCTCTTGGTCGCGCACCACGATTCCGCCTTCGAGCTCGATGACGCGGCGGCGCATCGCATCGACAATCGCGTGGTCGTGCGTTGCCATGAGCACCGTCGTGCCGGTGCGATTGATGCGATCGAGCAATTTCATGATGTCGACGCTGGTGGCGGGGTCGAGGTTTCCCGTGGGCTCATCGGCAAGCAAGATCTGCGGCCGGTTGACGAACGCCCGGGCGATCGAGACGCGCTGCTGCTCGCCGCCGGACAGCTCGTCCGGCAAGTGGTGTGATTTCGAGCCGAGGCCGACGAGGTCGAGAATCTCGGGCACTTGCTTTGCGATGACGTCTTTACTGCGCCCGATCACTTGCAACGCGAACCCGACGTTTTCGAAGACCGTTTTGTTCGGCAAGAGCTTGAAGTCTTGAAATACGCAGCCGATGTTGCGGCGAAGCATGGGAACTTTCCAGCTTGCAAGCTGTCCGATGTTTTTTCCGGCGACGTAAATCTCCCCTGACGTCGGCGTTTCCTCGCGGAGCATCAAACGAATGAACGTCGATTTTCCCGAGCCCGACGGACCGACGAGAAAGACGAACTCACCTTTTGCGATATCGATCGAAACGTCGCGGAGCGCATGAACGCTTCCGCGATACGATTTGTTGACGTTGATCGTTTTGATCATAGGAAAGAGCGCGACTTGACGTGGATGACGACTAGGCTAGCAACAGAGCAGCCTGTCGGCAACGAAGGCAGGCAGCGACCTCGTCGAGACAGAAATGGCGATCGCATGCTGCCTTCTGTGTCCCCGCCGCTCAGCCCATCAAGCTGCGAGCCGCATCCGCAACATGAGTCGCCGACAGTCCAAAACGGTCGTACAGCTCTTCCTGTGAACCGGATTCGCCGAATGCGCGCGTCCCAACGCGGACAAGTCGCGCCGGGATGCCGGCTTCGGCAATTGCTTCCGCAACTGCGCTGCCCAGTCCTCCGTTGACGTTGTGGTCTTCGGCCGAGACGATGCGGCCGGTAGAACGAGCCGCGCCGACGATCGCGTCCACGTCAAGCGGAGCAATCGTGTGAATGTTCAAAACACCTGCCGAAACGCCTTCCCCATCGAGCGCTTTCGCCGCAGCGAGCGCTTCCTGCACCAGCGCGCCCGTGGCAATGAGCGTCACGTCGGTCCCTTGTCGCAACTGATCGGCTTTTCCGAAAACGAAACGGTAACCCTCCTGATGAACGTCTTCGAGCTTTTGCCGCGTGAGCCGCAGAAACGCCGGCCCGACGTGCTCGAACGTCAAATATTCGACGGCGTGGTGCGTTTCGATGCTGTCGCACGGTTGCACGATCGCCATGTTCGGTAACGCGCGAAGCGCCGCGATGTCTTCCAGTGCCATCTGGGATGCGCCGTCGTCGCCGATTCCCACGCCGACGTGCGTGCCGGCGATGCGCACATTCGCCTCGTTATAACAGACCGACATCCGCACGACCTCGAGGCGCCCGACGATGAAGGTCGAAAACGTCGCCGCCCACGGGATCTTCCCGGACAGCGCGAGCCCCGCCGCAACGCCCAGCATGTTGTTCTCCGCGATGCCGAGCTCGATGAATCGGTCCGGATACTGCTCGGCGAACAGCTCCGTGAATGTCGAGTTCTTCGTGTCTCCATCGATGACAACTACTCGCGGGTCGGATCCGACTTTCACGAGCGCGTCGCCGAAGGCTTGGCGTGTCGCCGTTGCCGCCATTACTTGGTCCCTCCCAGGATCTCCGCGATAGCGCGCTCGCCCTCTTCGGCCGACGGCGCTTTGCCGTGCCAGGCGGGACTCAGCTCCATGAAAGAAACGCCTTTGCCTTTGATCGTATGCGCGATGATCGCCGTCGGCTTGCCTTTCGTCGCAGCCGCCTCATCGAAGGCGGCGAGGATCTCGTCGAAGTTGTGACCGTCGATTTCGACGACGTGCCAATTGAATGCGCGGTATTTGTCCGCGAGTGGCGCGAGATCCATAATTTTTTCAACCGGCTCTGTTTGCTGCACCTGGTTGTTGTCCACGATCACGCAGAAGTTGTCGAGGTTGAACTTCGGCGCCGACATGACTGCTTCCCACACTTGACCGGATTCCGATTCGCCATCGCCGACCATGCAATACGTACGCCAGGGCGCATCGTCGATCTTGGCGGCGATCGCAATACCCAACGCGATCGAGATGCCTTGACCGAGCGAGCCGGTGCTCGCCTCGACGCCGGGCCCCTTCGTGCGGTCGGGATGCCCCTGGAGCGGGCTGCCGATCTTGCGAAACGTCATCAGCCATTCGTCCGGGAAATAACCGGCGCGCGCGAGCGTGGAGTAATAGCCCGGCGTGCAATGACCTTTTGAGAGAACGAAGCGATCACGCTCGGGCCAGCTCGGTTCGTCGGGGCGATACCGCAAGATGGCCCCGAAATACAGGCACGTGAGGATGTCGATCTCCGACAGCGATCCGCCCGGGTGCCCCGATTTCGCTTCGACGAGCAGTCGGATGATTTGCACGCGGAGCTCTTTGGCGATCTCGCGAAGCTCGGAGGTGTCGCGCGTCGTCGTTACCGGCATCCTGAAGTCTCCTTTAGCCGCGGAGAGATCACTATAAACCGCGCGCTCAATCGCCCGCGAGACGAACCGCGAAATGAACAGGGCCGGCACAAGGCCGGCCCCTTGAAACGTGAACTCAGACGACGAGCAGAGCTTTCATGTTCGGATGGAAATTGCAGTGAAATTGGTATTGACCGCTCGCAAGACCCGCCTTGAGAACGAAGCTCGCGTGACCTCCCGGTGAAACTGTGCCGGTATTGCACACGACGCCTGTGCCACAGATCGGCGCGTCCGAAGTCAGCGTGTGCGGGAACAAAGTGACATCCATGTTGGTGAACGTGACGGTGGCTCCTCCATGTGCCTGGAACACCGGCGGGATGAACGTGAGACCAGCCGCGGCAACCGAAACGTTGGCGGCGTGCGCCGGTGTCATTGCGAGAGCGAGCGCCCCGCTGACAACGAACATCGCAAGCTTCTTCATGTCTCCCCCTGGTCGCTGGTGACGACGATCCGAGCCCCGTGATTGTTCTCCTCGTGTGCGCCCGGTTCCTGCCCATTTCCTACGAATCCGCCCGGCCCGCGGATTGGGCTCGAACCGGCAAATTAGGAAGTAGACGCTCCTTCGCGACGCTGCCATTCGAGGTAGGCGCGCACGAAATCGTCTAGGTCACCGTCCAGGATCGCGTCCACGTTCGAGGATTCCGTTCCTGTCCGGTGGTCCTTCACCATCCGGTACGGGTGGAGGACGTAGGAGCGTATCTGCGACCCGAACGCAATGTCTCGTCGCTCGCCGCGCAGCTCTTCGATCTTGGCGACACGCTCCTCACGCATGCGCTCGGCGAGCCGTGCCTTCAATACTCGCATGGCGACGGTGCGGTTCTGTAGCTGCGACCGCTCCGTCTGGCACGTGACCACGAGACCGGTCGGCATGTGCGTGATGCGCACCGCCGAATCCGTCGTGTTGACCGACTGGCCGCCTGGTCCGCTCGAACGAAAGACGTCGATGCGAATGTCATCAGGTGGGATCTCGACCGCGTCGTCTTCTTCAATGACCGGTACGACGTCGATCGAGGCGAACGACGTATGCCGGCGCTTCGCCGCGTCGTACGGCGAGATGCGCACCAAACGGTGAACGCCGCGCTCGGCGGCCAGCAGCCCGTATGCAAAGCGGCCCTTAACGACGAGCGTCGCGCTCTTCAGCCCTGCTTCATCGCCGGGCTGCGCTTCGAGCACGTCGACCTCGAACCGCCGGCGTTCGGCCCACCGCAGATACATCCGGAAGAGCATCTCCGCCCAGTCCTGGCTCTCCGTACCCCCGGCCCCCGGATGCAGGGAGATGATCGCGTCGCGCTCGTCGTACTCGCCACCGAGAAGCGTCCGCACCTCCAAGTCGTCCATCTCGGTGCGAAGCTGCTTTAGCCCTTCGGCGATCTCACCCTCAACGGACGAATCATCCTCCGTAAGAGCCATCTCGTTCAGCAGGGCGAGATCCTCGCGGTGCGACCACAAACGGTCGAACAGCGATACGTCGTCTTCCGTGCGAGCGAGGTCGGAGAGAAGCTTCTTTGCGTTATCGGGATCGTTCCAGAGATCCGGCGCCGCCGACTGGTCCCGAAGCTTCGCAGCGCGAGCGCGCTTTCCTTCTACGTCAAAGATAGGCCCTGACGCCGTCCAGGGCGTTTTTCAGGGCCTCGAGCTCCACGGTGTAATCGGTCGGCATGATCGTCAGATGCTATCTAATCAATCCGGGAACGGCGCGTCGCACTAGAAGCGCGATCGCGTCGCCCGCGCCGGATCTGGCAACCGCCGGCGTGCCGCTGCGACGATGACGGCGCCCACGAAGGATAAGAACATCATCCCGCCCAGAAGCGGCCACGGACTGCTCGCAGCATCAAAACCGCTTTCTCGCGCGGACACGAAGTGGTGTCCCCCGGTCGGGCCTTGGCCCTCGGTATCGGGCTGCACCTCATGCTCTTCCTTTCGTCCGACGCCCGGCGCGCCCGGCGGGGCCGGCGCGAGGACGGGGGCCGGCGGCGGCGGAATCACGACGACGACTTGATTCGCCACCGGACGGAAGTGGTGCACGGAGAAGTGCTCAGGCACGTGGACGACCTGCTTTTTGGGTGGAATCGGATTCACAACGTGCTTTTCGATAACCGGCTTGTCTATGCACGGGCCACTGCCGCCGTGCACGGTAACCTGCGTCCGCGCCCGCTGCCAACCCGACTCGACGTTGATGTAAACCTTTCCTGGCTTGAAGGTACACAGAAGACCGAAGTGTCCGGAGGGATCGTGCATGATCCGGTTCGTTTGCTTGTCGCGCGCAGGAAGAGTGTCGCCGACCTGTGGGTCGGGCAGCACGAAATCCGCGATGGACGGATCTTCACTGTAGAACCGATACGGCGGGTTGATCGCGTCGCGGCTGGCACACGTCGCGAACCCTTGCCCGTGCGTCCCGCAATTGACGAGAGCCGAGGAGCCGATATCAAAGTATGTGGCCTTCGATTGCTCGGGGTCGGAGTCGCCGCCCGAGAGCCCGCGTGCGAGCGCCGAGAACCGCAGCAAATTCCCCGCGCTTTGGTCTCGTCCGTTGATGGCATGCATTGCAACCGAATCCAGAACGGGGAACGACGTCACCTTGACCGGCGCTTGACCGAGCGCCCCGGCGGGCGCGCCGACGCTCACGATATACCACGCGTTGTAGTAACCGTCCGTCGGCAGCTTCGATGGTGCGCTCGTCGTTTGACTCGGCTTGTCATAACCAAGTGGTGCCCCACCCCCCCCGGACGTGAACACGGGAACGATGGCGCTGTCCGTATTCGGATAGCCATCGCGAATATTCTCTCGCGGTCCGCCCGTGATCACCGCGCTCACCCCGTTCGCAACGACGACGCCGGCGAAATTGAATGTGTCGTTCGGGTTGCGCCAGTTCGGCTGCGGCGTCGAGTCCGGCAATATCGTCGGCTGGTTCATGACGATGATCGTGGGAACTCCCCTGCCACCGTTCTGGAGCTTTGCGTCGAGCAAAACAAACTGGAGCCAGTTGTCCTGGCGTTCCGGCGGGTTCTGATCTGAGCCGTCCGCGTTTCCATACGAGCGTGTGCTGGAGTCGATCACGATGATGCGGGCGAGCTTCTTTCCATCCGGTTGGTAGTCGAATGCGTAATGGGTTCGAGCGAGCGAACCCGTCGGGACGGCGTCGGTGGACAGGGCGACCGGCTCGAAACCCGATCGCATCCGTCCCGCGCCCCATGGGCCCGGCGCTGCGGCAAAGACTTCTTTCCAATAGTCGCTCACGCCGGCCGTCTGCGAACCTGCGGCCGGCACGGAGGACACCGCGCTCGCGCTCAATCCGGAGAACAAGTCGCGATCGCCGAGCGCGCCGTACACGGGCACGTCGAACGACCGCAGAAACGCGAGCCCCTGGCTGAGCTCTTCGGGGATTCCAAGGCCCCGAGTGTTGCCGCCGAACATCACAAAGCCCGGTCCACTGGGGAGGTGTGTCGCTTGACGAATCTCGCGTTGAATCTGCAGTGCGACGGAATCGGCTTGGGTGTCCGAGCCGATCTGCGCTCCGCAAACGCCGGCGCCACACCAACTCTCGGCAAAGAATGCGAAGTTGAAACCGGTTTGAGGAAGGTGAACGTCGGCGACCGAGTGAGGCGGCGTCGGGTCGTCGTCATGATCGACGCGATAGACGGACGATGTCGCCAAGAGGCGGAAGTGATTGTCGGAGTCGGGCGTGCTTGCGGGGAAGCCCCCTACTGCCCACCCGCGACGCCCACCGGGCTCGAGCGCAATCGCGTACATCGGGTCGCCGTATTGCGATGAGTCGGTCGCTACGAAAATAGCGCGCTTGCGCGAGAACGAAAGGTCTCGCCACCCCGTCGAGTCGAGCCCGAGCAACGACGTTCGGGTCGCCGCCATTCGGTCGCCCGACCACTTTCTCTCGTCGGGACTGATGATTGCGTACACGCTCGACCCGCGAGCGGCCATGTCGATCACAGTGCCTTCGATTCCTCGGCTGAACGGCTCGAAGCCGCCCGGCGACCAAACGGCGAGCGCACTCTTTGCTCCCCCGACGATGACTCGGTCGTCGTCCGTGACAACCACGGCATACAAGTCCGGCGGTGTCGAGGTTCCTCGCTTCAACAGTTTCACGGCCGACGCGTCGGCGCGCCACCCGCGCGTATCGCGAATGAGCACGGTCGAATTCGCTCCGACTGCGAACAGGCGCCCGTCTTGAGTCGTCGCAATTCCGTACAAGGTCTCGTTGGTAAGCGCGCTCGCGGCTGCATCGCGCGTCCACGTCGCTCCGTCGAAATGCAAGACTGTCCCCTGGGCACCGACCGCGTATCCATCATTCGGCGCCAGGAACGTGATGCCGAAAAGACTCTTCGTGGAGAGGACCTCCGAAGCCCCATCGGCATGCCAGCGAGATCCGTCGAATTTCTGGATCATTCCATGCTCACCGACTGCCCACGCTTCGTTAACCGCCGGCCATGCGATCGCGTGGACGGCATTCTCCGTCACACGAATTTGGTAATCCCAACCCACTTCGGGAACATACATCACCACGGCCCCATCTTCTCCGACGGCCATGGCGCGCCGGGTCGCGTCGGGCGAAAACGCTATCGCGTGAAGCGGTGCCCTTTGCGGTTGCGGCCACCGAGCGATGCGGCTGGCTTCCGGATGGTTCGTCCAATGCCCGACGAGCGTCTCGCTCGACCCCGCGGCGCCTGCAGATCCAAATGTGTTACCCGTTGTTGTTAGCCATCCTTCATTCGCGCCGATGAACGCGAGCGAGCGAATGTATCCGATTGAGTCGGGCTCGCGGACCCACCCGTTGTTCTTGAAATGGAAGAGGCCGAGCCCGCCGGCAAACACTTCGTGGCTCGAAATTTGCTGGATGCTGGTGATGTCCAGCGCCGTCAGGGGCATCGGCTCGTCGCAGAACGCACGCGTGTCGAGTGTCGTAGCTTGCGATTGGCGACGCACGCCGTATTGGTCCGGGCAGTACGATGTCATGCTTCCGTTTGCGGGCACTCGCACTATGAAAGGTCTCGACGTGTCGCCGGGCGTTGGATCGCCGAAAAGATGCGCAGCGTCCCTCGTAACCATCGACCCGCCGACCCATGCGCCGTTCTCGTCCGCGGCGATCGAGCTGGCCGACGCACTGTCAACGACGCCGTTGTTTTTCGCGGCCGTAGGGTGCGGCCCTTGGAAAATCGGATCGAGAGCCACCGGAGACCACGACCCGGACACGCGGTGATACAGCGCCACATCGGTTGCCGTCGGCACGCTCGTGGCCCACGCCTCATCGCGTGATACCGCCGCAACGGACCCAAGGTCGCCGGCAATGCCGGTCGTTTGATCTTTGGACCACGTGCCGTCGACGTAGCGCAGCACGGTGGGGCCGGGACCCGCCGCGTAGCCGACCACCGATCCACCGGAGCGCACAAGCGATATGGCCCGCAACTGCGCGCCGGCTGCAACGGCTTCGGCCGACGCATTATTCATCCACGCCGAGCTTCGCGGCGCCTTGTAAAGCATCACTCCGTTTGACCCGACGGCCCAGCCCTCATCGCCGACGAGCGCGAATGAAAACAAAAGCGGGTTGATCGCGACGCCTGAGGTGTTGACCGGCGCCCCGGCGATTTGCCATCCGGCCGACGATGTGTATCGCAAGAAAACAAGTTGGCCGCTGGGAGACGTGCGATCCCAGCCGGCAACATCGGTACGAATCGAACGCGTGAAGCCGATTGCCCAGACCTGATGCGTGACGGGATCGACGGCTACACGCCCCATACGCGCCGGCGCCGAGACCGCTTGCATCGTCGCTACGCCGGTCCCGGCAAAGCCCGATTGGCGGAACGCTTGGCCGCGCGACGCGGACGCGCTCGCGAGCGGCGCCAGGACGGAAACGACGGCGAGCCACACGAACACGTGTAGCTGCCGACGAGCATGAGATCGTTGCTTCAACGGGTTGCCTCCGCCGCGCCCGGCAGCCGCACGAAGCCGGGCGTCACTTGAAGAATTTTGTGTCCCACGACTGGTGCCCGGGCACCCAACACCCGGCTTCCCTTCCGCTCGCCAGCGATTCGACACGACATTGTCGCACTAACCGGTGGAAACCGACAAAAACAACTCATTCGCCAGAGGAATCCGCATTATGAGCCCTCAGCAGGTCGGAACCTTGACTGTTTCCGGAATGCTCTTCGCGACGACTCGCCCCAGGGAATCCTTCAGAATCGCGCGTACCGTCACCTGCTTCAC
>JAIVGO010000077.1 GCA_020201525.1 Actinomycetota bacterium | reverse complement strand
GCCCGCGATCGTGTCGGATTCCGTCACCGTCGCGCGCATCGCATCGGGTCTCTACATCGCGCTCGCCGCGGTGGGGCTGAACTTCGCGGTGGGGCTCGCGGGCCTGCCCTCGCTCGGCCAGGGCGCGTTCGCGGCCGCCGGAGCTTTCGGCGCGGCGTGGCTACGGCTGCACGCCGGGTGGGAGCCTGCGTCTGCCACGCTCGCCGGCGTCGCCATCGCCCTCGGCGCCGGGACGATCGTCGGGGTCGGCGCCGTCCGGCTGCGCGGGGTCTTCGTCGCGGTGTCCACGTGGATCACGGCCTGGCTCGTCGCGTTCGTGCTCACCGCGTTCACCGGCCTCTCGGGCGGATCCCAGGGGCTGGTCCTGCCGGTCGAACGGGTCGGGCTGCCCGGCGCCGGGGTCTCGGCGGCGTTCACGCCGGGCGTCCACTACGAGCTCGCGCTCGTCCTGCTGGCGCTGGCGCTCGTGGTGTTCCTCGCGGTGGCCCGGGGACCGAGCGGGCTGGCCTATGCGGCCGTGCGCGAGGGCCCGGCGCAGGCCTCGGCGCTCGGCGTCGACCGGTCGCGTCTGCAGCTCGGCGCGTTCGTCGCCGCGGCCGGGATCGGCGGCCTCGCGGGCGCGCTGTCGGTGCAGCTCGCGGGCGTGGCCGACCCCGCCGGATACGGCCCGCTCCTCTCCGTGGAGCTCTTCGTCGCCGTGGTGCTCGGGGGCGAGGGCCGGGTGATCGGTCCTGCCGTCGGTGCCGCGCTCCTGGCGCTGATCCCGGGCGCGGCGCGCGGCCTCGGTTCCTTCGCCGGCGTGGGACTGGCTCGCTTCGAGCCGGTGCTCGCCGCGGCCCTCCTCGTGGTGGGGTTGCTCCTCGGAAGAGGGGGAGCGGTCGGCCTCGCCGAGCGGGCCGCGACCGCCATCGGCCTGCGAAAGCGACGTCACGACGAGGCGTCGCCGGCCGAGACGCAAGAGACCGAGGAGCCCATGCTCACGCCGAGACACGGCCCCGCAACGCTCGCGGCGACCGAGGTGTCGAAGCGCTTCGGCGGCGTCGTGGCCCTCGACGCGGTCTCCATCCGCCTCGATTCCGCGCGCGTTCACGCGCTGGTCGGACCGAACGGCTCGGGGAAGACAACCCTCCTGCGCGCGCTCGGGGGCACCGTCCGTCCGGACGGAGGGCGCATCGTCCTGGACGACGTGGATCTCACCGCCGCCACGACCGAGGAGCGAGCCCGGGCCGGGGTGGTCCGGACGCTGCAGCGGACCTCGGTGTTCGAGGACCTCACCGCCGTGGAGCACGTCATGGCCGGGGCGACGGTGGGGCGGTCCTTCGGCGGCGCCCTGCGAACGGCCGTGGCCACGCCCCGGAACCGCGCCGAGAGCCGGGAGATCCGGGCGCGAGCCGAGGCCATCCTGGGGATGGCCGGGATGGAGGCCGATGCGGACGTCCCGGCCCACCAGCTCGACGCGGGGGCCCAGCGCCTCCTGGTCCTGTGCACGGCCTACGCGTCGCTCCCGTCCGTGATGCTCCTCGACGAGCCCTCCGCCGGGATGGAGGCGGGGGAGACCAGGCTGGAGCGGTTCCTGCGGGCCCTGGCCGACCTCGGTGTCGCGGTCCTGGTCGTGGAGCACGACTTCCATCTCGTGAACGCCGTGGCACAGGAGGTCACGGTCCTCGACGCCGGCCACGTCGTGGTCCGGGGCACGCCGGAGGAGGTCCGCCACGACCCCGAGGTCCAGCGCGCGTATCTGGGCGGGTAGCAGGCGGTCTAGGGGAGTATCAAATACAGGCAGGTAGAGCGGGCCTACTCCCCGCCTTCTCGTCGCCATCTCACCCAGCCGAAGACGGCCAGAGCGGAAGCGGGAATCGCGTAGGCGAACCCCCACCACTCGTGATCCAGAATCACACCCAGCCCAACTCCGAAAACGCCGCTGCCAGCGTAAAAGAGAAACTGCCAGAACATGCGGCGGTCTCCCTTTTCGCGTTCCTCGCGGTCCATACGCCGGAGTAGGCTCAGGGCTTCTTGCGAGTAACGGTCTTCTTGGTCGTGGCAGCCTTGCGAAGCAGCAGGTCGAAGTCATCCGTCTTGGGGATGGGGATCGTGAGGCCCTTCTCGGTTCGCTGCTTCGGCTCACCCTTGCGGGAGAGGTCGTCTGATTGCTTCGGCATCGTGTCTCCATTCTACGCACGGTGAGCACCTTCCAGGGTGTTCGCGCCAAGGTCGCTCGGGCGGTCGAGCAGACAAATCTCTTGGAGTCTCAGCTTGAGCGGTTCATCGACGAACAGCCCTACACCATCGAGCAAGTACCGAATCCTAAAACCAGTAGGAAAGCCCTCATCTTTCGACCGACGAAGGCTTTGCCTCTTGAATGGCCGGTCGTTGTCGGGGAAATCCTTCACGATCTCCGCTCGGCTCTTGACCATGCGGTCTACGAGCTGACCGTCGCGGAGCAGGGCCACGCCTTTGACAAAACAGAGTTCCCCGTCTTTGAGGATGAGCCGAAGTTCTTCGAAACCAACAAGAAGGGAGACCCCGTCCAGGGAAGCGGTCTCTACAAGATTCGCGGCGTCAGTAGCGCAGCGCACCGGGTCATCGTGGACATGCAACCGTTCGAAATCCGTAAGACCGCCGGCCCGAATGAGCACCCCATTCTCGCCACGGTCCATAACCTCAACATCATCGACAAGCACCGTGCGCTGGCGCTCGCTCGAACGTTGATCGCGGAGATGGAGGTTACCGCGCTTCGCAAGGTCGAAGGCCCGTTCACGCTGTACAACGCGCCTTCTCGGACCCTCAAGGACGGCACAGTATTGGTTGAATGGACCGCCATCGACCCTCTCGATGGCGAAGTGGATGTGGAGGTCTCCCAACTGCTGTTCGGTATCGGTTGGGATGAGGAAATACCTACGCTCGACAAGCGGTTCCTCATCCCCACTTTGAGGATGTTCATCGTTGGGGTAACGAACGTCTTGATGCTGCTGGAAGAGACCCTCTAGCCGCCTCATCGGGGCGGCTCCTGCGCTAGTCCGTGCTCTTGGTCACGCGTCCGAGCATGGCCTCGAACATCCCACCCGGCGTTCCTCGGTGGTTGTAGCGGAAGACGTACTCGTCCAAGTAGTCCTGCAGGTACTCCTGCGAGACGCCGTGGTAGACGCCACGGATGCCGCGTTTGGTGTTCCCCCAGAACCCTTCGATAGATTGAGTGTGAACGGTCCCGCTCACGTAGACCTTCGAGGAGTGGTGGACGCGGGAGTGCGAGTAGCCCATCTTTCCGAGTCGTTCGTAGGCTCCCCACTCGTCCGTGAAGACCATCGAACCGGGAAGCACCTTGGTCTGGACGTGAGGAAGCAGGTCGCCCCAGGTCACCCCGCCGACCGCGACCGCTGACACCTTCCCGTGTTCTCCGCTCGCGGCACGTTGCACCATCCCGAAGACCGGAGCCTTGCGGGTACCGCGACCGCGCTTCGGATCGGGGGCATCCTTGTGACGCCACTTCGCGTTTCCGCCGAAGTACGCCTCGTCCATCTCCACGGTCCCTGAGAGCAGCACGTCGTCCTGATCGAGCAGCGAGCGGATCTGGCGGAACATGCGAAGGGCGGTCGGGTAGGACACCCCGATTTCCCGCTCCAATTGCTTCGCGGAGATACCGCAGCGAGTGCTGGCCATGAGGTACATCGCGTACATCCAGAGCTTGAGCGACGTCGAGGAGCCCTCGAAGATCGTGCCTTTCATCGGGTACTCCAAGTGCCCGCAGAACTGGCAGGAGTATGCGGGGCGAGCCTTGAGCCGGTGGTGCTTCGTGACCTTCTCGCACTTCGGGCAGTGGATGCCGTCCGGGTAGAGCATCCGGACCAGCTCGTCCAAGCAGGCGGCGTCGTCCGGGAACCTCCGCTCGAAGTCCATGAGGGTCGTCGTGGCGTCTGAGGAGGGAGCGTTCTTCGGCTGGTTCCGCTTCGTCTTGGCCATGCCTAAAAGATAACACGGCGCAGGTACCTGCGTCAAGCTTCATTTCGGACACTCCGGGCAGGTACCTGCGGATATTTGATACTCCCCGCGGTCTATACTGACCGTGGGTCAGCCATGCGTCTCGCCACCAAACGCAAGCGCGTTCTGAAGAGTCCCGAGGACCGGCGTGCCGAGATCCTCGATGCCGCCACGCGGGTCTTTTGCGACAAGGGCGTCTCCGGTGCGACCGTGGCCGAGATCGCCGAAGCCGCCGGCGTGGCCAAGGGCACGGTCTATCTCTACTTCGGTTCCAAGGAGCACCTGCTGGTCGCCCTCCGGGACCGCTTCACCGACCAGCTCCTCGAGCACGTGAGCGACCTCCTGTCGCGCGTGGGCCAGGACGACTGGTGGGGCCTCGTCGACGCGACCATCGAGAGCATGGTCGATTTCATGATCGGGAAGGAGGACCTCATGCGGGTCTTCCTGGAGGAGGGGCTCTCCTCCGACGTCGCCAAGGTCGTGGACGTCGGGAGCCGGGTCGATTCCATGTTCGCAGCGGCCATCCAGATGGGGATCGAGGCGGGGGCCTGCAAGGTGACCGACCCCGAGCTCATGGCGAGCTTCTTCCACCACGCCCTCGAGGGATACATGCTCCACGCCTGCCTGCACGGCGACGCCGTCGACCGGGACCGGTTCGTGGCGGCGGCCAAGGAGCTGGTCCACAAGTCCCTGTCCCGGCAGGAGCAGGAGTCCTGGAAGGCGCCTTCGGCCTCCTGACCAGCGAAAACAGCACTGACACGCCTTCTCGATCCGAAAAAGATCCCCTCCGGGTTTGACTGACTGACCGTCGGTCAATAATATGACTGACGGTCAGTCAAGTACCCTGGAGGTGAGGCCACATGGCCACAGAGGCGATCCGAGTCCCACAGCGATCCACCCAGGCCGAGCCCGCGCCCGAGGCGGCCACCAGCCGCCGGGCGTGCGCCCACGGCCGCCGGCAGGTCCTCCGGTTCCCGGCCCCCGAGGCGCTGCTTCACGCTCGGGCGGCGGAGGCCCTGGTCCTGGCGTTCCGGCCCCTCTCGTGGGACCGGTGAGGAAAGCTCCGAAGGAGGAGATCGAGATGGCTGCAGTGCCCGCGCAGCTCCAGCGAAGCTCCCGCCGTGAGGGGATCGGTCCGGCCCGTGACCCCAACGAGGTGATCGCCGTCGTGCTCGCCGACGGCTCCGTTCGAGATCTGCGAGGCGATCGAGCCGGCGCCAGCCCGGCGGCGAGGATCCGCAACGGGATCCTCTCCGGCCCCGACTGGCTCCTGTGGTGGCAGCGCCGGTCCTTCACCCCGGACGCGGCCCCCACCCCCGCCTAGCCCGTAGAGCCCATCCGCCGGGGGGAGTCGATCCCCGGCTTCCCCCCTCTTTGTCCGCTTTGTGTGCATCCGCACAAAGGGGCTGCTCCGCGTGCCGCGAACCGTTCTCTGCCTGGGCAGAGAAAGGAAGGCGCGGGAGCAACACGTGCTTCGTCATCGACCGATCGCACGACCCGAGAAGGAGGACGGATGAAACGACGGCACTTCGCGGCCGCGGCCCTGTTTGCGCTGGTCGCGGCGTTCGTGATCGCCCAGCCCGGCACCCACGTGACCAGGGCCAGGGCGGGGTTCGACTACCAGGAGCTGAACGACACGCAGCAGAAGATCCTCTCCGGCTTCGTGTCCTACGAGCTCACGTCCGGCAACTCCGGGACCGACAGCTCGGCACCCAGCCAGTACTTCCCCCGGGGCAGCGGCGACTGTTCCACCAACCTGCAGTCCAACATCAAGGTGAACCAGAATTGCCTGAACCTGAGCGACCCCGACCTCCAGGGCCGCGCCCAGGCGCAGAACGAGACCTCCATCGCTCAGGACCCGAACAACCCGAACCACATCATTGGAAGCTACAACGACTACCGCCGCGGCGACAGCACGTGCGGCGTGTCGTGGAGCACCGACAAGGGACGCACCTGGAACGACGCCACGATGCCGACCTCCTTCACCCGTGGCAACGCCTTCGGGGCGGCGCGCGAGTACTGGCAGGGGGGCGGCGACACCTCGGTCGCGTGGGACACCAAGGGCAACGCCTACCTGTCGTGTCAGGTGTTCAACCGAGGCGATGCGGTGAGCCCGAACCAGGACCAGTCGAGCGCGTTCTACGTGTACCGCTCCACGGGCAACGGTGGCGCGTCCTGGAACTTCCCGGGGCGTCCCGTCCGGGAGAGCAACGACGAGCAGGCCACCGGCAACCAGCCGTTCCTGGACAAGCAGCTCATGACCGTGGACAACCACGTCGGGAGCCCCTTCCAGGACCGCGTGTACGTGACCTGGACGGAGTTCGCGTCGGACGGCTCGGCGTACATCTGGGAGGCCTACTCCGCCGACTACGCTGAGCACTTCAGCGACCCCGTGCTGGTCAGCGCCGACAGCAACTACTGCACAAATACGTTCGGGGCCGGGACGGCGCACGGCCGCTGCAACGAGAACCAGTTCTCGCAGCCGTTCACGTCGCCGGATGGCACGCTGTACGTGACGTGGGCCAACTACAACAACCAGGCCTCCGTCGGGAACGACAACCGGTACCAGATCCTCATCGCGAAGTCGGTGGACGGCGGGCAGACGTTCTCGCCGCCGCAGAAGGTGAGCGACTTCTACGAGCTGCCGGAGTGCGCCACGTACCAGGGCGGCAAGGACGCCGGGCGGGCCTGCGTCCCGGAGAAGGGCCCGACGTCGAACTCGTACTTCCGGGCCACGAACTACCCATCGGGCAGCGTGAACCCCACACAGCCCAACCAGGTCGTGGTGACGCTCGGGTCCTACATCAACCGGCACTCGAACGAGAGCAACGGTTGCGTGCCGGCCGGGTTCGGCCCGTTCGGCAACCCCCAGTACACGGGCGTGAAGACCCCCGGCGCCTGCAACAACGACATCATCGTGTCGATCTCGAACGACGCCGGCACCACGTTCAGCGGTACCGCGGCGGACCCGCGGACCGAGCCCGTGGCCACGACGGCGCCCGGGCAGGCCACGACCGATCAGTGGTTCCAGTGGGCGACGTTCACGAAGACCGGGAAGCTCGCGGTCTCCTACTACGACCGCCAGTACGGCGACGACGAGACCACCGGCTACTCGGACACGCGCAACCCTGAGCTGTTCGCCTGCCGGGACGCCGGCGGCAACATTAGCCTTCCGCCGTCCGTCTGCACAGGCTCGGCGGACAACGCCCCCATCGCGAACGACCAGGACGCCTACATCGCCGCCAACGCGGTTCCCTCGGGATAGCGCTCGATCGGATCGCAGGCGACGGGAGGGCCGTCCGAGAGGGCGGCCCTCCTCTCGTTCGGGATCCGTGGCGTGCCCCCGGGGGGAGTCGGGACCGGACCTCCGCAAGTTGGTGGCACGGGGACCGGGCAGTCTGAACAGCTCGGCGGCTTGCGTGAACAACTCCCTCTGCGCGACGATCCCGGCGTCTGGGAGAAGAAGGGGGAAAACATGGCCTGGCACATCGAGGGGACATACTTCGAGAACTGCTCGTGCGACGTGTCCTGTCCCTGCACCACCACAGACTTCGCGCTCCCCGCCGACTACGAGCAATGCCAGTTTCTGATGGCCTTCCACGTGGCGAGCGGCGAGGTCGAC
>JAIVGO010000076.1 GCA_020201525.1 Actinomycetota bacterium | reverse complement strand
GACGAACAAAAGGACCTGGCCGATTCTCTCCAGGCATTACCTACGCTTCGCCAGGATTTTGGTCCGCCCGTGGTCCGGACAGCGATGGCTTGCCCGATTCGGATCGGCTCGCTTCTCACGGTCAAACAGGTGGCTGCAAGGCTCGGCGTGTCCGCGGCCACGGTGTACGGCCTCTGCGAGCGCCGCGAATTGCACCACGTGCGCGTAGCAAACGCGATCCGAGTCTCGCCAGACGCTCTTGAGGCGTTCCTTCGCACGATCGCTGCTGCCCCACCCGAGCGACCCCGACGCTGAGATCAAACGCTGCGCCGTTCATCCGCAGCCCAGGGACAAGCCAATTGCACATGACGATCCCGAGCTGCCTGCGCGCTCACAAAGGGCGCCGCGGACCGCGCGTGCAGCCGCTGTACCGCAGCACCACGCCGGCCTCGCCGTGGACTCTTTCCGTCGAAGATAGTTTGCAGAAGGGCGAGCGTTGCCGGAACCGCACACCTACACTGACCCCATCACCCGCGCGCCGATCCCTTCGCCTCCGGCGAGCAGCGCGTGGCGGACCAACACAGTCCCACGCCGCGAGGCTTGTCGGCTTCGCGCCTCTAAATCGGCGCCTTCCGTTCCGGAAGCGTGCCCGAGGAGACATCCATGAACCACGACATTATCGAGACGGCAGCGGCCGCCGGGAACTTCAAGACGCTCGCTTCGGCGCTCCGCGAGGCCGACCTGGTCAACACGCTCAAGGGCACAGGCCCGTACACCGTGTTCGCCCCCACCGACGAAGCGTTCGCCAAGCTCCCGAAGGCGGAGATCGAGTCGCTCTTGAAGGACAAGGAGAAGCTGAAGGGCATCCTGCTGTTCCACGTGCTCCCGGGTAGCTACCCGTCCTCGGACGTCGAGAAGATGCGCGACGGCGCCAAGGTGAAGACGGTCTCCGGCAAGGAGTTCACGGTCGGCCGCAAGGACGACGTGATGACCGTGAACGGCGCCACCGTCAGCAAGACCGACCTCCCGGCATCGAACGGCGTGATTCGCGCCATCGACACCGTGATCCGGCCGAACTGATCGATGCAGTGAACGGCGGCGGGGAAACCTTCCTCGCCGCCGGTGTTTTTCTTCGGGGCAGGCGGGCGACCAGTCCACTGCCGGCCATGGTGTCCCCGGCTGCGTTGGTTGCCAGACGCTCCGGGGGTGATATATCCCCGTCGTTCCATCGCGGCGGGCGAATCCGGGGAACGTCCTTGGAAGGAAACGACCACCGCGCGCGGGTAGAGGCCTGGATCTCACGGGCACTCCAGGACGTCCCGCCCGAGCGCGTCATCGACATTTTTGAGCGGGCTTTCAGCGCGCTCTGGCGGCGGGCGCTGGCTCCGCTCGGCGAAGTGACGCTCACGGCCATCCTCGATCGCGTTCTGCATACGGCCGGCGAGCGGTTCCCGGCGCTTGCGACCCTCGAGGTGGACCCGACCGGTCTCCGCATCGACAAGTTTCGCGAACGCGTGGCCAGCCTGCGGAGCGATCAACTCGCGGATGCGATCCGCTTCATCCTGGTGGAGTACCTCACGGTCCTCGGCAACCTGACCGCCGAGGTCCTCAGCCCCGCGCTCCACTCGGAGCTCGCGAAGGTCACGCCAGGGACCGCGGTCCCTGGCGAGGAAGCAAAGCCATGAATGAGAACACTGACAGCGCGCGCCTGACGACCGGCGTGCGGAACCTCGACGCGCTCTTCGAGGGCGGGCTGCCGAAGGGCACCGTCGCCGTCCTCAGCGGGCCGCCCGGCGCCGGCAAGACCATCCTCGCGCAGCAGATCTGCTTCCACAATGCGAATCCCGATACCCGCGTGCTCTACTTCAACACGCTCTCGGAGCCCACCGCGAAGACCCTGCGCTACCTGAGCCTGTTCAAGTTCTTCGATGCGAGGAAGCTCGACGCGGGCATGCAGTTCGTCGACCTGGGCCTCATCCTGCGAGCCGACGGGCTCGAACCGGCGTCGAAGCTGATCATGGAGCACGTCAAGAAGGTCAAGCCCTCGATCGTGGTGGTGGACAGCTTCAAGGCCTTCGACGACCTGGCCAAGTCGCACGAGGAGCTGCGGAAGTTCGGGTACGAGCTGGCCGTGAATCTGATGGCCTGGGAGGTCACCGCCCTGCTCCTCGGCGAGTACGGCGCCGAGGACCTCCAGACGAATCCGCTCTTCTCCGTCGTCGACGGCCTCTTGACGCTCCACCAGCGCGAGCAGTCCGGCGAGCAGCAGCGCTTCATCCAGATCAGCAAGATGCGCGGCACCGAGCACAGCCGCGACGAACACTCGTTCGTCATCACCGACAACGGCATCGAGGTGTTCGCGCCGCGCGTCACCATCCACCGCGAGGATCGCCGCAAGTCGGCCGATACGGCGCGCCTCAAAACCGGCATCTCGAAGCTCGACGAGCTTCTCGGCGACGGCATCCCGCTCGGGTCCAGCCTGCTGATCGCGGGGGTGGCCGGGACCGGCAAGACGGTCCTCGGCCTGGAGTTCGTCTACCGCGGCGCGCAGGCGGGCGAGAAGGGAATCGTCTTTTCTTTCGAGGAGACCGAGGAGCGGCTGCGCGCCACCGCCCGCGGCCTGGGCTGGGACCTCGATCGGGAGATCGAGCGGGGGATGGTCGAGATCGTCTTCATCCCGCAGCCGGACATCATGGTGGAGGGACATTTATTGATGATGCGCGAGCGGGTCGAGGCGATGGGCGCGAAGCGCGTGGTCATCGACTCGGTGTCGGTCTTCCTGCACAAGGTCAAGGATCCGCAGATCGCCCGGGAGAAGACCTTCCAGCTCGCCACCATCGTCCAGAATGCGCAGGCGGTCGGCTTCCTCACCACCGACATTCCGTACGGCTCCTCCAAGCTCAGTCGTTTCGGCGTGGAAGAGACCGTGGTCGACGGCGTCATCGTGCTCACCTCGACCGAGGAGGCCTTCGAGCGCCAGCGGTACATCGAGGTCTACAAGCTGCGCAACACCGCGCACTCGAAGGGCCGGCACAACCTCGTCATCGGGCAGGGTGGAATGCAGATCTTCCCCCGCTATTCCGGGAGGGCCACGCCAACCGAGCCCCCGCCGGTGGAAATCTCGCGGCGCCTCCCTTCCGGCGTTGCTGGCCTCGACGGCCTCCTCGGCGGAGGGTTGCTCGAGCGAAGCGCGACGGTGGTATCCGGAAGCGCGGGCATCGGGAAGACCACCCTTGGACTTCAGTTCATCCTCGAGGGCGTGAAGAAAGGGGAGCCGGGACTCTACGTGGCCCTCGAGGAAGGGCCCGCGCAGATCCTCAAGATTGCCGAGGCGCTCGCGCTGCCCCTGGGCGACGCGGTGGAGAGCGGGCTCGTCGAGATCGTCTACCTTTCCCGGGAACACGTGCGCGCGAACCAGTTCCTCACCATCCTGACCGACAAGATCCAGGCCAGGAAGGCGCGCAGGCTCGTCCTCGACAGCGCGAGCCACCTCGTGACCCAGGGTCTATCCACCGAGGAACTGCGCGAGCTCCTCTACAGCCTGGTCGGCGAGTTCAAGGCGCGCGGCGTGACCAGCCTGCTCACGCTCGAGTCGCAGGAGATGTACGCAACCGGCTCGATCACCGACGGCGGCTTCTCTCCGGTGGCCGACAACATCGTCCTGCTTCGCTACGCGCAGGTGCAGGGGGCCATGCGCCCGACCCTCGCGGTGGTGAAGACCCGGGGAAGCCATCACGACCGGGGCACATGGTATTTCGAAATCGCGACGGGCGGCCTGCGGGTGGCCGAGCAAATCGACGCACGAGCCCCGAGGCCGGCCAAGGCCTCTCGCGAGCGGAGGAGTCCGAAACGCCGATGACGCGTCGGAAGAAAGGCCGGGTTGCGAAGACGCCTGCAGGGCCACGGGACCCCGGTCCAAAGAGCCGGGAGCCGGCGCAGATTCGCGTCCGCCAGCTTTACGAGATCAGCAAGCTGCTCGCCTATTTCGAGAGCGTCGAGGGAACGCTGACGGCGATCCTCGAGCGGGTAGGCGAGACCGTGCCCTTGCGAAGCGTCATCTTCATCCTCCAGGGTGTCGGCCACACCCGGTCCACGGTATGGGGGGGGCGCGCCGAGACCGCGGAGCTGCTGAATGCCGCCAAGGTCCGCGCGCGCGAGTCCTATGCCTACCTCGGGCGCTCGGGCGTCGACCTTGACGAGAACGAGCCGAGGCCGCTCGCCGGGGCGCGCGGCGCGGCGGGGGACAAAAGCGGCTTCCTGCTGCTTCCGCTGGTTGTCGACCATCGCCCGATCTTCGGCGCGCTCCAGTTCGAAATCGCCGGCGTTCCGGGTGAGGACGACCTCGTGTTCGTCAACGCGGTGGCCAACCAGCTCGCGGTTGCACTGGACCGGCGCGTGACCATCGAGGCGAAGCAGGCAAACGCCGAGGCGGGGCGTGTTGCGGCGGAGCTTCGCGAGGCACGGACCGAAGCCGAGCGGAGCTGGCTGAAAACGGTGCTGGATCGGATGCCGGGCGGCGTCCTGATCGCCGAGGGTGCCAGTGGAAAACTGCTCCTCGCCAACCGGCAGGCGGAGCAGATCTGGGGCGGGCCGCTCGCCGGCTCCGACATCGCCGGGCATCGGAAAGGGTTCCATCCCGAGGATGGCCGACCGTACCAGCCCGAGGAGTGGCCGCTCGCTCGATCCATCGCCACCGGCGAGATCGTGACCGAGGAGGAGATCGACTATGTTCGCAGCGATGGAACCGGGGGGACGTTGCTCGTTTCCTCCACTCCCATCGAAGAGCCGGGCCGGGGCATCGTGTCCGGCGTCGCCATCCACCACGACATCACCGAGCGCAAGCGGGCCGCGAAGGCCCAGAGCTTCCTGGTGGAGGCAAGCGCCGTCCTCGCCTCTTCGCTCGACTATCGGACCGCGCTCGCCGATGTGGTGCGCATGGCGGTCCCGTTGGTCGGCGACGCGTGCTTCCTCGACGAGGTCGGCAAGGACGGCGAGCTCCACCGCATCGAAGTGGCCCTTGCTGATCCGAAGCAGCAGGCCCTCGCCGACCGAATCCGGAACCAGGCGGCTCTGCCCGGCTCGGCGACGCCGCAGGCGAAGGTGCTCGAGTCGGGAAAGTCGGTCCTCCTCGCCGAACTGGGCAGCTCGGACCTCGAGGGCATCTCGGAGAGCGCCGAGATCTTTCGAGCCGCCGGCCTCCGCTCGATGATCGTCGTGCCTCTGCTTGCGCGTGGCCAGAAACTCGGCACGCTCACGTTCGCGGGGGCGACCACGCGCGAGGTTTATGCGCCCTCCGATCTGGCCTTCGCCGAGGAGGTGGCGCTGCGGGTCGCCCTTGCCATGGACAGCGCCCGCCTCTACCAGGACGCCCAGAACGCCATCCGCGCGCGAGACGGATTGATCGCGGTGGTGTCGCACGATTTGAGGACGCCACTCGCCACCATCTCCGGGACCGTCGAGCTTCTCGCGCGCAGCGAGGCTACTGACGAAAAGCGACCGAAATGGATCGACGCGCTCAAGCGATCCGCGGTTTGGATGAAGCGCCTGATCGACGACCTCCTCGACGTCGGCCGCATCGAAGCCGGAGGTCTCTCGATTCAGCCGGAGCGCTGGCCCATTCGCTCGATCCTCGGGGAGGCCCTTGATCTCCTGCGGCCACTCGCCCAGCAGAAGGCGCTTCACCTCGAGGTTCAGCTCCCCGAGCGGGAGTACGACGTCATCTGCGATCGCCCGCGGATCCTGCAGGTCCTCGCGAACCTGATCGGGAATGCGATCAAGTTCACCCCCGAAGGAGGCGCGATTACCGTCAGGGCCGAGCCGGGCGAGCGCGAGGTCCGCTTCTCGGTGGCGGACAGCGGGCTCGGAATCGCCGCCGACGACCTGCCGCACATCTTCGAGCGCTTCTGGCAAGCGAGGAAGACCGCCCGCGCGGGCGCCGGCCTGGGGCTCGCCATCGCCCGGGGAATCGTGGACGCGCACAACGGAAAGATCTGGGCGAAGAGCGAGCGGGGGAAGGGGGCCACGTTCTACTTTACGCTGCCGATCGCCGCTTCTTCCTGACCGGTTACCCGCTGGCGAGCGCCTCGCTCTAAGGTTCGAGACTCTACGCTGCAGCGCGCGCGACAGCTTCGATGAGCGTCTCTGCGTTCAACGGCTTCCGAACGACCTCGAACACGCCGAGCTCGCCAGGCTTCGTAGCCTTGGTTCGCGCTCACGACGATCACCGGGATCCTCGCGAAACCGAGCAGTTCATGGGCGCGCTCCAAGAACTCAAATCCATTCACGCGCGGCATCATCAAGTCCACCAGGACGACGGTCGGCTTTAGGCCGGCGTTCAAAATGTCCAGGGCAACTTGGCCGTCATCCGCCGGAACCACTTGGTAGCCCTCATCGCGCAGGACCATCCCGAGCGCATGCGGATGTCGGCGTCGTCTTCGACAACGAGTATCGTGGCATTCCTCCGGCTCACGCGACGCCCCGCGTCTAACAGCTTCTCGTTTGCATGCCAACTAATTTCCCGATCAAGCAAGGGCATGCTTCGCACGCTCGAAAAACAACTCCCGCGAGTCCCCCCCTTTCACGGCGGCGTTGATGCGCTTGGTTATGGTCACGAACTCGCCGCGGTCCGCGAGCTCGTTGCAGCCGTTGTTCCTGCGTTGCGTTCATCCCCGAAATGACCAGGATTCGAGGAGAATGATGAAGCTGATCGATATCGAGGCGCGCTATGCCGACGTGAGCCGCAGGTTCGAGATGCTCCCGCGGCGTCACGGAAGCGTCTCGCAGGGCGCTTTGAACGGACAGCTCCTGCACTGCCAACCGCGCACCGGGTAGGAGACCTTAGCGTCGCGCATCGAGCATGTATTGGACCGAAACAAGCGACTGATGAAGCATACTTGTTCGACGAGACGGATCCAGGCACTCAAGAGGGAGGCGCCATCCATCGTGGCGGCTCAGATAATGAGCGATGCAACAGCCGGCCTACTGTCTGCCGACGAGTTGCGCCACAATGTGCCCAAATTTCTGCGTCCGACTAGGAGACGAGCCGCGCGCAGCAGTCGAGGCGCGGCGAGTGACTGAGGAACGAGGCCGGAATGCGGCGCTGTGGGCGCGCAGCCACAAATTCTCCCACAGACACGGCTGCGATCACTAAGCACACTGGGCTTACCGTCGCGGCCGCCAACATGGCCACGAGGCATCACGGAACGACCAGGGAGGTCCGGATGAGTCAACATGATCCAAGGAAGCTGATACTCCGCCCCTTCGTAGACGCAGGTGCACCGATCGTCCGTGAAGACGGGTCGGACTTCGACATCGTGCCCGTCTCGCTGTTCAGGCTTGTCGACGGAGGAGCTGTCTTCCGTGTCGGACGGAACGGCTACTACTTTGACAAGAAGGGTGCGTACGACGGACCCGAGGCTAACAT
>JAIVGO010000092.1 GCA_020201525.1 Actinomycetota bacterium | reverse complement strand
CCTCACACCTAACTCCTCACTCCTAACGGTTCATTCGAAAAGGGTCTTCATCTTGTCCAGGAAGCCTTCGCCTTCGGCATCCAACGCCATGCCGCTTTCCTTGGCGAATTCCGACAGCAGTTCCTTTTGCTTGGCGGTGAGCTTCGTCGGGATTTGCACCTTGACCCGCACGATCTGGTCGCCGACGTGCTGGCCCTTGAGGCTCGCCACGCCGAGCCCGCGCAAACGAAACGTTTTGTCGTGCTGCGTGCCGGCCGGGATCTTTAGGACGGTCGAGCCCTTGAGTGTTGGCACCTCCATCTTGCCACCGAGACTCGCTGTGACCAAATTCACCGGGACATCGCACAGGATGTCCGTGCCTTTACGGTGGAAGAAGGCATGAGGTTTGACGGCGATCGCCACGTAGAGGTCGCCATGCGGTCCTCCGTTGACACCATGCTCGCCCTCTTGGGAGAGCCGAAGCCGCATGCCGGTTTCGATTCCGGCTGGAATGTTCACCGCCAGCGTCCGCTCCCGATACACACGCTTGCGACCGCGGCACGTCTCGCAGGGATCGGAGATGATCTGGCCGGTCCCTTCGCATTGGCTGCACGGCCGGCTGACCGCAAAGAACCCTTGCTGGAAGCGGAGCTGACCCGCTCCCTTACACCCGCTACAGACCCGCAGCCCGGCCGCGGTTTTGGCGCCGGTTCCTTTGCAATCCTGGCAGGTCTCCCAGCGTAGACTGTTAACATTCGCTTTTTTTCCGTTGACCACTTCTTCGAACGAGCGCTCCAGGTTGTACTGAAGATCCGACCCGCGTTCGGCGCGCTGCCGGCCTTGCCCTGTTCCTCCTCCGCCGAAGAAGTCTGCGAAAATATCGTTGAAGACATCTCCGAAGCCGGCGCCGCGGCCAAACTCAAATCCCTCGAAGCCTCCCCCAAAGCCCTGTTGCGTGCCGGCATGGCCGAACATGTCGTAGCGCCGGCGCTTGTCACCATCGCTGAGGACTTCGTAGGCTTCGTTGACTTCTTTGAACTTCTCTTCGGAGACTTTCTTTTGCTGTTCGCCGTTTTGAAGGTCGGGATGATGCTGGCGTGCGAGCTTGCGGTAGGCCTTCTTGAGGTCTTCCTCGGACGCATTCCGGTCGACCCCGAGTGTTTCGTAGTAGTCGCGTTTTGTCACGTCCGCCATACTGCTGATCAAAAAAGCTGCTCATAGCATTCGGGGCCATCGCAACCGCGATGACCCCGAATGAGCGAGCGTATTTTACCTTACTTTTTGTCTTTGTCTACTTCTTCGAACTCGGCGTCGACGACTTTCTCGCTGCCGCCGGTGCCGCTGGATGTCCCGCCGTTGCCCTGAGCCGAGGAGCTCGCGTCCGCGCCGGTTCCGGCGGCCTGTTCTGTGGTCCCCGAGGCTTTCTTGTACATCTCCTCGGCGAGCTTGTGCGAGACGGTCGTCAGCGATTGCACCGCCGACTCGACGGCACCTGGATCGTCACCTTCCATCGCCCGACGAAGCGCAGCGATCGAGTCACGAATCTTGGACTTATCGTCTTCGCCGATCTTGTCACCGTGCTCGGTCAGATTCTTTTCGGTGCTATAGATCAGGTTGTCGGCCTGGTTGCGGGCTTCGGCCAGCCTGCGTCGCTTCTTGTCATCTTCAGTGTGAGACTGAGCGTCCTTGACCATGCGCTCGATCTCGTCCTTGTTTAGCCCGCTGGAAGCCGTAATCTTGATTGACTGTTCCTTGCTTGTGCCGAGATCCTTCGCGGCGACATGCACGATGCCGTTCGCATCGATGTCGAAGGTGACCTCGACTTGAGGTACGCCGCGTGGCGCCGGTGGAATCCCCACCAGATCGAACTGTCCCAGCAACTTGTTGTCCGCGGCCATTTCCCGTTCTCCCTGGAACACGCGGATGGTGACCGCGTTCTGATTGTCGGCCGCAGTCGAGAAGATCTGGCTCTTCTTGGTCGGGATCGTGGTGTTGCGCTCGATCAGGTGCGTGAAGATCCCGCCCAAGGTCTCGATGCCCAACGTCAGCGGAGTGACGTCCAACAGGAGGACATCCTTGACGTCGCCC
>JAIVGO010000019.1 GCA_020201525.1 Actinomycetota bacterium | reverse complement strand
CAGGGACGCGAGCGCCGCGTGCAGTGCGGCTTCGGCGAGGTGGGCGAGCTCGCGCCCGACCTCTTCGACCGAGGCTTGTCCGGCCAGATCACGGCAGGCGATACGCAGGAACTCGCGGCGCTTCCAAACCCTGATCGCGGCCGTCGGATCCTCTGCGCGGCCGATGGTCCGCAGCGCGCTCGTACGAAGGGTGCTTTCGCTCTTCGGTCCTTCAATCGATCGTGCTTCGCGAAGGATCTCCGCCGCATCGGGACGGCGCGCGAGAAACGCGCCGAGCGACGTCGAAACGCCGAGAACCATGGCAAGCCGAGACAGCATCCCGGCCCCCGGAACCGCGCCGGTCATCGCAATCCAACGGCAGAGCTGGCCGATCGCGAGGTCGGGGTCCGGCGATTCCGCACAGGCAGATGCCACGCGTCGAAGATCCCCGGGCGCGAGCGCAACCGATACCAAGTGACGCGCCGCTTCGACCGGCATGCCGAAGCCGGCTCTCGCGAGCGCGTTCACGAGATCGGTGTGTGAAGTCTCCGTCGTCGCCACGGCACTTCACCCTACAAAGTCGCGGCGTTAACGCACATTCGCCCGCCGGGCGTTATCTTCTCTCTGCAACGAAGGGGGGATGCTCCGTGCCGGCGTTTGTCTTGATGGGATCCGGCGAATTCACGCCGTGGGCGGAAGAAGCCGATCGCTGGGCCCTCGATAACGCAACCATCTCCTCCGACCGCGTGCTGGTCGTCCCGGCAGCATCCGCGCCGGAAGGCGACGAGGTCTTCGACAATTGGGCTCGCATGGGCATCGCGTACTTCTCCGGCTTCGGCGTCCGGCCGGAGCTTCTCGATATTCGATCTCGCGGCGACGCCGACGACCCGGCGATCGCGCGCCGAGCGGAAGGCGCCCGGTACATCTTCTTCTCCGGCGGTAACCCGTCGGTGCTCGCCGACACGCTGCGCGGCACGGCCACGTGGAAAGCGATCCGCGAAGCGGTCGCCGCGGGGGCGGCGCTCGGCGGCTGCAGCGCCGGGATGGTCGCGCTCGGGGTTTCGGCGCCGGACGCTGCGAACGGCGGTCCGTCGAGCGACGGGCTGCGTCTCTTCACCAAGGGCTACTTCGGCGCGCACTGGAACATGCTCGATCAGTGGGTGCCGGGCTTGACGCGAAGGATTCTCGAGGCGTGGCCCAAAGACGCGATCTTGTTTGCCTGCGACGAAGATACTGCCGCATGCGGCGATGGAACGCAGTGGCACGTCGTCGGGTCCGGCGGGCTGACGATTCCGAGCGAGGAAGGGCTCGAGCGACTCGTCGCGGGGACGGACGTCACCGTGCCCCTCGGGCTCGATCTCGGTGCTTAGCGCCTAGAGCACCGGCAAATAACGTTCCAGCTCGAACGGTGAGACGTACGCCTTGTACGTGTCCCACTCGACGCGCTTGTTGCGAAGGAGCCGTTCGAAGATATGTTCGCCGAGCGCTTCCGCAACGAGCTCGGATCGCTCCATTTCACGGAGCGCCTCGGACAAGTCTCCCGGCAACGCCGCAATCCCCCGCTTCCCGCGTTCGTCGGCGCTCATCGCGTCGACGTCCTCGCCGACTTCGTCCATCAGATCCAATTTGTTTTCGATGCCGTCAAGGCCCGCCGCGAGAATGACGGCGAAGGCCAAGTATGGGTTACAGGCGGGATCCGGCGAGCGGATCTCGACGCGCGCGCTCGCTGCCTTCTTGGGTTTGGCCCCGGGGACACGAATGAACGCCGACCGCAGCGTGTGCGACCAGCACACGTACACGGGTGCTTCGTATCCGGGAACGAGTCTCTTGTACGAATTCACCCATTGATTCAGGACCGCTGTGATCTCCCGCGCGTGCGCGAGAACGCCCGCGACGAACCGGCGTCCGGTGACGGACAGCCCTCCGTTGCGATCGTAAAACGCGTTGGTTTCGCCCTCGAACAGCGAGACGTGGGTGTGCATCCCACTCCCCCACTGTCCCTGGAGTGGTTTCGGCATGAAAGTCGCATGCATCCCCCGCTGGGCGGCGGCTTCTTTCACGATGAGCCGGTACGTCATGATGTTGTCTGCCGTCGTGAGCGCGTCGGCAAAACGCAAGTCGATCTCGTGCTGGCTCGGAGCCACTTCGTGATGCGAGTACTCGACAGAAATTCCCATGGCTTCGAGTCGGTTGATCGCCTCGCGGCGGAAATCCTGAGCCATGTCAAGCGGCGTGAGGTCGAAGTACGAGCCGGTGTCGAGCGGCACCGGATCCTTCGCGGACTTGAACAGAAAGAACTCCATCTCGGGATGGACGTAAAACGTGAATCCGCGGCTGGACGCTTTTTCGAGCATCCGGCGCAGTGCCCAGCGCGGATCGCCGGGAAAGGCGGCGCCGTCGGGCATCGTCACGTCGCAGAACATCCGCGCCTCGAGAAACCCGTCGGCCGTCGTGCTCGGCGGCAGGATCTGAAACGTGGACGGATCCGGGCGCGCCACCATGTCCGACTCCTGGACGCGCGCGAACCCTTCGATCGCCGATCCGTCGAATCCGATTCCCGCATCGAAGCCGTGCTCGAGCTCGGCCGGTGTGATTGCCACCGATTTCAGGAACCCGAGGACGTCGGTGAACCAGAGCCTGATGAACCGAATATTCCGTTCCTCGACCGTTCGCAGGACGTATTCGATTTGCCGCGCCGGTTGGTCGTCCACGACACCAAGCCTACCGTGGTACGTTGAGATGTGTGGGCAGAACGCTGCGTATTGCGATAGGTCAGATCGACCCAACGGTCGGTGATCTGTCGGGAAACGCAGCCGTGATTCGCAAATGGCTCGGCAAAGCCGAACGGGCGCAAGCCGATATCGCCGTGTTCCCCGAGCTCGCGATCACCGGCTATCCACCGGAAGATCTCGTCTTCAAACGGCACTTCGTCGACCACAACATCCAGACGCTGCGCGAGCTCGCGAAGAAAACATCCACGACGGCGGCCGTCGTCGGGTTCGTCGATCGCGAGGGCCAGGCGATCTACAACGCCGCAGCGATGCTCGCCGGCGGGCGCGTGCGGGGCGTAGCCCGAAAGGCGCATCTGCCGAACTACGGCGTGTTCGACGAAGTCCGGACGTTCCGGCCGGGAGCGGCTTCCCCGCTCTTCGTCGTTCGCGGTGTGACCATCGGCCTCGTCGTCTGCGAGGACGCCTGGTTTCCGGAGCCGTGCCGCACACTCGGCAGGCTCGGAGCCGAAGTCATCGTCAGCATCAACGCGTCGCCCTATCACCGGGGCAAGGACGAAGAGCGCCGCGCGCTGTTTTCCGCGCGCGCGACCGAGAGCAAAGCGTTCTTTGTATACGCGCAAACGGTGGGCGGCCAGGACGAGCTCGTCTTCGACGGCGATTCGCTCATCTTCAACAGGCGCGGCGAGATCGTCGCGCGCGGCGCGCAATTCGCGGAGGACATGGTCCTGTACGACATCGAGTTGCCAGAAAAAGCTCGCGCGCTCTCCAAAAAAGCCGTCGTCGTCAAGATCAGCGGTCCGAAGCCGGTGAAAAGAATCGAGCTACCGCGGCAGCCGCGGCAAGTCCTCGATCCCATTGGTGAGGTGTACGCGGCACTCGTTCTTGGGACGCGCGATTACGTCTTCAAGAACGGATTCAAAAGCGCGGTCATAGGGCTGTCCGGCGGCATCGACTCGGCACTCACGGCCGTGGTGGCCGCCGATGCAATCGGTGTCGACAACGTGACCGGCGTTTCGATGCCGTCGCCGTATTCGTCGAACGACTCTTTCGAGGACGCGAAAGATCTCGCGGGAAACCTCGGTATCGGTTTCGCGGTAATTCCCATCTCTGCGCTCATGGAGTCCTTCCGCACTGCCTTGGGGGAAGTTTTCGCAGGCCGCCCATCGGACGTGACGGAGGAAAATCTGCAGTCACGGATCCGCGGCAACATCTTGATGGCCTTATCGAACAAGTTCGGTCACCTCGTTCTGGCAACGGGAAACAAGAGCGAGATGGCGACCGGCTATTCAACGCTGTACGGCGACCTCGCCGGGGGCTTCGCCGTTCTGAAGGACGTGCCGAAAACGCTCGTGTACAAGCTCGCTGGGTGGCGAAACGATCGCGGGCCGGCTGCGATTCCCGATCGCGTCATGACAAAGGCGCCGACCGCGGAGTTGCGTCCGGAACAGCTCGACGTCGATTCATTGCCTCCGTACGAACGTTTGGATCCAATCTTGTTCTCGTACATCGAAGAGCACCGGTCCTTCGAAGAGATCGTTGCCAAAGGGAGTTCAGCCGAAGAGGTACGGCGCGTTCTGCGTCTGGTCGACACGAGTGAATACAAAAGGCGTCAAGCACCTCCGGGTGTCAAGATCACGCGCCTGTCGTTCGGAAAGGACCGCCGGCTCCCGATCACGAACCGGTACCGAGAAGGCTCCCGTCCGGCGCCGGCCCGCGCAGCACCCGGCGGCCCGCGCGCCGAGTCAAGGAAGAAGCGATAGAACTGCGAAGGGCGAGCCGTGGGCTCGCCCTTCGAGATGTACTCGGTATTCGAGTTCTCTATGTCGTTTCAGTGATCACTAGGTCCGCGCAGTTGCCTGGTCCTTCATCCCTCGCCCTCGCGGGCTTCATTCCTCGGGCCGCAACACTTTATCCAGCGCGATTCCTCATTCCGCTATCTCGGCGCCTCTTCGCGTCGCGATAAGCCTCCGCGAAGAAATGACGCATTCGGACTAGTGCAGGGCGGGACGTTTACCCCAGCAACCCGCGGTTATTGCGTCGTTCGCACAGGCAGTGAACACTGTCGCCATGCCGCGCCGATCATCCGGGCCCGAAAGGACGCTGGCGACCGTCCTTTTCACGGACATCGTCGGATCGACGGAGCGTGCCGCGCAACTCGGTGATCGTCAATGGAAAACCCTCCTCGACCAGCACCATAAGGTCGTCCGTGGTGCGCTGAAGCGCTACAACGGTCGTGAGATCGATACTGCGGGAGACGGTTTCTTCGCCACGTTCGATCGTCCGGCCAATGCGATCGAATGCGCAGGGGCGATGATCCGCGATCTGCGCAAGATCGGTATTCAGATCCGCGCCGGAGCACACATGGGAGAAGTCGAGCGGATGGGCGCCAAAGTTGGCGGGATGGCCGTGCACATCGGATCGCGTGTGGCGTCGAAGGCGGGAGCATGCGAAGTGCTCGTTTCGAGCACGATCAAAGACCTTGTAACCGGCGCCGACTTTCGCTTCCTAGACCGAGGTGCGCACGAGCTGAAAGGCGTTCCCGGAGAATGGAGGATCTTTGCGGTCGACCTCGGTGACCTCGACGACCTGGGCACGTATGCACCGCCGGCTCAGACCACCGCGGCGCAAAAACGTCCGATCTGGCGCTCGCCGGCGCTGGCCGGAGCGGGGGGGGCATTGATTCTCGTCCTTATTGCGGCCCTCGTAATCCCCCGTGGTGGGTCATCGCCGGTCCCCGGCGAAAATGCCGTCGGCCGCATCGACTCGAGCGCAGCGAAGTTCACCGCCGCCTTCACCGTAGGGACCCGGCCGGTCGGCCTCGCGATCGGGGCCGGCGCGCTCTTCGTCATCAACGCCTCCGACCAGACCGTGACCCGCGTCAATCCCACGACGGGAAAGACGGTCACGAAAGGGGTCGGTGGCACCCCCACCGGCGTGGCCTTCGGCGCCGACGCGCTGTGGGTGACGACACAGTTTGGCTTGAGCTCGGGCTCACCCGGTTCCGTTCTACGGCTCGACCCGAATTCCCTTGCGACGTTGAAATCAATCGAAGCGGGAAACGGCGTCCGCGACATCTCGTTCGGAGAAAACGCGGTTTGGGCGACGAACGTAAACCAAAACCTCGTCGTGAGAATCGATCCGTCGACCAACAGCGTCGCCGCACGCATTCCCGTCGGCGAGAGCCCAGAAGCGATCGCCGTCGGAAACGGCAGCGTTTGGGTCGCTAACACGCTCGACGACTCGATATCGCGCATCGATCCAAAGACCAGTGCCGTCGCCGCGCGTATCCCCTTGCGATCTGCGCCAACAGCGATCGCCACAGCGCCGTCTGGTATCTGGGTCGTGAGCGCCCCCGGCAACACGGTGACGCGCATCGATGCGTCGACGAACCAAGTCGCGACGACGATCATGACCGGCGCGAAGCCGACTCATATCGCCGCCGGCGCGCAAGCCGTGTGGATCACCGAGAGCGTCGGAGGCGAAGTCTTGCGCGTAGACGCGAGAACGAATCGCATCACGGCGAGACTTCGTCCGAACGGTCACCCCGATAATGTCATCGCCGACGGGCGGTTCGTGTGGGTGAGCGTCCACGCGCTGTAGACCAAGAGACGGAGGTTGCAGGGATGAGCGCGAAAGCTAAGGTCGCCGCGTGCCTTTGCGTGCTGGCGCTGTCCGTGACGTCGTGCTCGACCGCACCGCGACAAGTCGCCGGCCCGAAATTTCCTCGCGGTGGAACACTCCACCTCTCCGAGCCGAGCTCTCATGAAGACTACGCAGCTTTCGCCAATCCAACACCGCATCTGATGGCGCTCGATCCACAAGTCGACTACGAACAAGACGCGGACGAGCTGCAGCGTTGCTGCCTGGTGCGCACGCTCGTCGGACATAACGGCAAGCCTACGGCCGAAGGAGGAGCCGTCTTGCGTCCCGATCTCGCGACTGCTCTTCCCATAGTCTCAGCAGACGGCTTGACCTGGACGTTCCGCATTCGCAGCGGCCTTCACTACGCACCGCCGCTTCAAGCAGTCGAAGTCACGTCCGACGACTTCGTTCGCGCCCTCAAGCGCACGGCGCGTCTCGGACAGCCTCCGGTGGGAAACGCCACTATCTATTCCGTCATCCAAGGATTCGACGACTATGCCAAGACATCGTCGGCCCCGGCGATATCCGGGCTCGAGACGCCGGATCCGCACACGCTCGTCGTCCACATCACGAAGGTATCGGGCGATCTGGGTAACCGGTTCGCCCTGGCGGCGACGGCACCCATCCCGCCGAGCCCAGGAGATCCCTCGGCGCCGTTCGGCGTGGCAACCGGACACGACGACGGGTACGGGCGGTTCCTCGCGGCAACCGGCCCGTACATGATCGAAGGTGCCGACACGATTTCGTATTCCGCACCGCCGAAAGACCAGAAACCGGCGGCGGGACTCGCGCTCGGAAAGTCGCTGAGGCTTGTACGAAATCCATCGTGGAAAGCAGAGACCGACCCTCTGAGGATCGCATATGCACAGGAAATCGTCCTGACGTTCAGCGACTCGATCACGGCCACGCTGAAGGCCGTTGAAGACGGCGCCGCCGATGTCCACTTCATTCAGGCACCCCTCACCCCAGACCTCGCGGCGGTTGCGCGAAAGTTCGAAGCAAACCCCAGACTGGGTCACGTCTACGTCTCGAAGCGGGACTCGCTGCGATTCGTCGCGATGAACCTCGCCCTTCCGCCGTTCGACGATGTGCACGTGCGCAAAGCGTTCAACTACATCGTCGACCGAAAAGCCCTCGTCGACGCCACCGGCGGGGTGCTCGCCGGTGATCCGATCGGGCATCTGGTCCTCGACAGCCTCGAAAACAATCTGCTCGTCTCGTATAACCCGTACGGCGCCGCGGACGCTGATGCCGCGTTTGCGGCGGCCAAGGCTGAGATGCGGCAGTCGCGATACGACGCAAACCACGACGGAAGGTGCGATGCGAGGACGTGCAGGGGGATCACGGCGAACTTCTTTCACAAGGACCAATACGGACGGGCCGCCGCGCAAATCAAGAAAAACGCCGCGAAGATCGGCCTCGACTTCAAAACGACCGAGCTGAGCGGACCGGATTTTTTTGACAATTTCGCAAAGCCGACGGCGCACTTTCCAGTTGGATTGTTCATCGGGTGGGGAAAGGACTTTCTCAACGCATCGAGCTTCATCGAATCGCTGTTTTCATCGTCGGCATTGGAGCAGAACAACTCCGCTTTATTGGGTGCCACTCCGGCTCAGCTACGCGAGTGGGGATACGAGCACACGTCGGTGCCAAGTGTCGATGAGCGAATCGACGAGTGCCAGCGGCAAGTTGGCAACCCGCAGTTTCAATGCTGGGCTGCGCTCGACCAGTACCTCATGGAAACCGTCGTCCCCGAGGTACCGTACATCACCGAGAATCACGTCGACGTCACATCCCCGCGCGTGCTCTCGTATTCCTACGACCAGCTGATCGGGTTGGTCTCTCCAGATCGCATCGCCTTGAAACAGTAGAAGCGGAATGCAACCCGTCCGCTGCCGTGGCACAATGCGGAGGTAGTGCACCGGGACCCGGTGACCGGCGAGGCGCCCGCCCGCCGCGAGGGCCCGGAGGCGAAGGAGGCAGGAATGACCATCACCATTCACGACCTCGCGGCTTTCAAAGCACGCGGGGAGAAGTTCGCGATGCTGACCGCGTACGACGCGCAAACGGCATCGATCCTCGATGAGGCGGGCATTCCCGTCCTGCTCGTGGGTGACTCGCTCGGCCAGGTCGTGCTGGGCTACGAGACGACGGTTCCGGTCACCATGGAGGAAATGCTCCATCACACGCGCGCGGTGGCCCGGGGCGCCCGCAACGCGCTCATCGTCGGCGACATGCCGTTCGGGTCGTACCAAGTCTCGGTCGAAGATGGCCTTCGCACCGCCGCGCGCTTTTTGAAAGAGGGCGGAGCGCATTCCGTGAAGTTCGAAGGCCCACAGGTCGAGCTCGTCGAGCGTTGCTCGATGAACGGGATCCCGGTGATGGGCCATCTCGGGTTGACACCGCAGTCCGTTCACTTGTTCGGCGGATACAAAGTGCAAGGCCGCAGCGACGAAGCCGCAGATCGAATCCTCCGTTACGCGAAAGAGCTCGAAGAAGCCGGCGCGTTTGCGCTCGTCCTGGAGTGCGTCCCGTCGGAGCTCGGTGCCACCGTGACGCGAGCCCTGTCTATTCCCACGATCGGCATCGGTGCCGGCGCGGACACCGACGGCCAAGTGCTGGTGGTGAACGACATGGCCGGGCTCAGCACCGGCAAGCTGCCGAAGTTCGTGAAGCGGTATGCCGATGTCGCCGCGGTGATATCAGACGCTGCGCGCTCCTTTGCGGCCGAGGTCGCCACGGGAGAGTATCCCGGGCCCGAACACAGTTACGGCAACTGAGGCGCGAGAGCGTCTGCATCTGACACATCGCCGATCAGCGTGAGCACCTCGCGCGCGCGCTTCATGCTCTCGGGATCGCCCAGCGCTGCGCGAATTGCGTGAGCGCGCGCCAGCCACACGGTGAGACCAAACCGCTGCCACGCGGCGACGGCGGCATCGATGTGAGCGCGAGCACCGTTTTCGTCGTGGCGGACGGCGTCGAGGATCGCTCTCGCCTCGAGCAACGCAGCGGCTCGTTCGGGAAAACGCTGATCGAGTTCCAGCCCGGTGAGCAATGATTCCGCTTCGTCGGATCGTCCACCGAGAAGCAACGCCTCCGCACACAACGGAGTCGCGAGAGCGACCACATCCGGCTGCTTGTGTTCGCGCGCCGGCCCGAGTGCTTCGGTGAAGAGCGCAGACGCCCGCACGTAGTCATGCACGGCGAGATGGGCGCGCGCTTCGATCACGCGCGCGCGCGACAAGTCGAACGAGTCGCCGTAGCGATGACACACGTCTTGATACGCACGGGCGCGCTCCCCGGCGAGCGTCCATGCTCCCGATTCCAAAGCAAGATGAGCGGCCGCCTGCTCGACTTCGGCCATCTCCCGCTCAGCGCCGATGCCGGCCAGCAGTGAACGGCCGAGATCGAGAAACTCCATCGCTTCGTCGCCGCGGCCTTCGCGCGACGCAACGAACGCGAGCGTGACGAGCCCTTGCTCTTCCGTGCGGCGAATCTTTTGCGCGCTGCCGAAGCGGACCAGTATGTGCGCGTGCTCGGCGGCCGTCCCGAGGTTCCCCTCGTGCAATCGCACGCGCGATAGCAAGTAGCGACCGTCCATTTCGACGAAGACGTCTCCGACTTCTTTTCCAAGCAGTACCGCTTGTTCGAGTGGCCCGCCTGCCGCGTCGAAGTCACCCACGTAGAATGCGCGAAACCCCTTCGTCCGGTTGAGGACTGCGAGCGACCGGCTGTCGTTCGTGTGCGAAAGAAGCTCTTCGCTCCTGCGCAGCCACCGCTCGAAGTCGGGTCCCGCCTGCGTCGTGTGGACGTACGCCAGATCCTCATACACGAAAAGCTCATTGAGCCGGTCTCCCGCGGCCGCGAACATTCGTGCAGATTCCTCCAACAGCTCGACCATCTTTGCGATGTCGTCGAGCCGCCACGTGTCGGCAAGCGCCCGAACGACTCGCGCACGCCCGTTGTCGTCCTTGGCTTCCTCGAATCGCGCACGTGCCGTCGCGAGGAGATCGCGCGATTGGCCGATGCTCCCGAACAGAGAGTCCAGCCGTCCCAGCTGCAGGAGAGATTCCCCTTCGAAACGAGCATCGTCTGCGATCCGAGCCATTTCGAGGGCGCGTGACGCCTCTTCTCGCGCGTCCGCATACCTACTGAGCTGGAACAGAACCTCGGCATGGTTGATGAGCACGGCAAGCGTGCGCTTTCCACGCTCACCGGCGGCCGTCGAGGGCTCCGGCGGCTCGACCTCGAGCGCTTGGCGATACCACGACTCGGCCTCTCGGACGGCACGCTGCGCCGACGCGCGGTCGCCGGCGCGGGTCAAGTACCCCACGGCGAGAGGCGCGATGGACTTTTGTGCGACGGAAAACCCGACGGCCGCCGCCTGGCCGTAGTGGTATCCGAGCATCTCAACCGGCTCTTCGCCTTCAGCGTCCGATCGGGTACGAAACCATTCGGCGACGGCGAGATGCTTTTCTGCTCGTTCGACACGCGGAATCGAGTCGTAAGCGACGTCGCGAATGACGACGTGACGGAACGCGAACTCGTCGCCGCGATAGTAAATGAGATCGCGTTCTTCCAGAGATGCGAGAACGTCGCCAAGTCCGTCGTCCCACCCGAGCGCGTCCAGAACGGCGCGCGAAAACGTGCGTCCACAGACCGCGGCGTCGCGCAATAAGCGCCGCTCTTCCGCCGGGAGTGCGTCGATGCGCGCCGCTACGACGAGATGCACCGTCTCGGGAACCTCGGGGCGTGCTCGCTCGGTCAGCATCCAACAACCGTCTTCTAAGCGCAATGTCTCGGCTTCTGTGAGCAAGCGAACGATTTCTTGCAAGAAGAGCGGGTTGCCACCGGCTCGCTCGCTCAAGTTCGCTGCCACGTCCGCGGGAAGCTCACCGCCGGCAAGCAGTGCGCCGACGAGGGCATCGCTGTCGGTGCGATCGAGGCCGAACAATGGGAAGACCATCTCGGTTGGAACGCCGAGGGCATCGACCGCGTCGTCCCACGAAAGACCGATGACCATTACTCGTGCATCCCAGGGCTCGTCGTGCAGCCAGCGCACGAACGAGACGACCTCCGCATCGGCCCACTGCAAGTCTTCGAGAACAACCACGATCGGTTTGGCGGCCGCGGTCGCCGAAAGAAACCGGCGGACCGAGGCAGCAATTTCCCAGTTGAATGCACCCGACCCGCCTCTCGTTGCGCCCCCGGCATCCTCGATCCCGAGCAAAAGCCCGAGATTCCGGACGACGCGGGCTCGCTCGTCCGCGTCGGCGTCCGAGAGCGCAGACCCCACGGCATCGGCGATCTTCATGCCGGCAACGGCGGCCGAATCCATCTCGCCGACGCCGGTGAGGATTCGAAGCGCATGCGTGACTGCGAGCCATGGAATGCGGTCCCCGAACGGCACGCTGCGGCCCACGAGCACGCGCGCGCCGTGGATCGAGCCGGCGAATTCGGCAGCAAGCCGTGACTTCCCGACGCCCGGTGCACCGGCGACTATGACGACGGCCGATCGTCCGGCGTCCCATGCGGCTCTCCGAATCTGCTCGAGCTGTGCGAGCTCGTTTCCGCGCCCGAGCAGCGGCGTTTCGGCCGGCTCCGGAAAATCCTGATCCGCCGACGTTCGAACATCGACGGCTTCGAAGATTCGGAGCGGCTCGACCTTTCCTTTTACGCGCACCGGTTCGAGCTCTCGGTAGCGAATGACCGACGCTGTGAGCGCACGCGTCAAGTCGCCGGCCAGAATCGTTCCGGGCCCGGCAATCGTGGCGATGCGCGACGCGGTATTCACGGTATCGCCGACGACATCGATACCGTGGGTACCGGGCGCGACGAAGACCCAACCCGTATGCACGCCGGCGTGCAAGTCACTGCGCGGAAACGAGCCGTATGCAAACTCGCGAACAGCTTCACGAACGGCAAACGCCGCGCGGAGGGCGCGCTCGGCGTCGTCGGGATGCGCAGACGGTGCCCCGAACACAGCCAGAAACCCGTCGCCCATCGTGTTGACGACGGTGCCGCCGAACGACTCGACGATGCCGTGCAGCTGCGCCATGAGCTGCGACAAGAACGCGTGGACCTCTTCGGGGTCGACCGTTTCCGCCGCCGACGTGAAACCCGCGAGGTCGCCGAAGAGTACCGAGACGAGGCGTCGTTCTCGCCCCAAGGTTCGTTCGCTCACCGCCGCCTCCCGGCGCGTCAGCGCCGTCGTGGCCGGCGCCGCTTCGGCGCAGCGACGCGCGGCGTGGAATGCAGGACGAGCGCCGTCGAGGTCTTCCTGACGCCCGGGATTTCTTGAATCCGTCGAACAACGGTTCCGGCGATCTGCTCGATGCCACGGCCGGCAACTTGCAGAATGAGGTCGTGTTTCCCGGAGATTAGCGCCAGGCCGAGCACGCCTTTGATCCGAACGAGCTCCGGAACCGCCGAACGCGCAGTGCCTGCATCCAACGATGCGAACACGAGAGCAACCCGTTGCGTGGTCGCGCCGCGCAACGGCATGGTTATGACCGGTCCTGAGATCGCGAGTGATTCCGGAGGAATGGCAACAGCACTCTCGGTGCGAACGACGCCGGGCGTACGCTGCACGCCTTCGAGTACGCGCGCGGCCAGCTGATCCCAGCTGATGTCGTCGATTCGCGCGAAGACATCGAACGATCCGGTGACGACGGCCGCGCGAGTGACGGAGTTCGAGTCGACGATCGAGTTCATAACACTGTGCGCCAATCCCGGCTCGGTTTTGATGAACAGGAACACATCCACGTGCATCTCCCCCTTCGATCCGGTGCCCGGCCGCGATGCCGGGCTTCGCGGAAATGATCGTTACGCGTGCTCGTGCAGCGGGGTGAACCCGGCCTCCTCGTGCCGAGCAAGAACAAATAACAGGTCCGACAGGCGGTTGAGATACCGAAGACAGTCGCGGTTGTCGAACGCGCCTTGCGCAATCAGCCGGACGACGAGTCGTTCGCACCGGCGCACGATCGACCGCGAAAGGTCGAGGGCGGCGCTTCCCGGAGATTCGCCCGGAATCACGAACTCCTTCGGCATGACGGTCTTGTCGGCGTATTCGTCGATGAGAGTCTCCAGCGTTTCAACCATGGCAGTCGAGACGCGGGTCTGGCCGTCGACGAGCTTGTCACGCGCTCCGGGATTCGAACCGAGATCGGCGCCGACCACGAACAGCTCGCGCTGAAGGCGAAGAATCAAGAGGCGGAGCTCCGGATCCGCGATCTGTGCACGCGCGACGCCGAGCGCGGCGACCGCTTCATCGGACGTGCCGTACGCTTCGGTCCGCCTGTCGCCTTTCGAGATGCGGCCGCCGTACAGCATGCCGGTCGTACCGTCATCACCGGTCTTCGTGTAGATGCGCGGCATCGGGGGCAGTCTACCGGCGTGCCGGGGTCGGCAGGCGAGAAGCCGGACACAGATCATTCACTACGCAGTCTGCGCACTGTGGATTCGGGGCCTTGCAGATCGCCCGCCCGTGCTCGATCAAAAGATACGTGAGGTTCCACCATTTTGGCTTCGGATACAGGCCCATGAGTTCTTGCTCGACCTTGTTCGGGTCGTCGTTGTCGCTGAATCCGAGACGACGAGACAACCGGTGGACGTGTGTATCGACGGCGATTCCCACGACCTTCCCGAAGGAATTGCCGAGTACGATGTTCGCCGTCTTTCGAGCGACGCCGGGCAGACGGAGAAGCTCATCCATCGTTCCCGGGACTTCACCGGCGAACTCGTCGATGACCATGCGAGCCAGCGCTCGGATGTTGCGCGCCTTCTGATTGAAGAAACCGGTGGAGTGGATGTCCTTTTCCAGTGCGCCCGCCGGCGCGTTCGCGTAGTCCCCCGCGGTTCGGTACTTCTTGAACAGCGATTCCGTCACCTTGTTGACCATCGCGTCGGTTGATTGCGCAGACAGAACGGTGGCCACCACCATCTCTAGGGGGTTCGAGAAATTCAGAAAGATGCGTGCGTCGGGATAGTGCTTGTTCAGACGGCGATAGACGAGCGACGCGCGCTTGCGTTTTTCTTCCTGCGTCTCTTTCGCAAGCCATGGGGCAAGCGGTTCGACTCGCGGCTTCACCATTTACGTGGCGGCGATCAGCTCCGCGACTCGCTCGCGCCAGACGGTTGCATCGCCGTAGTAGAGCTCATCCCACTTCGCGCGGCGGTAGAACAAGTGCAAATCGTGCTCGTAGGTGAAGCCGATTCCGCCGTGGACCTGAATCGCTTCGGCCGTCGCAAAACGGCCGGCTTCGATGCCTGCGACGCGTGCGCTGGCCGCCGCGAGCGAAGCGTCGGGCGTGCCTTCGTCGATCGCCCACGCTGCGTAATAGACATGGGATCGCGCGCTCTCCGTCAACAGCAACATGTCGGCCAACTTGTGCGAAATCGCTTGGAACGAGCCGATCGGCTTGCCGAATTGCTCGCGCTCCTTTGCGTACTGCACCGACATCTCCAAGACACGCTGTGCGACGCCGGTCTGCTCCGCGGCGATCACGAGCGCCGTACGGTCGGCCGGGCGCCAGCCCAAGCTCTTCCCGCTCGCGATCAAGCGCTCGGAGCCAACCGTCACGCCGTCGAGACGCACTTCGGAGAGACGTCGCGTACGATCGAGCGTCGGCAACGGCGTGATGGCAGTGTCGGCGGCGGGGACTGCGAACACTGCAAAGTCGTCGTCGAGCCGCGCGACCACGAGCAATTCGTGCGCGACATGAGCGTCGGCCACGAACACCTTGCGCCCCTCGATCGTGTAGCCGTTCACGCTCTTCGTTGCTGCGGCTTTCAGCGGGGCGAACCATTCACCGTCTTCTTCTGTGAGCGCAAGCGCGACCCGCATCTCACCCGATGCAATTCCTTGCAGCAAGCGTGATCGCATCTCTCCGGGCTCCGCGAGAAGTACGACCGGCAACGCGAGACCCACGGTCGACAGGTAGGGCGCCGGCAGCACGGCACGGCCGGTCTCTTCGACGAGCACGGCTTGCTCAACCCAGCCGAGACCGAGGCCGCCTTCCGCTTCGGGAATCGCAACGCCGCACCATCCAAGCTCGGCGATCGTCTTCCACAGGGATTCGTCGAAGCCGGTCTCGCTTTCCATAACGGCCCGCGCGACGGCCGGCGTCGAGCGCTCGGCCAGCACCTCGCGAGCCGACTTTCGAAGCAGTTCCTGCTCCTCAGTGAATCCGAAGTCCATGGCGCGTCCTCACTTGTGCTTGGGAAGACCGAGCACGCGCTCGGCGATGATGTTGCGCAAGATCTCGCTCGTGCCGGCCTCAATGGAGTTCGCTCGCGAACGGAAATGCCGGTAGACCCATTCCCCGTTATCGCCGGCGTATCCGCTACCTTCGAGCAGCCCGGCAGGACCTTGGATCTCGAGCATGAGCTCGCCGAGCCGCTTGTTCGACTCGCTCCATAGCAGTTTGCCGAGCGAGCCTTCGGGCCCGGGAATGCCGGTGCGCATGACGGTCGTGAGGGCGCGGTAATTGTTCAACCGCATCGCTTGAATCTCGACATGAAGTTGCGCGAGTCGCTGCCGAACGAGCGGATCCTCGATGGCGGGGCGGCCGGCCTTCAGTGTCTTCTTCGCGAGCGCGATTGCTTCCCCGAGGACGATTTCGGCTTGCGTCGCCAGGGCGAAGCCGAGCGTGCCGCGTTCGTGCAGCAGCGTCGTCATCGCGATGCGCCATCCGTCGTTCACGTCGCCCAAGATGTTGTCGCGCGGCACGCGGACGTCGGTGAAGAACATCTCGTTGAATTCGGCCTCGCCCGTCATTTGGCGCAGCGGCCGGACTTCGACGCCCGGTGAATGCATGTCGACGAGCAAGTACGAGATTCCCTTGTGCTTCGGCGCCGTCGGGTCGGTGCGCGCGAGCAAAATGCACCAGTCGGCGATGTGGGCGAGCGTCGTCCACACTTTCTGTCCGTTGACGATGAACGAATCGCCTTCGACGACGGCGGACGTACGCAAAGCTCCGAGGTCGCTACCGGCACCGGGTTCGGAAAAGCCCTGACACCAGATCTCTTCGCCGGAGAGGATCTTGTCGAGATAGCGATGCTTCTGTTCGTCGGTTCCGTGCGCGATGATCGTTGGGCCGGCCATCCCTATGCCGATGACGTTCAAGATCGACGGCGCTTTTGCGCGCGCATATTCCTGGCTGAAAATGACTTGTTCGATGAGGCTCGCGCCGCGCCCGCCGTATTCCTTGGGCCAGCCGAGACCCGCCCAACCGCCTTCGTGCAGCTTTCGCTGCCACGTGCGCAACATGCCGACGCGGCCTTCGGTGACGCCTAGCCCCGCAACGGCGCCGGACGGCTTATTGGCCTCGAGCCAGTCCCGAACGTCTTTGCGGAACGCGGCCTCGGCGGCGGTGTCGCGGAAATCCATCGAGCCTCCTCGCTGAGGGGTTACCCATGAGTAACCCCGAGAACGCCGCGAATCCTAGCGCGGAGCGAAGGCGGGTGCGACGCGATGCTTAGCGGGCGCTTCCGGCCAGGCGGCGGGCGAGAAGCACGCCCATCGCCAACGCCATGACGGCGATCGCCCGGGCGTCTTCGACACCGGTCGACGGCAGATCCGACGGTTGTGGCTTCGGCTTCGGGGCCGGCTTGGTGATCTTCGTCCCGAGCACAGACGAATAGACACTGGGACCCGATGTCTGACGGCTGAATCCCAGATGGCGCGCGCCACCGGCGTTCTCGGTCCACGCGACGTTCGCGTATCCACTCGGGTCCAGCCCGACCTCGATGAAGTCCAGCAGCGACCGGTCGCCGCCGACGCTGCACAAAATCCCGGACGCGCATACTTGACCGGTGTGAATGGGGTGGTCCGAGACGCGGCTTTCGGTGAATGTCGGGTTTTCCGACAATGCGTTCAAGCTTTGCGCCATTTCGATGTTCCAGACGCCATTCAAATCGTCGGACGAAACGGCCGGCGTGGTTGCGTAGACGATGTCGACCTTGCCGGGGTCGCCCGCAGCAATCCACGGGAACATGCGCGTGCCGCTGCCGCTACTCACCTGAATCGGCGCGCCCCATGTTTCACCGTGATCCTTGGATGCCGTCATCAAGACGTCGGACGGGCCACCTTCAACGTCCGCCTTGGCAACGACCACGTATGGGTTACCTGCCTTATCGACAGTCATCGTGGGGAACAAGTTCGAGACGTTGGCGCCGGGGTTGAATCGCATGACCTCGTGATTCGTAAAGGTGACGCCTCGATCGTGAGAGATCCCGACGAAAATCTGGTTGGCCGGGCCGTACGGGGGGGTGCGGCCGGTGAGGTTGCTCCGGACGTTCGAGCAGCCGTACACGATGTAGATCGTCTCATCCCTCTGGTCCACCGCCACCGGACCGGAGAACGTGTTCTCGAAGCAATCTGCCTGCGACTGCGCGTATGCCGCAGGATCCTTCGTCGCCGACGCTGCATCGACTTGAACAGGGGTGATTTGCGTGAACGTCACGCCCCCATCGTCGGACCGGTAGACGAGCTCTTGTTCGAGCGTGATGTCGTGGTACCCGAGATATACCGTGTTTTCGCCGTAGGTCGCGAGCCACTGACGGTCGGAGTCGTAACCGGTGATTGCGCGTTGGTCGAAGTGCTCACCAGAATCGGTCGACTTCAGAACGTTGATGGAGACAACGGCCAGGTCCGCTATATAGAGATTATCGTGCTTATCGATCTGAATGTCCGCGTCTCCTCCGCCCAACTGGAAGTCTGCATCGAAGTCGCCCATCTTCGTGAAGCTCACACCGCCGTTCTTCGAACGGTATACGGCGACACCGGAGCCGGGCGCCGTCACATAAATCCATCCCTTGCTGTCGACGGCGACATTCGGCTCGCCGCTGTCGATGCTCGGGTTATCTACGATCGCGCTCGTTTGGAAATCGATAGTCGAGGCGCGTAGCGCTGCCGACAGTGGACTGGACAAATTGACCAATTCCGCCGTCGCCTTGTACGTATCGGAAAACGGCAGGAATGCTCTCGTAACAACATTGTATGTTCCACTCTTCAGATTGAAGAGCGTGAGTTCGTCATGATCGCTTCCGCGAAGCGTCGACACGCGGACCCATTGTCCATTCGCCGGAGCCAGCTCGAGATCCAGATCGTTTGAAGCGTCCTCAGGAAATGTGACCCTAACGCGAACGGCAGCCGTCGGGTTGTTCTCGTAGTAGGAGCTGGGCACGTCGACGGTCAGAGCGAAGGTGTCTTGATTCAGTCCGTCTTGACTCGTAGTCACCTTGACGGGATCACCGGGGAGCATCACGTCGCTTGGATCGGCGGTTGCGCTGCGCCGAGTCGACGAAGGGACAGGAATTGGACCTCCGGTCCAACTAACGAGGGGATGCGACGGGCTGATCGTCGCGGTGGCCGGGGTTGCCGCCCGAGAGAACGTCGGAACTGCCAAGATCGCCGCCGCAGCCAGGGCCGTGAGAAGTCGTCGCAACATCTGTGTCTCCCGATCAGGGCGGGAGTCAATCATCTGTCGCGTCTCCCGCCAGGTTGTCCGCTCTACCTTTGTTCGCGGCGCCGCCATTAAATCCCTCTCGCGCACATCGGGCGAATCGGGCGCCAAGATCGTGAATTTGGGGCATCCCGGCCGGACCGGTCACGGGTTACATTGAACGGGATGAAGCGCTTCGCCGCAGTGCTTGCAACGCTGGCAGTCCTGGGGCTCGGAGCCGGGCCCGCGACCCCGGCTCACGTGGTCGCGCCCCGGCCGGTCCCGTCGCCGACCCCTGCCCGCGAAGACTTCTGGGCGCGCTTCCTCGCCGAAGTCGAGATCGTGAAGGTTCCCCCGCCGAAGCCGGAGCCGGACCCGGCCGCCGCGCGTCGCATCTTCGACATGAGCAACCGTGAGCGGCGGCTGCGCCATATTCCGGAATTGACGTGGTGGCCGGCGGCCCTCAAGCCGGCCGCGCGCGCACAGACCGATCGGATGGTCTACCGTCAGAAGCTGTACCACAACCCGAAGCTGCGTTCGCTGCTTTACAGCCTTCACATCGAAACGATTGGGGAGAACGTCGGCGTGGGACTATCCATCGACGGCATACAAAAGGCATTCATGCGGAGCCGCGAGCACCGAGAAAATATCCTCGACCGCGAGTACTCATTGTGCGCGGTCTGGGTTGTTCGGGAGCCGGGGTCTCGGATGTGGGTGACGGTCGTTTTCGGAACGGCTCTCTAGACCCACGAATCACCGGCGGCCGTCGATTCCTTTTTCCAGACGTACGCTTCGGACTTGATCCGATCGATCAGTGCGCGAGCGGCCTCAAACGCCTCCGCGCGGTGCGGTGCCACCGCGGCGACCAACACCGACGGCTCCGACGGCATGACCCGTCCAACGCGGTGCACAGCGACGACGCCGCCGAGGCCGAACCGTTCGGCGACCTCTTTCGCGATCTGTTCCAGTTGGGCCGCGGCCCTTTCCTCGTACGCTTCGTAATCGAGGTGCAGCACGACACGCCCTTCATCCGGCGTTCGCGTCGTCCCTTCGAACACGACGAGGCCGCCGCAATCGTCGCGCCGGATCTTGTCGACGAGCGCAGCAACGTCGATCCGGTCGCGCTCGATCCCGCTGACGATGATCGGATTCATCACGCAGGTGATGCGCCGTGCATCATCTCGACGGCATGCGGAAGGACCTCAAGCACAGCTTCGAGTCCTTCCCGGATCGCCTTCAGCGACCCCGGAACATTTACGATGAGCGTGGCGCCGCGCGTCCCCGCCACCTGCCGCGAGAGCGCAGCGAACGGAGTCTTCTCGAGGCCGGCGGCGCGCATTGCCTCCGCGATACCCGGCGCCTCGCGTTCGATGACTTTTTTCGTCGCCTCCGGCGTCACGTCGCGCGGACCGAGACCGGTTCCCCCGGTCGTGATGATGAGATCGATCGTGCCGGCATCCGCCCACGCGCTGAGTGCGTGGACGATCGCCTCGACATCGTCGGGAACGACCGCGGTCACGGCGACCTCGCCGATCTTGGCAATGATCTCCCCGACCAGCGGGCCGCCTTCATCGGCGCGCTCGCCGGCAGACGAACGATCGGAAATCGTGAGCACGCCGATCTTCATTCGAACGTCACACTCCCCGACTTCCCACCGGACTTCGCGACGAGCCGCAAGCCTTCGACGCGCATCCGCGGATCCTCGCTCTTGCCCATGTCGTACAACGTGAGCGCAGCGATCGCGCATGCGGTCAGCGCCTCCATCTCGAAGCCGGTGCGATCGCGGCCCCGCACGGTGGCGCGCACCTCGATCCCGCCGTCGACCGGTTCTGTCTGCACGTCGGCGGAGCTGATGCGCAACGGATGGCACAGGGGGATCAGCTCCGGGACGCGCTTCGCGGCCATGATCCCCGCGAGCCGCGAGGCTTCGGTAGCGTCCCCTTTCGGCACGCTTCCGCTCAACAATGCGTCGCGCGTGCGCTCTTCGACGACGAGCGTGCAGACCGCGGTTGCCTCGCGTTGCGTTTCCGCCTTGTCGCCGACGTCCACCATGTGCGCGCCCGTTTTTCGCGCCGCGCCGCCGGAGACCGGCGGAAGCACCGCGATCTCGGCGTCTTCGGTGATCGCGGTATCCCACAACCGGTCGCGGTGAATTAAATCACCGTCGACGAGAAACGAGCACATCTGCAAGACCTTCTCGAACTCCGGACCGAATCGGTCGGCGGCGATCTTGAGCGCCTCGCCTGCGGTCGTGGCTTGCACCTCGGTTTCCGCGATGCCGGCGGCCGCGTCCCGCGCGCGGGCGAACAGCAACAAGCGGCTCACAACGGCTCCACGCGTACGGGGGCGCCTGCCGGGAGTCCTCCGGGCGGAACGACCGCAAAGGCTTCCGTCGGCAGCAGGTTCGACAGCACGACACTCGATTGCGCCGGCAACGGAACCGCGGTGTCGCCTTCGATGCGCACCCGGCAGAAGAGCGTGCGGCTCGGAGAACCTTTCACGCCGGTCGCGAGTTTCATCGTGGTGTGCGCCGGATCCGTGTCGCGGCCGCTGAGGACGCGCACCGCCGCCCCTACGAAGACGTGCATGCCGACGAAGGCCGAGCCGGGATTTCCCGGCAAGCCGAAGACCGGCGTACCGCCGATCGACCCGAACGCGATCGGCTTCCCCGGCTTGATGGCGACGCGCCACATCTTCAGCTCGCCGTCGCGCGTCAGAACTTCTCGCATCCAGTCGTGCTCCCCCACCGACGCCCCGCCGGTCGTGACGATGAGGTCGTGGGACGTCGCGGACTTCTTCAGCCACGCCGCGATCGCGTCGGGGTCGTCGCCGATCATCGCAACGTCACCCGGCGCCGCGCCGGCGCGATCGAGCAACGCAGCAATCAAGACTGCATTGGATTCGTGAATTTGCCCCGGCCCGAGCGGCTTGCCGGCTTCAACGAGCTCGTCGCCTGTGCTGAGAACGGCCACGCGCGGACGGGGGTGCGCCTTCACGCCGGCGCGTCCGAGCGACGCGAGGACGCCGAGATGGACCGGCCCGAGCATTGCTCCCTGCGGGATGACCGGCGTGCCGGCGGGAACGTCCTCGCCCTGCGGCCGAACATGCTTGCGCTCGGGCACGGCAACGAGCACTGCTATCTCTCCGTCGCGCGGCTGCGTGTCTTCCCACGGCACGATTGCGTCCGCGCCCGGCGGAAGCGGCGCGCCGGTCATGATCTTTGTCGCCGTGCCGCGCTGCACGATCTCCTCCGACGACGTTCCGGCCGGGATGTCGCCGGCGAGTGTCAGGACGGCCGGTTTCTCAGCCGTTGCGCCCGCCGTGTCCGCAGCGTGGATCGCGTACCCGTCCATCGCCGAGCTCGGAAACGGCGGGACGTCGTGATCCGCGGTAACCGTTTCGGCGCACACAAGACCGAGCGCGTCCCGCAACGGAGTGACAACCGGCGGCAGCGGACGAAAGGCGCTCAGCACCTCCCGCAACGCGTCCTGGTACGGAGTGACGGGAGCGCTCAGCTCCTCGGAGGTCACGGCGCGCTTCATCGTTCTTGCCATGAAAACCGCTCCTCCGCGAACGGATGCGCGTCGTTGTGGTAGCCGCGGACTTCCCAAAATCCGCGCTCATCGTGGTCGAGGAACTCGACGCCGTCGGCCCACTTCACCGACTTCCAGAAGTAACGCTTCGGAATGACGAGACGGAGCGGTCCGCCGTGCTTCGGCTGCAAGGGTTCCCCGTCGTGAGACCACGCAAAGAGAACGTCGTCGTCCATCACGACGTCGAGCGGTACGTTCGCGGTGTAGCCGCTCGGGGCGTGCGTCACGACGTGCGTCACGGCCGGCAGCGGTTGCGCGCGCGCGGCGATCTCCGTGAAGGCCACGCCTTCCCATCTGTTGTCGAGCTTCGACCATCCGGTCACGCAATGGATATCCGAGGTGAGGTCGACCGTCGGCAATCCTTTGAACGCGCTCCACGAGAGCTCGAAAGGATTCGCCACCAGACCGAAGACGCGGAATCGCCACGTGCTTTCGTCGAATGGGGGAATCGTTTCGGCATGCAGGACCGGCCATCCGCGCGTGAGGCGCTGCCCGGGTGGGGTCCGCACCTTTTCGTCCGGAGTGCGGCCGAGCTTCACAACAGACCTCCTCGCTCTCGCCCGGCAATGTCGTCCAGGCGGGTGCGGATCTGGATGCGAAAATTCTCGGCGACGTGTTGATCGGCGAGCGATTCGGCGGCCGATTCCGCATCCGCGAGCACCGCACGGGCTTGCGCGTACGCGTCGGCCGCGTCGCGGTTCGGTGCGTACTTCACGAGCTCGTCGGCGCGGACAATCATCTTCCACACATCTCGGGGCTCGGGTGCCATACATCCAGCATATCTTTCCCGGCCCCGCGGCTTCCGGGACACGGGCCATAGACTTTCGACTCAGTGTCACGCTGGGTTGTGAGGGAACTGGTTCAAGACCAGTAGCCTCGCGCCTGGCGGTGGGTTGACTCGTAGACTTCGTGTCTCCCTTGCGGGATGACCAGCATGCGTTTTGTCACCCA
>JAIVGO010000119.1 GCA_020201525.1 Actinomycetota bacterium | reverse complement strand
TCCTTGAACAGATCTGTTTAACGCTCAGTTCCGGTCTGTATAACTAGCATTCCATGGCGCCTTGTTTGGCCATCGGCGCCTTCATGCCCTGCGTATTCTGCCACTCATCTCGGATCTCACTGGGAGTTATGCGGCGCTCCCGGCCTGTATAACAGCCATCGCGCCTTACGCAGGCACGGCCGACGAAACGAACTCACGGACGGCGCCGGCGATCGCGGTCGCCAGCCGCCGCCGGAACGCCGGGTCGTCGAGCAGTAGCTCCTCGCGCGGATTACTGACGTAACACGGCTCGATTTGAATCGCCGGCATTCGCGTTTCACGCAAGATCGGAAACGTTTTCGCGTGCGTGCGTCCGTCGACGAGACCGAGCTCGCACACGGATTCCTGCGCGAGCTCCGCGAGCCGCGCACCTGCCTCCGATTCGAAACGTTCGTGACCGTAGTAGAAGGTTGCCGCTCCGTTCGCCGCCGTGTCGTCGTGGGCGGCGACGTGCAGCGAGATGAACAGATCGGCGTGGAGGCTGTTCGCGAGCGCTGCTCGCTCACCGTCGGTCGGCGCGGAACTGAGGTCGCGGGTCAGATAGACGGCCGCCCCGGACGTCGCGAGAGCAGCTTCGAGCTCGCGCGCAAGCGCGTAGACGCAGCCGGCCTCGGTGACGCCGGTCGGACCTGTCGACCCCTCGTCGTCGCCGCCGTGTCCGGGATCGAGTACGACGCGAAGCCCGGCCATCCCGCCGATGCGGCGGAGCGCCTCTCGCTCGCGAACGCGCGCGGCCGGAGGAACCGAAGCGTGACCGAGATGCGGAAGACCGGCCAGCGCTCTCACGGTCGACTTCGCAACGATGCCGTCGGGCGGGATGCCGTAGTTGGTCTGGAATTCGCGGACGGCCGCGGCGGTTCGCGGCCCGAAGATGCCGTCGATGCGCCCGGTGTCGAACCCGAGTGCGGACAAGCGCTCCTGCAGATCGCGGACGTCGTCGCCGCGGATCTGCGGTGAGCGCAAGTACATGACGCGATCACCGAGACGCCACGACGCTTCGACCAGCTCGCGCCAGCTTTCCGGGCCGACGACGCCGTCGACGAGAAGGCCCCGCTGCTGCTGGAACGCGCGGACCGCCGACGTCGTGGTCGGGCCGTACTCGGTTGCGCGCTCGGCGTCGTCGATGTCGTAGCCGAGCGCGAGCAACCTCAGCTGAATGTCGCGGACGGCGCGGCCTCGGGCTCCGGGTCGGATTACCATGACGGCTTATTTTCCCCCGAGCGGCGCGGCAGGAAAACGAACGAACGTTGTCAGGCGATGAACTCTTGAAGCTCGCCGAGGATCTGGCTCTTCCCGCGCGCTCCGACGAGGCGGCGCTTCTCGACGCCGTCGACGAACAGCAGCATTGATGGGATCGACAGGATGCCGTAGCGCCGCGAAACTTCCGGGTTGGCATCGACGTCGACTTTGACGATTTGCACCGAGTCTTTTTCTCCGGCGATCTCTTGCAGGACGGGTGCGACCATGTGGCAGGGGCCGCACCAGTCGGCCCAGAAATCGACGAGTACCGGCTTGTCCGACTTCAGGACCTTGTCTTCGAAGTCCGCGTCGCCGACGTGAATGATCTCTGCCATCGTGGGTCCCTCTCCTTGGTCTGCTTGTCCCGAGTCGTGAGTCTAATACCGCTGCCTCAATCCACCGAAACGCCGTGCCGTGCCGCCGTATTCCTTGGCTAGATTGCGTCACCGTGCGCTTCGATCCGCTCGAGGTCGAGCTCGACGCCGAGCCCGGGGCCCGTCGGAAGGGTGATCCAGCCGTCGGCATCGACGCGGAAAGGTTCGGCGAGCATCGCATCGCGGCCTTCGGGAACCCAGCCGGGCGGATCGTACGGGTACTCCATGAGCGCGCCGTTTGATGCCGCGAGGACGTGCAAGCTGGCGGCGAAGCCGAGGCCGTTCGACCACGCGTGCGGCTGAAAGCCGATCCCAAACTGTTCGGCCATTCGCGCGAGTCCCAGCGCGCCGGTGATCCCACCGGTGAACGTCGGATCGGGCTGCACGATGTCGACCGCGCGTCGCTCGATGAGCTCGCGGACCGGCCACACGTCACCGGCGAGCTCACCGCCGGCAATCGGTGTCGTCGTTTGATCGCGGAGCCGCTTGTAGTCGTCGAACGCGAACTGGTCGAGCGGCTCCTCCAGCCATGCAACGCCGAATTCCTCGTACGCCTTGGCCGTTGCGAGCGCGCGCTTGAAATCCCACTTCGGGCCTTGCGCGAACGTGTCCACGCGCCAGCCCTGGTTCGCATCGCACGCGATGCCGAAGTCGTCGCCCACGGCTGCGCGCACGATGCGCACCTCTTCGATATCTTCGCGCATCGTCGGATGACGCGGCCGGAGCTTCACGCAGCTGAATCCGAGCTCTTTCGCGGCGAGCGTGTCTTCGGCGCGCCGTGGTCCGTCGCGAAGCTCGCCGAACGACGCGTACGCTTGCACGCGATCGCGCGCGCCGCCGAGATACCGGTACAGCGGCAGGCCGGCCGCTTTCGCGGCTAGATCGTAGAGCGCGGTTTCCACGAACCAGACGCGCAGCCCGAGGACGCGAACCGCCGACTCGAGCATCGGGCGGAGCTCCGACGGGCGCGTCGGATCGCGCCCGAGCAAAAACGCGCGCATGAGATTGACGGGTCCCTTCGGCTCGTCGGCGAACGCAACCCAGCCGGCGTATCCGTCGAGGCCTTCGTCGGTGCGGAGGCGGTAGACGATTGCGGAGTTGTTCGGGTTCGCGAGGCCGGGAACCCACGACGGCGAAAACGGCGCCGGCAGCGGAAAGTGACAGATCCACGCGTCGATGCGATCGATTTTCATGGGCTCCCCCCTGTCCGGGGCGATTGTGTCATGAAGCGGCGGCGCGAGGCGAACCAACGGTGAACTACGCGCCACGGTAGGATTGCCGGCGTGCCGAGATATCTGCGCTACATCGCCGCCGCCAGCGTTGCGGTCACCGTCTATTTCGTGCTCGCGCTGGGTATCGGCGCGACGTACATCGGCACCGGCAACGACCCGAAGCCGCTCAACGGCGCCGTCGGCCTGCTGCTCAGCCTTCTCGCGCAAGTCGGCCCGGTGGTTGCGGCTCTATTTGTCAACGACTGGCTGAAGTCACGCTATCCCGAGCTGCCGAAGCAGTCACGCGCGGTCGAACGGCAGCGCGTCGGCTAGCTCGACTCGCCTTTAATGACCGAGCGACTCGAGGAAACGCTCCGCGTCGATTGCGGCGGCGCAGCCCGTACCCGCGGCGGTTATTGCTTGACGGAAGATGTGATCGACGACGTCGCCGCACGCGAAAACGCCTTCGATGCTCGTGCTCGTTCGCGGATGCGCGACCGTGATGTATCCCGCGGCGTCCATGTCGAGCTGTCCGGTGAAAAGCGACGTGTTCGGATCGTGACCGATCGCAACGAACAAGCCCCCGGTGGCAAACTCCGTCACGCCTTCGGTCTTCACGTTGCGAAGCATCAGCCGATCGACTTTGCCGTCGGTGCCGAGGACCTCCTCCACCACCGTGTCCCAGATGAACTCGACCTTGTCGTTCGCGAGCGCGCGGTCCTGCATGATTTTTGAGGCGCGCAACGCGTCACGCCGGTGAATCAGCGTGACTTTCGTCGCGAAGCGCGTAAGGAAGAGCGCCTCCTCGACCGCCGAATCGCCGCCGCCGACGACAACGAGCGGAACGCCCCGAAAGAAGAAGCCGTCACACGTCGCGCACGTCGATACGCCGCGGCCGAGGAGCTCGCGTTCGCCGGGAACGTCGAGCATCCGCGCCTTCGCGCCGGTAGAGATGATGATCGTCTGTGCCTCGTATTCCGCTTCGCCCTCCCACACCTTGAACGGGCGCTTTGACAGGTCGACCTTCGTCGCGTCGGCCGAGATGAACTTTGCGCCGAATCGCTCTGCTTGGGCGCGAAACTTTTCCATGAGCTCGGGGCCGAGGATGCCGTCGGGAAAGCCGGGATAGTTCTCGACCTCAGTGGTCAGCATGAGCTGTCCGAGCGGAGCAGCACCCTCGATGACGAGCGGCTCGAGGTTTGCGCGCCCGGTGTACAGCGCAGCCGTCAGTCCGGCCGGCCCGGATCCGATGATCACTACCTTTTCCGCCACGTTCATCCCTTCGCGCAGTGGGCAGGGATTCTAACGCAGCGTTACGCGGCCCTCTTCCCGCGGCTACAGCTTCCGCTGGGCGAAATACAGCGTGAAGCAGTCCGACGGGCGTAGGACCCACACTTCGGCACGCGTCGCGTTTTGCGCCGGGGCGAGATAAAAGAGGAAGAACGCCCGCTCCCCGTTGAAGCGGGCGATGAGGTATCGCACGGTCTGCAGATCGGCGCCCCGCTCGACCGATGTGGCGCACTCGCGAAAGCGAGCATCCGCGCCGGTAGCGGCCGGGGCGTATTGCCGTGTGGCACCGAAAGTGGTTCCCGCTCCGGACTCCGCTTGGGCATCTTCGGCGGTTAAGGCGTCGTAGTGACCAGTCGCGAAAGTGTCCTTGCTGGGGTACTCGCCGAGCGCCGCTCGCGCGGACGCGGCCGTGTAGTCGGTGTCGGAGGTCTCGATCCCACTGCTTCCGGCCGCGGCGCCCAGCGCCTTCGGCGCTCCCTCTGGAGCGAATGCAGGATGCCGGAGAATCGCGAACGATGCGATGAGCCCGATGATCGCCGCGGCGGCCGCACCAGAGAACCACACGCGCGACGTGGACGGGCGCCGCGAACGCCGCACGGCCAGGTGCGTATCGAAACGCGAGACGGACGTCTCGTCCATCTCGATGCGCGGCAACGAGCCGAGGTCGCCGAGCGTCGCGCGCAGCGCATCGAGCGTCGCGCGGCACTCCGCGCAGCCGGGAAGATGCGCATCGACGCGCAGACGCTCCGCATCGGTGAGCTCCCCGTCCAGGAAGGCGGATAGCAGCTCGAGCTCTTCGTGTGCGTTCATGGTTTCTCAACCTTAGAGGGCGGTTCCCCCTCGATTGGTTCCAAGTGCTTGAGCGAGCGCGCGAGCTCGAGGCGCGCTCGGTGTAGCCTGCTTTTGACGGTTCCGACCGGTATGCCCAGCGCCGCGGCCACCTCCGCATAGTCAAGATCGTGCAAATCGTGCAGGACGACGACCGCGCGGTGATCCGGAGACAGGCGAGCGAGCGCGCGTTGCACTTCGGCGGCGCGGACGGAGGCGGCCGCGTATTCGTCCGGACCCGGGGCATCGTCGGCCAGCTGCTCGGCCGCCTCGAGCGATCGATGGTCGCGTCTAGATCGTTTGCGCGCGAGGTCGAGCGCCGCGTTGACCGCGAGCCGGTGGAGCCATGTCGTCAGCTGCGCCTCTTGGCGGAACGACGACAGCTTGCGGTACGCGGTGACGAACACGTCCTGGGTAACGTCGAGCGCGTCTTCGTGCCGATTGCAAATGCGGAAAGCGATCGCGTAGACACGGTTACGATGACGCGACACGATTTCGTCGAACGCGCGGCCCTCGCCGGCGAGGTGACGACCGATGAGATCGGCATCGCTCGCGTCCTGCTCGCTCATAGGTAGATCCGCTGGATATGTGTGCCGACGAGGAGGCGGCGAGCGGGAACCTCGACGACGTCGCCGACGCGCACGTCGGGAATGTGTCCGATCGACACCGTCGACTGCTGCATCGAGATGCGCCCGACGACCGGTGCGCGAACCCCCTTCAGCCGCACGGCGCGTACCGACTTCTTCACGCCGGCCGCGACGATCGCGAGGCGCGCGCCGGCCTTCGCGGCTTCTTGCCACGACTCGGTTCGCGCAGCCGGCTCGAGACCGAAGCCGTCGGCATAGCCGACTGCGATCGTCGCAACGCGAGTCGCTCGCTTCGCGCGCCACTCACTTCCGTAGCCGACGGATTCGCCGGCGGCGACGGTCCGAATGCTCAAGATGCGCGCGTACCACGTGAATGCGTCGCGGAGTGGAAACGGTGCTCGAGCGTTCGGAGGATTCATGCCGTACAGGAGCGTGCCGACCCGAACCATGTCGTAGCGCGCCGCGGGCATCGCGATCGTTGCGGCTGAGTTCGCGGCGTGCACGATGGCGCGTGCAGCGTGCTTGCCGAGTGCGGAGCGCACCGACTCGAAGCGCGCGAGCTGCTCGCGTCCGCGCGGTGTGCCGGCGCTGGCAAAATGCGTCCAAATGCCCTCGAGCGACAGGGACTGCTCATCCGCGATGCGCTGTGCGACGGCGGTCGCCTCCGACGCCTTGACGCCCAGCCGTCCCATACCCGTATCGACTTTCAGATGTACGCGGGCCGACCGCCCTGCATCGTGAGCGGCAACGACAATGGGCTCCAAGTCTGATACCGAGGCGACGCAGAGCGCCAGGTCGAGAGCGATCGCGTCCCGAATGACGTCATGCGGCAGCGGCGTCAGCACGAGCAGAGGCGCCGAGATCCCCGATGAGCGGATCTCCCGGGCCTCTTCCCAGCGCGTGACGGCAAGCATCCGCGCTCCCGCCTCCGCGAACGAACGCGCGGACTCGATGAGGCCGTGTCCGTAGGCGTTCGCCTTGACGACTGCGCACACCGGCGCGCCGGCGAAGCCGGCAACCGCCGCAAAGTTTTCTCGTAGGGCACTGGTGGCGATTTCGACCCACGATGTCGCGCCGGTCGGAAGCGGTCGCTCGGTCACGCGGCCAGTGTATGACGCGCCGCCGCGGAGCGTGGGAACATCAGTCGGCGATAGAGCCGCTTTGGCCGCGGACGGCTTTGAGCGCTTTCATCGCAAGCGGTGCGCCGTAGCGCCAGCCTTGATACAGCAGGCGCCGAATCGGCACGTCCCACTCACCGACGTATTCGACGTAGCGCGCACCGAAGCCCTCCTTGAAACGGTTGAGGCCGGCGATGTGCGCTTCGACCGGCTCTCCGTCACGTACGGGGGATACACCGCGAAAATCGTAAATCCGATACCCGTGCGCGTGCGCCCACTCGATCATTTTCCATTGCATCAAATGGTTCGGCATGACGTTGCGGTACTTGTTGGACGACGCGCCGTACGTGTACGTGGCGCGGTTTCCGAAAGACAGCAGCAGCGCTCCGGCGATCGGCTTGCCTTCATATCGCGTCAAGAACATGGCGAGCTGGCCGGCAGGCTTCAGCACGTCGAACAGCTGCGCAAAGTACTCCCGGCCGCGGACCAGGAAGTGGTCGCGCTTTGCCGTTTCGAGGAGGAGCTCGTAAAAGACGTCGAGCTCGTCGCGGCCCGCTTCGGATATCTCTACACCTTTTCGCTCGGCAAGCCGGATGTTGTAGCGCCACTTCTTGTGGAAGCCCTCTTGCACCTTTTCCAGTCCAGGGCCGAGATCAAGGACCATCACCGCGGTCGGTTGCACGCCGCCGAAACCTCCACCGCCGGCCTTTCGCATGCCGGCGGCCGTCAGTGATGCGGCTTCGGGCGAGCCGAGCTCGACCGGAGGATCGCACTTCAGCAACACCGCTGCGCCGGCGCGCGCGCGCACCGCGTCGACGAAGGCGCGCAGCACCTCGGGTCGCGCGTAATCGAGAACGGGGCCCCGCGGGCAATACAGGATGGGCGGCGCTCCGCGAACCGGTCTTGTTTCGAGCACTTGTCCGGCCGCGATAATCCGCCCGGCTTCCTCCAGAACGAGCCGGCGCGGCGTCCATCCGCTGCCGGCTTTGACCTCCCCCCACGCCCACGATTGCATCACGTCGGCGAGCGGGGACGCGGAAACGTAGGCGTCGTACGAAGTCCGATCTGCGTCGTGCATGACGCGAGGAGTGAGCGCGCTCACACACGCCCGCCCGAGAAGGTGACTTCGCCGACGGCCGCCTGGTACGGGTAGTTGCTGCCGGATCCGGCATCGGTCAGTCGCGTGATCCACAACAGCCAGTAGCGGGCGCGCACGGGCCGCGGCGCGATGGGCACGACGGTGTCCGATCCGGCGGTGAACGTTGCGCGGGAGCCGTACGCTTCGAACGTCGCGCCTAGCTCGTCCGCCGTCCGCCACTCCGCCTGCCATCCGGACAGCGGGCTCCGAATGCGAACCGAGGCGACGTCACGCGTTTCCGGACCCAAGTCGAACAGGAGGCCTACACCTTTCTTGTCTCCGCCGAGAGCAGCCGTCTTGTATCCGACCGTGAACCACGCGCTCGCCGGATCCCCGTCGGTGACTTTGCCCGTCTGCTCGGGGTGCTCGGCGCCGTTTCCCGGGGGCGGGTCGAAGTCGCTCACCGCGCTGACGGCGATGGGCGAGGCGACCGACTGCGGCGACGTGGTCGGCGCGGGACTCTGCGGCTTCAGCTTCACGATTGCCACGCCGGCGATCGCTGCCCCGACGCCGATCGCGATCAGCATCAGCGTGGTGAACAGCCACTTGCCCTCGGTTCGCAGAAAGCCCGGTTCCCGTTCGACCGGCAGTTGCGGCGCGGCGTGCGGGGCGAAGGCGTGCACGAGGTCGTCGAGCCCGCCGCCGGGAGCACCGGTCAGCGTTCGCTCGATCGTTCTCGCGATGTGCTGCGGGATGCCGGAGCGCGCCTTCGCGTTCTTCGCCTCACCGGGTGCTTCCCCGGTCAGCATGTGCAGTGCCAGCGCTGCAAGCGAGCGAACGTCGGCGTTTCGTGGATCGTCCGCGCCTGCTTCGGGATAGCCCACCGGCTTCAGCGGCGGGTCCGGAGGCTCATCGCGCAACGCGGCGCTCAGGCGGATGACGCCGGCCAGCCCGGTTCCGAGCAGCTTGGCGCGACCCTCCTCGTCGAGCCCGACCCAGGCGGGGCCGACCGCGCCGTGTGTTTCCCCGTGCTCGTGCAAAAGCCGAAGGCCGGCCGCGACGCCGACGACGACGCGAGCGGCGTCGGGAAGCGGGAGCGGGCCGTCGCTCAACCGCTCTGCAAGACGCCCCCCGGCCGGAATCTCGGCGACAAGATAGGGCGGGTCCGACGCGATGTCGTAGACCTGTGCGAGATGTGGGTCGACCATCTGCGCGGCGTGCGCAGCGGCTTGCGTGAATGCATCGCGAGCACGTGCGTCGTGCGCGAGGTCCCTCGCCAGCGCATACACGAGCACGTCGCGATCGAGGACGGTGTCCTTGGCTCGCCACGCCGAACCGATCGGCGTCGGCCACGCGACGCGCGCGAGCCGGTAGCGGTCCCCCAAAATTGTGCCGGACTTCGGTATCGCTTCCACAGACATCAAGGGTACCCGGGTTCGGCAGCGCACAACCGATCAGACGGAGTACGCCGTGCTGGATGCGCGAGAGCGCGTGAAGCGTTTGAGAAAGCCGATCTTGTGAATGAAGAGCGTTTTCGCCTGCCGTTCGGCGACGACCGTGACGACCGATTGATCGGTTGCACGAACGACCGAAGCTGAGAAAGAAACGACGGTCGCTCCCTCGTGCGAGGCAAGGCGCTGCGCCTCGGCGAGCGCATCGTCGCGGTTGTGCGCACGCGCATACGTGGCAACCGCTTCGTTCGCCGCGTTCGTGGCGGCGTTACTGGCTTGAAAGCCGGCGAAGATGACCGACCCCGCCTCGAAGAGCGCTACGCCGGTGAGCGCGAGGACGAGCACGATCTTGATCAGCCATCCGGTAACGATTCCACCTCGCTCGTGCGTGCTCATCGCGTCACCTCCAGCGCGGGCTCGATCATGCACGACTACGCGCGAAACGTCCCGCAAGGATGCGCCACAGCGGATCAAACTCTTCGAGGCGGAGCAGGCGAGACAGCGCGACGTAGACGACGAGGCCGGCACCGATGGCTCCGAACACCTGTACGAACTGACCGGCGAACCTCGCCGTGTCGACGTGGGACTCAACAGCCCGTGACGTCAGCCACGCGACACCTCCGGTCGCAACGGACGCGGCGAGAATGCGCGCGTGAGACGTCAACAGCCGACGGCCGTCGATCCCGCCGATCTGTTTTCGCAACACCCACCCTCCGTAGATCGCCGCCGTCAAGTACGACAGCGCGTGGGCAAGCGCAAGGCCGGGCACGCCCAGCCACGCATACAGCGGGAAGTTGGCGACGACGTTGAATGCAGTCGCCCAGAAGTTCACGATCCACGGCGTGCGCGTGTCTTGCCGCGCATAGAACGCACGGGTCTGCTGCTGAAACGCGGAGAATCCGATGAGGCCGATTGCCATCAGCACAAGCGTGTCCGCAAACAGATTCGTCGACTCTCCACTGAAAACGCCGTGTTGCAACAGGATGCGAACGATCGGTTTTCCGAGTGCGACGAACCCGGCTGCTGCCGGCAGCACGATGTAGGAGGTCATGCGCAACCCGAGGGAGAAGTCGCGTCGGAAGCTGTCGGCGTCGCCGTGCACGAAGTGCTCGGACAATGATGGGATCAGCGCGGTAAAAACGCTGACGGCGAAGATTCCGTACGGAAGCTGGTACAACGTGTACGCGCTCAGAAATGCCGTGACGCCCCCATCGACGCCGTTCGCGAGCGCGAGCACGACGAAGAGCCCGATTTGGTTGACGATCACGAAGCCGAATGAGTATTTCGCGAGGCCGCCCACATGCCGAACCGCGGGATGCCGCCACGCCCACGCGCGCCAGTCATACTTGCCCGGCAGCCTTCGCACATAAGGCCACAGGACGACGGTCATCACGATCACGCCGGCAGTGGTTCCCCCCCCGAGGAGGAGCTTATCCGCGGTTGTGAGTGACTGGAGTCTCGGCGTTCCGCTCGGGTGCAGCGCTCGAAACGCCACGAACGTGCCCATGACGATCAAGTTGTTGAGCACGGGAGCGAACATCGGAACGGCGAACTTCCGATGCGCGTTGAGCAAACCCGTCAAGACCGAACCCGTTGCGTAGAAGATCATTTGCGGCATGAACAGGCGTAGAAGAAAAGCGCCGACGTCGTTCTGCGCTTGCGCATCGGCGCCGTGCAGCCGGAACGTGTAGATCCGTATCAACCACGGCGCGAGAAGGACGGTTAGGGCGCTCACCGCGAACGCGATTCCGAATGCCATGTTCAAAATCGTCGACGCGAGCCGCCATGACTCTTCTCGGTCGCGCGTCGTGATGTACTCGACGAAAACGGGAACGAAAACGGTGGCAAGGATCTCGCCGAGCACGAGCTGGTAGACGATGTTCGGGAGCTGGTTCGCCAAGTTGTACGTGTCGGGAAGCTTTGACTCCACGCCGCCGATGGCCCACGCCATGACCGAGAGCCGCAAGAACCCGGTGATGCGTGACAGGGCGGTCCCCGCACTCATGACGGCGGTCGCGCGCGCGAGCGATACCGCCGGCTCGCTGGGTTCGTTGGTCGGTAGGCCCTCCGAGTCGGGCATCCGGAGGATGCTAGCAGGCCCGCGTCACGATTCCGGGGGGGCTGTGCGACGACGGGACCGCATGAAGCGGCGCATCCATCCGGCGAGAAGGAGCAACACCCCGCCGCCGGTGGCAGCCAGCGTGACTGCGTTGACGGCGGTGGATCGAACGATGATTTGGCCGTCGCCGATGAGGTTGTGGCCGTCGGGCGTCTCGAGTCGCACGAGCAACGGAAAGGATCCGGTGGCGCGTGCCTCGGCGCGAAACGTGACGGTGAGAAACGGTCCTTCGACGTCGAGTATTTTCGCGTCGCCGTCGGGAAAGCGGACTTTCGTCGTGTCGATGTGAAGCCGGACGCGCACCGGCCCGCCCGTGTCGTTTTTGACCGTGACGGGAATTTCCGCGACGCGAGACGTAAAGGTGACTTGCCGCCCGGGGACCGTGACGAGGGACAGCGTTCGTTCGGCAGTCCCGCGCGCCGCACGAGCGAGAATCGAGCCTTGCGCGGGCGTGGCGATCCAGTCGGCCGATTCAGAGGCGAGGATGAACCGCTCGAGCTTCTCCACGGGGCGCTCGTCGGCGTAAATCTTCCCGAGAATGCCGACGGTCCGGCGAGCGGCTCGTGCGGCAGCCAGCGTTGCCCTGCGCGGAAATTGTGCAATCGGCATCGCAATCGCCTCTTCGGTCGGCGGCAAATTCGCGACCGCGTCAGATGCCGTCCGCATGCGTATCCAGGGCGCGGCGGCAATCCCGTCGAGCAGCGCACTTGCAACGTGGGCGTCCGGCATGAGCGGTGTGCCGAAAACGAGGAGGCGTTCCTGCGCGAGCGAGGGCAGCTCGAAATAGGAGGCGGCGGTTTCCGCCAGCACCGCCTGGGCGGCAAGAGTCGCGTCGCCCCCGGCCGAGATGCGCTCGCGGATCGCGGCGTCGAGTACGAGTGCCTGTAGCTCGACGCCGGCTGCGCCGGTCACCGTTTGCGTGCGGTCGTAACCGAAACGCGTCCGCCGCTCCGGCAGCGCCTCCGGCGCCAAGATGACCGAGCGCGCGCCCACCGATGCGACGCCGACTACGCTCTTTGCGTCGAGATTTCCGTCGGCGGGGAACAGCAGGGTTCCCGACGGCTTCGCTCCGAGAAGCGCCTCGTCGGTTTGTTGTTCGCGCGCCACTTGCGCGGTGAGCTCCGCGCCCATGTCGTTGTGCACGAGGCCGACGACGTCGGCACGCGAATAGGTGCTGGCTGCCATTTCGATGTTGGGATTGGCGACGATCGTGCGTAGCAACGACGACAGGTTCCGCGCATCCGCCGCCCGAGGATCGTCGGCATGTACTGCCTCGGCGCGACGCGCGCCTTGGCTTACATACGCGCGCCCGAGGCTTTGGAGCTGATCCAAGGTGATGCCGGTCGGGGCGAGCGTCAAGGGAACCTCCGGATGCCGTTCCAACGCATGCAACACTTGATCGAGATGTCCGTTCGGCACGATCGACCGCTGAATCGCCAGTCCGTATGCGTCTTTGGCGTCGAAGGCCGCCGGCTCGTGGATCGGGAGGACCCATACAACGTTGAGCCGGGTCGGAGGGGCGACGGAAAAGAATGGGATGGCCGAAGCCGTGTCTTGCAGGGTGTTCCCGCCGGCACGCAGTTGCACAACGATCGGATACACGCCGTCCTGGGCGGACGAGAAGGTGTTCGCAAGCGTCCGCAAATCCCGTGAGATCTCGATGGCGCGCGTCTCCCCAGGTCCCAGCGGTGTCTGAAGCTGCTCGGTCGTGACCGCCAGCACGTCTCCGCGCGGATTTCCGTCGAGTGCTTGCCGGAGCTCCGAACGCGTGTGCACGCGCTCGTGCAAGGTGACGCGTACCGCGGCATCGTTGAGCGGTGCCGCACCCGGGTTCGTCATCGACAAAGCCAGATGCAGAGGCCGGTCGTTCGCAGCAAAGGGTGAGATTGCAGTGATGACGAAGCTCGGTCCCGACGGTGTCTGCGCGGCACCCGGTGCCGGGAGCGCAATCAGCACGAGGGCGGCAAGGAGAATGGCGTTGGCGGATCGCACGACATCCCGATGCTAGCATCCACTCGCGGGGCAAAGAGAGGAGTCAGTGGTGGCGACGGTGTCTATCGGTGTCGCGATCGGGATAGCTGCAGGCGTTCTCTCTGGGTTGTTCGGCATCGGCGGCGGCATCCTGATCGTGCCCGCGCTGGTGTTCTCGGGGCTTACCCAACACGAGGCCAGCGGAACGTCACTCGCGGCGCTGGTGTTCCCGGTCGGGCTTTTGGGCCTGCTCGACTACGCGCACCGTCACCAAGTGCGCATGCTCTACGCAGTCGGATTGGCGATTGGATTGACCGGAGGTGCGCTCATCGGCTCGAAGATTTCCGGGCAGATTTCGAACGAGGCGCTTTCTCGCGGTTTTGGGGTGCTGTTGCTGGCGGCGTCGATTCGTTTTCTGTTTTTCGTGCGCTGAGAAACTCTCGCAGCACTGCGCGCTCGTTCGTGAACGATGCTTTTGCGATCGCGTCCTCGGCCGAAAACCAGCCCACGGCTTCCGCTTCTCCGTCGGGTTCCGTGCGTTCGCCGGACGCGACGCACATGGGAAAGTAATGCACGAACTTGTGATAGCGCGTGTCGTCCGGCTTCCACACGAACCAGTAGTCAATCGTCGTGGGCGAGCCGGTGATCCTCGCCGGTACGCCGGTCTCCTCGGCGACTTCCCGCACCGCCGTTTCCTCCGGCCGCTCGTCGTGCTCGACGAGACCCTTCGGCAGCGTCCATTGAACCTTCCCCGCAGGCGATCGCCGCGCGATCATCAAGACGTATCCCCGCTCATCGACGACCACCCCGCCGGCGCTCGTCGCGCGTTCAGTCTTCACACCATCGAGACTACCGGCCGCGTGATGGACGCCACCACCGCCTTGGTCTCGCGGAGCAGCGAGTCGACCCGGACGGCGATGGCGAGCCCGGATTCTCCGGCCGATCCGTAGACGACCGGATGCTCGGCCAGGGAAGAATCGATGAGCGTGGCAAGGTCGGGCTCGACGGCGACTGGGGGAACCCAGTGCGCGGGAAATCCCGTGATCAAAGAGGCGATGGCGGGAGTGGCGCGCTGAAGCCGTCCCCCCATCGCGTTGCTCGCGGCCTCTTCGTCGACGGTTTCGCCGAGCGACGTCAGCGCAACCGAAAGCGTGATGCGACCGGTGAGTACGTGTGCGATCGCGAAGGATCGCGGATCGACGGAAAGCTCCGCTGCCATGTCCGCGGGTGTGCGCGCAAGGCGCGCCAGCCGGAAGAACTCGTGCGGCACGCCGAGCTCAACGAGATGCGTGTGAATGTCAACCGATGATCTCACGTTGCTTGCCTCTTCCTTTCAACACAGAACGGACAAAAAAAATTTCCGTCACGATACGCAACAACGGCGCGGGCAGACCACTGTGTGCCTGCCGACGCCGTTGCCGACGATACGGTCCTTCGGGACCTAGCGCGAGCCTCCCTTGCGCCCGATCCGCTGGTAAAACTCGACACCGTAGCGCTTCTTGGTGGCCTCGCCACCTTTCTTGCCACCCAGGCGCCCGATGCGCCCGAAGAACTCGCCGCCGTGGCGCTGCTTCGTGGTCAGACCACCTTTGCGCCCGGCCTCTGCGCGGCTCATCTTGGCGCGGTTCTCTTCTTCCACAACGCCACCTCCAGCCATTGAAGTGCTTGGGATGCCCCCTGCTCCTACCCGAGCGTTTCTGCGGGTAAACGCTTCATTCGCTGACGTCTAGCCCGACGGGGCCAGACCGTGGAACCCGCAGGTAGCCGGCATGTACTTCGGGTTAATCATTCGGATGCTCCTTGCTCAAGAGGCCCCGCGCGCCGGTCGAAGACCTCAGAGCATGATCGAAATCGATGATCTCCTGCGCGCCGCCGCCGAGCGGAAAGCGTCCGATCTGCATATTCGAGCGGGCGGGCCTCCGTATCTGCGCGTCGACGGGGACCTGTACGCAATCGAGTCCGAAATTTTGAGCGCGGCTGAAGCGGAGCGGCTTGCTTTCGGGTTGATGACCGAACAACAGGCGCGCGACTTCCAGAAGACCAACGAGGCCGACTTCAGCTACACACTCCCCGGCGTCTCGAGATTCCGGGTGAACGTCTTCCGTCAGCGAGGTTCGGTCGGCGTCGCGATCCGCCGCGTCCTGCCGGGAGGTTCGTCGTTCGACGCGCTCGGCCTACCCGCGTCGGTCCGCAAGCTCGCCGACGAACAACGCGGGCTCGTGCTCGTCACCGGCATGACCGGGTCGGGCAAGACCACGACGACCGCGGCAATGCTCAACCACATCAACATGACGAGACGCTGCCACATCGTGACGATCGAAGATCCGATCGAGGTGTTGCACGACGACCGCATGGCCATCGTCGATCAGCGTGAAGTAGGGATCGACACGTCCGATTTCGGTACCGCGCTGCGCCACGTGATGCGCCAAGACCCCGACGTGATCTTCATCGGGGAAATGCGCGACTTAGAAACGGTGAAAGCTGCGCTGCAGGCGGCCGAGACCGGCCACCTCGTCATTTCGACGCTGCACACATTGAACGCAACGGAGACCGTGAACCGCATTATCGACTTCTTCCCGCCGCATCAGCAGATGCAAGCGCGGCTCTCGTTGGCCGGCACGCTGAAGGGCACTGTGTCCCAACGGCTGCTACAGCGCGAGGACGGGAAGGGTCGCATTCCGGCGATCGAGGTGCTCATCATGACCGGGCGCATTTTCGACTTCATCGTGAATCCCGAAAACACCCACATGATCGAAGACGTCATTGCCGAGGGCGACTTCTACGGGATGCAGACCTTCGACCAGCACCTGGTTCGGCTTTACCGCGAGAGCCTCGTAACGCTCGACGCCGCCACGTCGGCGGCAACCTCGCCGCACGATTTCACGATCGCGATTCGCCAAGCCGGTCTCGCGTAAGGGTCACAGCCGGCCGAGCATCCAGTACGTCTGCATCTGTCCCTTACCTTTGACGTCGATCGTTCCGCGAGCCTGAAACGCGAATCGGTCAAGCAAGCGCGCGTAGGTTCGTTCCGTAACCTGGATTCCTCCCGGCGTTCCCTGCGACTCCATGCGACTCGCCGTATTCACGGTGTCGCCCCACAGGTCGTAGATGAATTTGCGCCGGCCGATGACGCCGGCAACGACGGGTCCGGAATCGATGCCGATGCGCACCGAAAGCGTGTCGTTCGTCGTGGCCGCGACTACCGATCGCATGTCGATCGCGGCGGAAGCGACCGCTTCGGCGTGATCCGGTCGCGGGAGCGGAAGCCCACCGGCAACCATGTACGCGTCGCCGATCGTCTTGATCTTTTCGAGGCCGCGGCGCTCCGCGATGTCGTCGAATTCGCTGAAGAGAGCGTTGAGCATTCGCACGATTTCGTCGGGCGGCAGCCGCGCCGATAGAGGTGTGAACCCCGCAATGTCGGCGAACAGCACGGTGACGTCGTCGAACGCATCGGCGATGACCTCGTCGCTCTCCTTGAGGCGTTTCGCGATCACCTCAGGAAGCACGTTCAACAACAGTCGCTCCGACTTCGTTTGCTCGATGAGGAGCGCCCGGTGCTCTTCATCGAGGGAGGCCAGCGCGCGCTCACGGCCGCGCACGAAGTACCGCATCATGAGGAAGCTCGTCAGAGAAACGCCGTAGAAGTTGAGGACGAACATCGTCGTTATGAGTGACTGCCCGATAACCGCCGCCTTGCTGTGCAGATGCGGATCGAGGACGCCGGCGACGACGAGCTCGGCGGCAAAGGCGTAAAACCACGGGCGCGCATGTTCGGTCCCACGGAACATCAGTGCACCGAGGGGTGAAATCGACGCCCACAAGATCACGCCGCTCGATGGGATGAAGCCGCCCAAAGAGATTTGGAGCGCGAACGGCAAGACCAGCGCCAGGGCGATCTGAGAGGTGCGAAAACCTTCGAAGCGCTTCGTCCTCGCGAAATAGAGGATGCCACCGAGGCTCGCGACTTGAAATGCCAGTGGGATGGATGCCGAAACCGGCAGCCCTTTGGCGAAGTAGATCGCCACCCAGCCGATCGCGAGCGCGGTGACGAGACACGCGGTCAGGACTTGGGCGGCTTTGCGGACTCGAATGTCGGGAGGATCCTCCGGCAGCGCGCCGATCGCTGCCAGCCGGTCGAGCCAGGACGGAACACGCTCTTCGAGTCTCACCGCTTCCGAAAAGAATATCGAGAGGAAGGACGTTGACGGGCTATTCTGGGCGCATGTCGCTTCCTCCGGAGCTTGCGGCTCGGGTCCGCGAGCTGATCCGAGTCCCGGCGGCCGCCGAGGATCTCGCGAAGCTCTTCGCAAAGGCCGGCTATGAGATGTATCTCGTCGGCGGAACCGTTCGCGATGCGCTCTTGGAGCGCGGGGGCGGTGATCTGGACTTCGCAACCGATGCGCGTCCCGAGAAAGTGCTGGAGATCGTCCGGGGATGGGCACAGGGCAAATGGCTAACCGGCATCGAGTTCGGCACCGTCGGCGTCATGCGCGACGGCCACCGATTGGAGATCACGACATTTCGAGAGGAGCGCTACGCCCGCGATTCCCGCAACCCGAAAGTGAAGGCCGTCGCGACGATCGAAGCGGATCTCAGCCGACGCGATTTCACGATCAACGCCATGGCGTACAAGCTTCCGGAGCGGACGTTCATCGATCCCTTCGGTGGATTGCAGGATCTCGCGGGCAAGCAGCTGCGCACGCCGCTGTCGCCGGAGATCTCTTTTTCCGACGATCCGCTTCGGATGCTGCGCGCGGCGCGATTCACCGCGACCCTCGGAATCGAGCCCGCGGCGGATCTGGCGGAGGCAATGCGCGCACAACGTTCGCGTCTCGGCATCGTCTCGGCAGAGCGAGTCCGCGATGAGCTCGAGAAGCTGCTCGATGCTCCGGTGCCCAGCCGGGGACTCGACCTCGCAGCGGAAACCGGTTTGTGCGACGTCTTCTTGCCCGAGCTTCCCGCGCTGCGCCTCGAACAAGACCCCGTTCACCGCCACAAGGACGTGTACCGGCACACGCTCGCGGTTGTGGACAGGATTGCGGCGACCGATCCACCCGGGGAGCCCGATACGGAGCTGCGTCTCGCCGGCTTGCTCCACGACGTCGGAAAGCCGGCAACGCGCCGGTACGACCCGGACGGGGTCTCCTTCCATCATCACGAAGTCGTCGGCGCGCAGATGGCCGAACGCCGCATGCGTGAGCTCCGTTTCACGAACGAGCAGATTGCCGAAGTTTCGAAGCTCATTTTCCTGCACTTGCGATTCCACACCTTCCGCATGGGATGGAGCGACTCGGCGGTGCGGCGATACGTGCGCGACGCCGGCCCGCTCCTCGACCGTTTGAACAGGCTCGTGCGTGCGGATTGCACCACGCGAAACCCATTCAAGGCGCGCCAACTCGCCTCCGCCATGGACGAGCTCGAGGAGCGCATCGCGCGCCTCGCTGCCGAGGAGGATTTGAAGCGAATCCGTCCGCCGCTCAACGGACACGACGTGATGCAGCACCTGGGCGTTGCGCCTGGACCGGTCGTCGGCGAAGCAATGGAATTCCTCCTCGAAATCCGGCTGGACCGCGGCGAATACTCGCGCGCCGAAGCGTTCGCATTTCTCGACGAGTGGGCGCGCGATCGCGGCCTGAAATAGTGCCCGACGCCGTTCTCCTGCAGAATTTTCTGCGTGCAACCGCTGCGCGGGGCCGCGCCGTTGTTCGCGTCGCTCCCTTTACGGCGTACATCGATCCGGTCGATGCGTTGCGATTCTTCAACTATGCGATCCCCGACGACGACGCGGCACCTGACCCCTCTGCCGTTGAACGGCTTCGCGCGGAGTTTGCCCGGCGGCACCGGCTTCCGCGGCTCGAGTGGATCGAAGAGTCGGCTCCGCGCGTCGCAGCGATCCTCGATCTGGCGGGCATGACGGAGGAACTGCGCGCGCCGCTGATGGCCTGCGCACAGGGCGATGTCGTCGACGCGGCGACGGCCGTCGCCCACGTGACTGTGAAGGCCGCGGGTCCGCAAGACGCCCGGGAGCTGGTCCACGTGCAGCGCGCCGCTTTCGGCCAGGATCCGCTCCCTGATGATCACGAGGTAACTGACCCGGCTGCACGCGGCGGCGGTGCCGTGGTTGCCCGGATCGGCCGCGAGGTCGTCGCGACGGCCGCGTGGACGAAGGTCCTCGACGGGGTGACGGAGATCGTCGGCGTCGCGACCGCCGAGGCGTGGCGTCGCCGAGGACTGGCAGGGGCCGTCACCGCAGCCGCGACGCGCGCGGCCTTCGCCGCCGGGGCTACGACGTGCATCTTGTCGCCGGGAAGCAAGCAAGCGCAGCGGGTGTACGCCCGGGCGGGCTTTTCGCGCGTCGCCACCATGCTCCACTGGAAAGACCCGGCCTGATTCCGGCCCGCGAAACGTCCGTTTGACAAATAGTTAAGTAATGACTTAAATATCCGCATGGAAGCGGCCCTGAAGGCGATCGCGGAGCCGCGGCGGCGAGAGATCTTGCGGCTCGTGTGGGACGCCGAACGGCCGGCCGGGGATATCGCGGCGCACTTCGACGTCACGCACGCCGCGATTTCACAGCACCTGCGGGTTCTGAAGGAGGCCGGCCTTGTGAACGAACGACGCGACGGCCGGCGACGACTGTACATCGCACGGCCGGAATCGATCGCCGAATTGCGAGCCCAGCTCGAGTCCTATTGGGACGAGGCGCTCACGCGACTGAAGACAGAGGCGGAGCGCGAAGAAAGGAGAGGGAATGGACGTCAAAGCTGACGGCACGGCAGTTGTGCGTGAGGTGCTCGTCGACGCACAGCCGGAAACGATCTTCAGCTTCTTCACCGACCCGCAGAAGATGGTCCGGTGGAAAGGTATGAACGCGAAGCTCGACGCACGACCTGGAGGGCTGTATTCCGTCGACGTCACGCAGCAAGCGCTGGCGCGCGGCGAGTATGTCGAAATCGATCCTCCGCGGCGTGTCGTGTTCACATTCGGATGGGAAGGTGCTCCGGTAGCGCCCGGGAGCAGCACGGTGGAAATCGATCTCATTCCGGAAGGGTCGAAGACGCTGGTGCGGCTGACACACCGCGGTTTGCCGAACGACGCCGAGCGTGCGAGCCATGCAGACGGCTGGGAGCACTACTTGTCTCGGCTGGCGATTGCGGCGACCGGCGGAGATCCTGGGCCCGACAAAAATCTGCAGCAGTAACCGCTATATACAAGAAGGGCCCGCAGCGCGGGCCCTTCTTTCGTGCGGTCCGGCTCAGCCCTTCGACGCCTTGAACGTCTCGGCGATCTCGTCGATGGCATCCAGGAGCTTCTGTCCGTCCTTCGGATCCAGCGACTTCTTCGCAGCACCGGCGAGCTTCGTCGCGTTCCAGAACTGCTCGTGCAAGTTGGGGAACTTGTCGAGGTGCTCGGGCTTGAAGTAGTCGGTCCACAGAACCCACAAGTGATGCTTCACCAGGTCGGCGCGCTCCTCCTTGATCGCGATCGCGCGTGTCCGAAAATGCGGGTCGTCGTTCGATTCGTACTTCTCCATGATGGCTTTCACGGACTCTGCTTCGATCCGTGCCTGTGCCGGATCGTAGACGCCGCACGGCAAGTCGCAGTGTGCGTGAACGACGCGGGACGGGGCCAGCCACTCGCTAAGCTTCATTCTCAGCCTCCTTCGCCTCGGGTTCGGATATCTGGAGGTATACCATCCGCGCGGGATGCTAAGCACACGAGGGCTGTGGCGTTGGGTTCTTCCGTCGCTTCTCGTCGCCGCGTGGCGCCGCTACCGGCCGTTTCCGGTGCGCGTCGCCGGTCCGAGCATGCTTCCGACCCTGCGCCAGGGCGATCGTCTTGCCGTGTCGGCGCGCCTTCACCCGCGGAGGGGGGACCTTGTCATCGCACGCCGCGACGGTCTTGAAATGGTGAAACGAGTGCGTCGCCTCGATGGAAACGTGGTCGAGGTGGCGGGAGACAACGCGGCGGCGAGCACAGATTTCAGCGCGCATGTCGAGGACGTAGTCGGTGTCGCCGTGCTTCGGTACTGGCCGGCGCCTCGGTGGCTAAAGCGGCTTTAGGCGTTCGCGACTTTGCGCTCTGCGAGGAACTTTGTCGTCGCTTCGCGCGCCGCGGTGATCAACTGGTCGGTGTGAGAGAGGTCGTTGTACCGAATGCCCCGCACGTCGGCGCCGGGGATCACGACGACATCCGCTTTATCGGCGAATCGTTCGAGATCGAGGCCAAGCCGGACATGGCGCGCGTGCGCGAACGCTTGAACCAGCACGTCGAGGGGACGGCGGATCGGCGGCAACTCGTGTTTTTTCGTTCCGCACGTCAAGACATAGATCTTCTTGGCGCCGAACTCGACCGCACGGGAAACGGGAGCGTTGTTCACAACACCACCGTCGACGTACAGATCGCCGTCGATCGAGACGGGAGGAAAGATCGCCGGAAGCGCCGTCGAGGCGAGAATCGCACGCATGAGCGGGCCTTCCGAGAACCAACGCTCGGCGCCGGTAGTGAGATTCGTCGCACAGATGCTGAGTGGCAACACGCACTCTTCGAAGGTGCGCACCGGCAGTCGCTCGACGAGGCGGCGGAGCCCCTCGTTCGGATAGATGTGATCGCCGCGCGCCACGATGTTCCACGCGCGCGAAAAGCGGCTCCCCGGGAAGATGTCTTCGGTCTTGAGGCTACGCCATATCGCGATGAGCTCGTCGGTCGAGTCGGCGTCGGGCTTGCAGGCGACGAACGCAGCATTCAGAGCGCCGACCGAGCTGCCGACGACGACGTCCGGGCGAATACCGGCTGTGAGGAGTGCTTGGATCTGCCCGGCCTGGACGGCGCCGAGCACGCCGCCACCGGAAAGGACGAAGGCCGTCTCCGGCGTGCGTCTGGCACGGGCGCGGTCCGCAGCTTCGCGTCGCGCCTTGATCTTGTCCCGATAGCCGCCGAGGATCATCTGGTCGCCCCTTTGATACCCCTTTTACTTGCTTCAACGAGTATCGGAGGAAAAAGGTTCCCAGGGAAGGCGTCGGGCGGGCTAATTCCGGGCTTCCGAAGGGGCTGGTTAGGCGAGTCTTCCCAAGACTGCTTCTGCGACGAGTGGAACCGGCATCGACCCCTCTGCCAGAACGGCATCATGGAAGCGCGACAGCGAGAAGCTCCTGCCCTCCTTCGCTTTGACTTGGTCGCGCAAGCGCATGATCTCTTGCTTTCCGATCGCGTACGACATTTGGTATCCGGGCGTGTACGTGTACCGGCGCACTTCGGCTTCCGCGTTCGGGCGCTCCAAGTCGGCTTCGTTCACCAAGAGATCGACGGCTTCCTGCGTCGTCATTCTCTGTTGATGCAATCGCATGTCGATCACGATTCGGCACGCGCGCCAGAGCTCGTCCTTCAACTGGCACAGGCGTGATTCCGGCGACAGAAGTCCCTCTTCGTACGCCATCTCTTCGCAGTAGAAGGCCCAGCCTTCGATCAGCAATGCCGAGTCCGCGAGGCGCCGAACGCGCGAGGCGTGCTTGTTCGCGCGGGTGAGTTGCAAGTGGTGCCCCGGAAAGCCTTCGTGTAGCGCGACGACCTTGATCGCAGCGCGCGCGTGTCCTTTGAGCTTTTCCGCGTCGCCGTCGGGAGGTGTCACCCAGAAGACGCCGCGCTGATCGGGCTCGAACGGTCCGGGCGGTGTGTACGCAGCGTACGGCGTCGTATGCCGCCAAAACGACGGCGTCTCTCGTACTTCCAGCGGTGCGCCCTCAACCTCTGTGGCGAGGCCGAGCTCCCGCACGACGTCGCGCGACCACCGCATCTCTTCGTCGTACGTATCAATGAGCTGTTCTGCAGTGGGAAGATCTTTCTTGGCTTCTTCTACTGCGGCCCGCCAGTCGGCATAGCCGAGCTCCGACGCAACCTGCGCCAGCGAGTCTTGAAGTCGTTCGATCATCTCCTCACCGCGTCGCGCGATTTCGTCCGGCGAATCCGGCAGCAGATGGTTGGTCGCGATCACCGACGCGAGGAGCTCTTCACCGACACCAGTCTGTCCCGTGCTCCGCGGCATGTATTCGTCGCGCAGCCA
>JAIVGO010000075.1 GCA_020201525.1 Actinomycetota bacterium | reverse complement strand
CCGTACGAGCAGCAATGAAGGCCGCAAAGACGACGTAGCATCGGCCACGAGCCCATCGACGGACAAGCATGACCCGCCGCCTGAGCCCCAGCGTGTCTCAATCGTCGAAGTGTTCTCGCGATATGCACGCTCGACGACTTCGGCGTCCGGCTGTACCGACCAGGAGCCCCCCGAAGCAGCGTCGATAAGCCTGCCGAAAACAGGAGCCGCGTCGAAGCGGGGCACGCACATCCAGTCGATCGACCCGTTCTCGGACACGAGCGCCGCGGTTCGGGTGTCGCCCAGCAGCCCGTATTGCGCGATGCTCTTAGTCATGCGAACGAACTTCGATTTTTCCTTCGTGGATACGTGTCTCGAACGTGACGGCGGGCGCGATGGCGGGACCCCGAACAATCTCGCCGTCGTCGATGCGAAAGACGCTCAAGTGCCACGGGCAGGTTACGCAGCCGTCGGCGATCTTTCCTTTGTGGAGTGGTCCGCCGCGATGCGTGCAACGGTTCGAAAGAGCATAGATCTTGCCACGCGAACCGTAGAGCATGACGTCCGTGCCATCGACTCCGACTCGAACCGGCTTCTCATCATGAAGCTCGCCGGCGTCGAGAACCGGCGTCCACGAACGAATCGGATCATCGAATGCCGTTTGATTGACGCCGACACCTCGACGGAACGACAAGTGGCCGCCGAGGTATCCGGCCGCATTCAGCACGGCGAAGCCGGTCCACGCCAAGGCGACACCGCGGCGGTGAGCTCCGGACCGGCGCGCAAAGTACGACGCGACGAACAGCGACAGCGAGGCGACGTTTCCCGCCGCGTGCGCGACGGCGACGCTGCGCGTCTGATTATCGGTGATGTCACTCAGGTCGTTCAAGCCCGTGATCGCAGTTGGAACCGCGCTCAACGCGCCGACGCCGACGAGGATCTCCGACCCGCGGCGCGCACCGAACATGTCGAGCACGATTGCGCTCGTCCACGCTCCGATCGTCATGTCGGTGAGCGCCGGATGCGCCGGATGCCGCATGAACGTCCCGCTGAGAACGTCTCGTACGCGGCCGGGACGGACGACCTTGGTGTACACACGACCGAGCTTGCGTCCAAACATGTCGAGCCCGCTCATTCGCTCGAGGCGGTTCAGAATCGTTTCTATCGGCATGGCGACTCCAGTCTCGGAGAGTTACTTCCCCAAGGTCCGGGTAGATACTCCACACCTCTCTCGGAAGGAGCTGCCCGATGGTTCGCGACGCGGTCGTCGTCATTACCGGCGCGTCGAGCGGGGTTGGGCGCGCTACGGCCCGGCTCTTCGCCCAACACGGGGCCCGCATCGGGCTCCTTGCGCGAAACCAAGACGGACTGAAGGCAACCGCTCGAGAGATCGAAGCTCTCGGCGGTCACGCCGCCCTGTTCGGTGTGGATGTGACGGACGCCGACGCCGTCGAATCGGTGGCCGCCGCAGTAGAGAGCGAGCTCGGACCGATCGACATCTGGATCAACAACGCGATGGTGTCGGTGTACTCCCGCGTTTGGGACCTGCGGTCGGCAGAAGTCGAACGTGTGACGGCGGTCAATTACCTCGGCACGGTGTATGGATCGCTTGCGGCGCTGCACAGAATGCGCACGAGAAACCGCGGAACGATCGTACAAGTCGGCTCCGGTCTCGCCCACCGTGCGATCCCGCTGCAAGCGCCCTACTGCGCATCGAAGCATGCGATTCGCGCGTTCACCGAATCGCTTCGCGTCGAGCTCATGAACGATGGAAGCCAAGTGCGGGTGACGATGGTGCAGCTGCCCGGCTTGAACACGCCGCATTTCACCGTGGTTCGTTCGCGGATGCCGCGATACGTGCGGCCTGTGAAGCCTGTGTACTCCCCCGAACTCGCAGCGCAAGCGGTCCTGCACGCCGCGCGGCATCCTCGTCGCGAATACGTCGTCGGCGGTGAGACGGCGGCGATGATACTCGCGCAAAAGATCGTTCCCGGTTTGCTCGACCGCTATCTCGCGCGGACGGGAGTAAACGCGCAACAAACGCCGGAACCGGCGACGCCGCACGACGACAACCTGTTTGAAACCGTTCCAGGAGACAGAGGCGCAGCCGGGCCGTTCGTGCAGGAAGCGCACGACCGAAGCGCATATGCGTGGTTGTCCCAGAACCGGATGGCCGTGATCACCGGTGCCGCCGCACTCTCCGGCGTGCTGTCGTGGCGTCGCCGTGGGCGGTGAGAGGCTCGAACTCCCGACCTTCGCGGTGTAAACGCGACGCTCTAGCCAGCTGAGCTAACCGCCCGGATCGCTCATGATACCCGCGCCACAAAGAAACGACTGCGCTAGAAACGCGGCGGGCTACAACGGGTTAGGGAAGAGTGATGGATACCGTGGCCCGCCCTGGAACCGGATGACTTCCCGCAATAGACAGAAAGGCCCGAACGACCTCGGGATCAAACTGGCGTCCGGCGTGGCGGTGGATTTCCTCAAGCGCTTGCTCGACGACGATCGCATCTTTGTACGGTCTGGAATGTGTCAGCGCGTCGTAAGCGTCTGCCACCGCGACAAGGCGCGCCTCGATCGGAATTTCCTCCCCACGCCGAAATTCCGGGTAGCCGGTGCCGTCCCATCGCTCGTGGTGCGACAGCGCGATCACTTCGGCGGTTTGGACGAAAGCAGAGTTGCCGCCGGACAGGATCGTCGCGCCGATCGTTGTGTGCGTTTTCATGATCTCGAATTCCGCGAGCCCCAACGATCCGGCCTTGAGCAGAACGCCGTCGGGAATCCCGATCTTTCCAATGTCGTGCAAAGGAGCGGCCCGACGAATGATCTGTAGCAGCCCGTCACTCACCCCGAGCTCTTCCGCAATGAGCGCCGTCGTGTAACCGACGCGCGCCGTATGCTGATGGGTGGCGTCGTCGCGATACTCCGCCGCGCGCGCCAGCCGCTCCAGAATTTCGAACTGCGCGCGTTCGAGATCGACCGTGCGTTCATGAACCCTCGATTCGAGCCGCCGGTTTTCGTCGCGCGCAGACAATTGCAGGAAGCGGATCTCCAGGAGATTCGCGATCCGCAACAGCACTTCGGTCTCGTCGAACGGCTTCGTCAGAAAATCCGTCGCGCCGGCCGCGAGAGCTTCGCGCTTCATCGCCGTCGTGTCGTCCGCGGTGAGCACCAAGACCGGAACTTCACCCGCAGCGATGCGGTCGCCGAGACGTCGCATGACTTCGATGCCGTCTGCGTGCGGCATGTGAAGGTCAAGGAGAAGGAGGTCCGGGCAGAACTCGTCGAACGTGTCGACGGCTGCGCGCGCGTCCGTAATTCCGCGGACGTGGAGATAGCCGGCTTGCGACAGCAGCATGTCGAGGAGAAGCACATTGGCCGGAACGTCGTCGATGATCAGAACTCGAGCTTGGCCGCGCTTGTCACCGGGCATGTGACGGTTCGCTCACGCTTGACGGGAAAGAGCGTAGCTGGCACAGATAGTGGCCTCGCTCGCGCACTGTGTCAACGGGTCGACGCGGTACTAACCGGACACTTCGGAAGTATTAGTAAGTGATTTCTTCACTACCGATATTTTCATCGGACACGACTGCAACACCTTCGCGACGGAGAAGTGCGCTCGTCACTCCGTCTCCGCCGCGGCGCGTTCCTGAAAACGTGCCGTCGTAAATACAGGCGCACCCACAGGAAGGGCTCCGCGCTTTCATGATGGCAATTTCAGCGCCGCTTCTCTTTGCCGCGGCCGCGGCGAGGCGCGCTCCCTTCAAATAATTCTCTGTCACGTCGTGACCTTCGATGCTGACGACACGTGCGCGACCGTCCAAAACGTCGGCACCATCGCCCTGCTGAATTTCCGCTTCCGGTCGCGGAATGGGAAGCCCGCCGGCAACCTCGGGACAGACCGGAACGGCCCGCCCTTCCGCAACGAGCTTCAACGCCCATGCGCGCGTCTTGGGTTGCGCCTCGTGGGTGCACGCGATGCCGGCAAGACACGCAGACAAAAGCACGGGGCCTTCCTCGGGAATCTTCATGAGGCTTCCCAATTGTGGCCGCACGCGCGACACACATGAAACCCCAGTTGGATTTGCAAACGGGTCGAGCGGCACCGTGGACAGCGTTGCGCTCGCTCGAGCACTTCGGGGTGCGAGCTCTGGCAGTCGGGACACACCAGCACTTGAGAATCGTCGATCACCGCACGAGCCCACGGCGAGGCGCCCTTCGGCGGATCATCTTGCACGCGACCGCAGTTCACGCACGGCATAACTCAGAAATACGACGCGCCGCGGCGCACCAAGTGGTCGGCGGTTCGCGTAGCAAGCGCCATGATCGAGATCATTGGATTCACCGTTGGACAGCCGGGAAACACGCTTGCGTCGGCGATGAAGAGTCCCCCAATCTCGTGGCATTCGCCAAAGGGGTCGACGACCGTCGAAGAGGGGTCCGCTCCCATCCGCGCCGTGCCGCCGGGATGAAACGCCGTCAGCCGCAGCGACCCCGGCCGCACGGCTTCTTCCCTGACCTTTTCAAGATCGGCGCGGCTCGATACCGTCCCGGCGCCCGGCAGTCCCGTAAAAACAGTCTGTGCTCCGGCCGCAAGGAAAACTTCCGCGACGTGCGTTATCCCGCGCACGAGCTTTCGCGTATCGGTCTTGTTCAACGCGTATGTCACAACCGGCTCGCCCGACCCGACGGCACGCACGCGGCCCGTCGAGGTATCGGATACGAAGACGCCTGCCCCGGCGAAATTTTTCGCGTGGGCGACGAGATTCTTCGTGTATGCCCCCGTCCCCGGAAACGATCCGGCGCCGACACCGGGCGTGATCGACGTGACTTCGATCATCAAGTCGTGGGATGCATGCCAATCGTCGAGATAATACGGCTGCAGCGTGCCGCGCCACGAGTACACGTCCTCTTCGAAGAAAGCGCCGATGCCCGCGGCCGGGTGGATGCGCAGATTTCGGCCCGTTTGCCCGGAGCGTGTGGCCAGCGCATTGCGCTGCAGCAGCGCGGGCGTGTGCACTGCTCCTGCGGCGAGCACGACGACTTTCGATTTCACGGTGAGCCGGGCACCGGGCGCGTAGGTTCGGGGATCGAACATACGGGCTTGGATGCCCCGCGCCCGGCCATCTTCGACGAGGACCGCCTGCGCACGGCAGTTTGCGTAAATCGATGCACCGTGGCGCTGCGCTTTCGGCAAGTAATTCAAATGCGTCGCCTGCTTCGCATCACTCGGGCACCCGAATGCACACGTGCCGCACCCGCGGCATCCGTTGATGTTTCGATTGAGCGGAGCGCCTTGAAGACCGAGCGACTCGGCACCCCGCATGAAGACCCGTGCGTTCTTTCCGAAGAGCTCTTCCGGAACCGGCTTCACGTGGAGAATTTTCTCGACACGTTCGAAGTACGGCCGCATCGACTCGGGGTCAATGCCTTCGATGCCGAATTCGCTTGCCCATCGCTCGAGAACACGGTCGGGCGTCCGAAAGCACGTTCCGGAATTCACCAGCGTCGTTCCTCCGACGGCCTTGCCCATCGGCAGAGGGATCGTCGGCCGCCCGAGAGCCACAGTGGTCCCCTGCGCGCGATAGAACCGCTGGAACCGCTCCCACGGGGGTCCCGCAAAATCCGAGCGTGTAAAGAGGCTGCCTTCCTCGAGGACGACGACCGAGAGTCCCACTTCGGCCAGTTCCTTGGCCATCACGGATCCGCCCGCGCCTGATCCAACGATGACAACGTCGCACTCCTCGATGTGATCGTGCGTCACGTCGCTGTTTCCGAGCACTTCGAGTCTCACTGCGTCCTGCGGCGGCTCCTTTGACAGGCAGGAATATGTGAAGCCGATGGCTTCCTCGACCGGCGCCGTCGATGCCCATTGGTTGAGGCACAAAATCTTCAGGAAAGAGAAAGCCTGACGCCGAAGAACGAACTTGCTCTTGGACGCACGCTCGACGACGCCGACGGCAACCGGCGCGGGCAAACGAGAGAACGGCCGAAACGCACGTGTGAAGACGCTCATCCATTCCCACAGCCACAAGAGCTTGGACAAGCGATTGCGGACGGCGGGATCGAATGAAGCAGCCGCCGTGTCGATACGCTCGACGACGCCGACGTCCTTCGCCGATTCGGGAATCGCTCCACCCGGCGGTATGAGCGCTTCGGCAAATGCTGCGAGGGTCAAGAAGCGTCGCTTTCCGAGCGTCGTCTTGCGCGGCGGTTCGGGCGGCGGCTCGGTCCTGATCGGAACTGCTCGTGGCTCGAACACTACCCGCTCCATCGGGGGATCGATCCGTTCGGGCGGTAGCGAAGGTTCCTGCATCGTCGGCGGAGCCATCGCGGCCGGCGCCCCCATCACGAACTCCGGCACCTGTTCTTCGAGACCGCCGACGTCGATCGGCTCGGTCGGCTCGCGCTCCGTGTCGATCCTTTGCGTCGGCTCGGAGTCGTTCGGCTTGATGACCGCGGTTTCGTCCTCGTCTGCGAGCTTCTCGCCCCAAAAATCGTCGAAATCGTCGCTCATGTGCCGCCACCGGTGATCGACTCGACGAGGTCACGCACGTCGTTCGCCTCGTCGATTGCCATCACGCGCTCGAACGCGTCATCCGAATCGTCTAGATGGCGTGCGTTTTGAACGAACTTCCGCCGCACGCCGCCAACCGTCTCCGCCCACGGACGCCCGGCACCACCGACCGGAATGGCGACCTCGCTCATGAAAGTCGCTCCGCTTGTCGTTTCAAGCGTCACTCGCGAGGGAAAGCGCATCTCGAACTTGCCGAAGTCGGCGCCGTCCAGCGACGCCGGTTCAGTGCCGTCTGCAAGGTATGCACCGAGATCGATTCCTGCCTCCTTCAGGCCGCCGACTTCCGCCGTCAGTGCCGGGTCCAGCTCGAGGCTCGTCAGTGAATCGATCCGTTCGATTGCCGCGCGGTTTTTCGCCAGCGACGACGGCGACAACGTCTCGGCGTCGACCGCTCCGCACACGAGCAACACACCGAGCGACAACCCAACCGAAAAATTGACGTCGATCGCACGTAACCGTCCTCGCAGCCGGTGGGGCGCGCCCATCGCCTCCATTCCGCACGTGAACATCGTCGCTTCGACGCGAATGCTCGCGACGTCTTCCGGCATCAGCGCACGGCCGTTCTTCTCCGCGAACATCCCACGGATCTCGGTCATCGCGTCGACGCCCGTATCGACGTACGCACATCCGGGATACATCTTGTACGTGAGCGAATCGGTGACCCAGGAGGTGCCGAACGCACTGAACGGAAAGCGAAACGGCTTCGGTCCCAGGCGCGCGAGCATGCCGTCGGGCGCCCCCAGTACGTCGTCCGCGCCGGTGAGCCCGGCGGCGGCCAGCGAGGCGGCTCGCATGCCGTCCACGAGCGGCCCGGCGGCGAGCAACGCCTTGGAATCCGGGCCGAAAAACGCCGGCGCAAGCGGATACGGCGGCTGTGCGAGTGCAATCCCGACGGCATGCCCCATGCGCGCCGCGTCGAGACCGAGGAAT
>JAIVGO010000074.1 GCA_020201525.1 Actinomycetota bacterium | reverse complement strand
CGTTCCTTCCACGCGGCCCAGATCGAGGCCGTGCGACGACACCTCCATCGCGGCGGCGCGGACACCGGCGTCGCGCATCTGCGCGAGCAGCCTCTGGAGATCGGGTGATTCCGGCGTCGTGCGCGTCACGGCAAGGCGCTTGTTCCCGATGTGCGTCTCCACCGTTCCGATGATGCCGGGAATCATGCCGGCGGCGCGGAAGCAGCGTTCGAGCATGAACGTGGTGGTCGTCTTGCCGTTCGTACCGGTGACCCCGGCAAGCGTTATCGACTCCGACGGCCGCCCGAAGAACGCAGCGGCGATCGGCCCCATGGCTGCGCGTACCGACGGAACGACCACCTCGGGCACGCCGAGCGCGAGCGCGCGTTCCACGACGACCGCAGCCGCGCCGCGGGCGACCGCTTCCGCCGCATGGTCGTGTCCATCCGATCGCGCACCGGCGATTGCGAAAAACAACGCGCCCGGTTCGACGCTTCGCGAATCGTACGCAACGTCGCGGATCATGACGGACGCGTCGCCGGAAATGCGCGCCTGCGGAACGGACGCTGTCAGGTCGGAGAGCTTCATAAGGGCAATTGAGGGACCGCGGGAGTTTTGTGCGATCTCTGCATAGCGTATCACGGTGTCCCCGAGCGGTTGCGGCGATCATCGGCGGGGTCGAGCCCGTACGACGGCGGAATCCGCATGAAACCGAGCGCAAACTGGACGATGTTTCTCCATGTCGGCGCCGCCGTCGCAGCAGCGATGTGCGCGGCCGGGTTATCCATCACGACGGCGGCAACGAGACGCGGCGACTCGACGGGGACGATGCCGATGAACGTCGTCATCACTTGGTTCGAATATCCGCGCGCATTTGCAAGCGGTACGCGCGCGGTTCCCGTCTTCCCGCCGATCAAGTAGCCGGAGATGCGCGCCGGCTTTCCGGTTCCCGTCTCGACCACGCCCAGGAGCATTCCGCGCAGTTGCGCCGCGGTGAACGAGCTGATCACGCGACGCGACACCGGCTTCGTGCGCGGTTGCGCCTTGCCGTCTGCGACGAGCCTCTTTATGAGCGTCGGCTGCGTCCACACGCCGTTGTTCGCGATGGCCGCGTACACGGCCGCCATTTGCAGCGGCGTCACCGCGATCCCTTGTCCGATCGGTATCGTCGCCATGTCGGTCGCCGACCATTTGTCCGGCGTCGTCAAGATTCCGGCCGATTCACCAGGAAACCCGACGCGCGTCGGCTCGCCGAGGCCGAACTTACGCAACATCGCATACAGCCGCGAGCGCCCGACTTGTTGCGCCACCTTGATCGTGCCGATGTTCGACGAGTGCGCCAGGATCTCGTTGTAGCTCCACCGCTCCGTCTTGTGGGGCGCGAAATCGTGGAACACCTTTCCGAACAGCGCGAGGTGATCCGGAACGCTGTACACGTCCGACGGCAATGCGATGCCGCCTTCTATCGCGGCCGCGGCGGTGATGAGCTTGTTCACCGAGCCCGGCTCGTACGCGTCTTGGACGACGCGGTTTCGGATGGAGATCGGCGTCGCCGATCCGAATAGCTGCGGATCGAGCGCCGGCCGGTTCGCCATCGCCAAAACCTCGCCGGTCAGCGGATCGATCAACACGGCGGCCGCGCGCGGCGCGCCCGTTTGAAGGAGCGCGCGGTCGAGCGCGTCCTCCGTCGCGAACTGCAGGTTTCGATCGATCGTCAGCACGACGTCCTTGCCGGCCTTCGGCCGCGTCACCGCGCTTCGGCCATGCGGAATCGGATGGCCGTTCGGGTCGACTTCGGTGACTTCTCGGCCGGGAACACCGGCGAGCACCGAATCCTGACCGGCCTCGATCCCGGCGAGGCCCGTGTCGTCGGTCCCCACGAAACCGACGACTTGGGCCCCGAGCGTCCCTTGCGGATACACGCGTTTGGTTTCGGGAAACGCGCCGATGCCGGGAAGATTGAGTGCGAGAACGCGCGTCGCGAGCGGCACCTCCACTTTGCGTGCGAGATAGACGAAGGACGAGTCGCGCGTCAGCCGGTCGAGCAAAAGTCCCTTCTCGATGCCGAGCGCGACCGACAGCGCATCCGCCGTCGTTTCCGGATTCACGACGTCGTGGGGGTTCGCGTACAGCGCGCGCGCGGGAATCGAGATCGCGAGCGGCACCATGTTGCGGTCGTAAATCGTCCCCCGCCGCGCGGGCAGCGTAACGGAACGCACGCGCTGCTTTGCGCCGAGCGTTTCCAAGCTGGCGGCGTCGACGATTTGCAGACGAATCAGCTGCGCGACGATCGCAACCATCGACACCGTCATCGCCGCGAGCGCGGCGAAAAGGCGAAGTGCAGGCCGGGCGCCGCGGCGAGCCACGGGCGCCTCTCTAGCGCCCTCCCCGCCCGGGAGTCCGGGTGGAGGGCCGCGTGTGTGTCGCCGGCTTGCGTGCGCCGGACGTGGTGGTCGCCGGCTTTTGCGCCCCCGCAGGCGCCGGTGCGAGATACGTCAGCGCACCCGCCGGTATGAGACCGATTTGCGTCGCGCGCTGGTGCACGCGCGCCGGTGCCGACAAGCGAAGCACGTCGACGCGAAGCATCTCCATCTGTTGTTGCTTCGCGTCGATCGCCTTCTGAATGTCGGCTTCGTTCACTCCCGACTGCCCGACGAGCACGTTGATGGCCGCGAGCGCGAGCACGAGGCTCGCGGCGACCACCGCACCGACGACGAGCAGCGGACGAGGGGGGCGCCGGCCCGGCGCCGGCCGGCCCGGCACCGCGTGAAGGTGCCGTGGTCGGTCCGGCGCCGGAGCCGGTCGCCTGGGGCTTTGGGTGCGCCGTTGCGGAACCGCAATCTCGAAGACTTGCGTTTCCTGCAAGGCGGAGTTGTTCTCCGGCGGCGTCATGCGGCGCTCCCGGACGGCGGAAGCGTCGGCGTGTGCGGCGCCGCGAGACGTTCGGCGGCGCGCAGCTTTGCCGCCGACGCGCGCGGGTTGCGCGCGATCTCGTCTTCGGACGGTCGAATGGGCTTGCGTGTTAGGACCCGCAGGCGAGGCGCCTCTCCCGTGGCAAGGGAGGCAAAGGTGCGCTTGACGCGCCGATCCTCGAGCGAGTGGTAGCTGATCGCCGCCACTCGACCGCCCTCGGCGAGCGACGCCACCGCCTGCGGAAGGGAAGCTTCCAAAGCTTCGAGCTCTCCGTTCACTTCGATACGCAGCGCCTGAAAGGTGCGGCGCGCCGGGTGCGGCCCGCCCCGGCGCGCCGCTGCGGGAACAGCTGCGCGTATGACCTCCACGAGGTCATAGGTCGTTTGGATGCGCCGCTTCTTGCGCGACGCGACGATGAACTTCGCGATGCGAGCCGCCCAGCGCTCCTCGCCGTATTCGCGAATGATGCGCGTGAGGTCGCGCTCGTCGTACGTGTTGACCACGTCGGCTGCCGTCACCGGTTGCGCGGGATCCATGCGCATGTCGAGCGGCGCGTTGTTTTGATACGAAAAGCCGCGCTCGGGTCGATCGAAGTGCATCGAGCTCACGCCGAGGTCGAACAGCACTCCGTCGACCGGGCCCCAGCCACTTGCCCCCACGATCTCCTCCACATCTGCGAAGTTCCCTTGCACCAGCTTCACGTTGCTTCCAAATCTCTTCAGGCGTTCCTGCGCCGTCGCGATCGCATCCGGGTCGCGATCGATGCCGAGCAACTTGCCGTGCTCCCCCATCGCTTCCAACAGCGTCTCGGCGTGTCCGGCGGCGCCGAGTGTTGCGTCGACGATCGTCCTGCTCCCCTTTTGAACAAGGAGCGCAGTTACTTCGTGTGCGAGGACCGGAACGTGCGCCGGCCCGTTCATCGTTTTGTCAGCGCGCGAACACCTTCACGACGGCGAATGCAATTCCGACGTATGCGGCGAGGCTTGATGCGGCGAGGCCGAGCAGCAACACGCTGTCTCCGAGCTCTCGTACGGCCGAACGTTCTTGTGGCTGCTGCTCCCTCATAACGTGCTCCCTCAAATCGGCAGGTCTCCCCCATCGACCAGCAGTGCGTCTTGCTGTTCCTCCATCCCGGACATCCGGTCCGCCCAGACCGTCCGATCCCAGATCTCAATGTGGTTCCCGACACCGATGACCGTTACTTCGCGTTGCAATCCTGCGTACCGTCGAAGCGGTTCCGGAATGCCCACCCGGCCCTGCTTATCCGGCTCCTCCTCACTCGCCCCCGAGTAGATGAAGCGAGCGACCTCGCGTGCCTTGCCTCCCGCCTGTGTCAGCCGTTCCGAGATACTTTGGAACTCATCCGGTGGATAGATCGCGACGCACCGCGCGTTCATCCCGCGGGAGATGACGAGCTGCTCGAGCCGGCCGCGAAACTTGGACGGCAAGATGATCCGTCCTTTCTCGTCCAGCGAGTGCTCGAACTCCCCGCCGAAGAACGCCACACTGCTCCTCCCTTTTCCTCCACCGCGTGGCACGATACTCCACTGTTCGACATGAGTCAATCAACACTTGAAGTTAATTGATGATTAATTCAGATCATTTTTGTGCTGATTGAGTCGAACGTGTGTTCGAACAATGAGGGCGTAAACGACGCACTATCGAGCGGTCAGTGCCCACAAGGGTTTTCGAAATCATTACGCGGTCGTTGATTTGATCGAAAGACGCGGAGAACCCACGGAGGACCCGACTTCGCTACCGACTGGGCGCTGCGGCACGTATTCGTCTTGACTGACACAACGGGGCGCTCGTACCGTTGGCGTGTCCAAGCCGGGGGAGGTTCTCATGAGCCGAGTAGCTCGCGCGAACTCGCGCCTACTAACGATCACCGTCACTGTGCTTCTGATCGCGGTCGTCTTCGCGCAAAGTGCGGGCGCCTGGCAAACCGTCGATGGTGGAGGCGGTGGCGGCGTCGGCCTCTCGTGCTCGGCGGCGCCAGCCGCGCCGACATGGACGCAATCCTTGTCGTCCGGACCGACGGCAGCTTGGGGATCCGCCATGGCATTCGATCCCACGACGTGCCAAACCGTGGTTTTCGGCGGGTGCTTACAGCTCGTGACGGGCAAAACCGCAACTGCGGCCGGCAAAACGATTCCATTTTCGTATTGCTCGAACGCATCGAATGCAACCTGGACGCGAGCCGACGCGACGGGCACTTGGTCCGGTCCCTTTGCAAGTTCTCCTAGCCCGGGTGCTAGGTACCTGGCTTCGATGTTCTATGACCCAAACATCGGCCACGTGGTCTTATACGGCGGCACAAAGCATTCGGTCGGTTCCCCCGACCCGACGCTGGGCAACAACTGCCAGGCGTCCGCCTCTACGCCTCTCATCTCCGGTGGAGTCGTGCACTACGACGCTTGTTATGGAGACACATGGTGGTGGGACGGCGTGAATCGGTCGTGGCATCTCATCACACAGACGGGAGCTGTGCCCGGCCCTCGTTTCCACGCCGCGCTTGCGGGCAGCAATGGAACTTCCGGGCGAGCGGTTCTGTTCAGCGGCTGCGAGAAGATGGGATTGAACCTTTATAAGGAAGGCCCGACGTACTATTGGGAGTGCGAGGAATACGGCGAGTGGCCGTCGCAGGGCGGCGAGCTAGGGACGGTTTGGACGCTCGGACTGACCAACAATGCCGGATCGATCAGCGCGTCTTGGGTGAAGTGGCCGACGGGATCCTGCCCATCGGGCACCAACGTGAATATCGATGATTGCAACGCGCCCTGGCCGCGTCGTGGTGCCGCCCTAGTTAACATGGGAAACCCTGCGCAGGGACGATATTTCTTGTTCGGCGGGTGGTATTACAGTGCGCTGCATTACGGAGGCGCGCTCGCCGACTCGTGGGAGTTCAACGCGAATACGGGAGCATGGACTCGGTACGAAACGGATGGGTACGCCTCCGGCGCATACCTCGGAGGAGCGTGTCTCACGCCCGGCGCTATAAAGAACCCAGTGAATGGTTCCTACTACGGCTTCGGCGTCGCTAGTGGGAACATTTGCCCGGGCCGGCTCAGCTCGCTGGGTGTGGCGTTCGTCCGACCAGTTGCTGGAGTGCATGACCCATTCCTCTTCGGGGGAACTCCCCAATGCGCGACTGCATCGCCCTGTGTCGATTCGCAGCGGACGTGGATCTGGCAAACGGATTGCGATGACGTGTACGCCGGCTATCCGAATTGCTGGCGAGAGGTCGAACCACCGGTCGCCCCAGCCGCAAGACATGCAATGGGCATCACGTACGACGGCGGTGTCAACGGTGTCGTCCTCTTCGGAGGTATTGCGACTGGTCAAACAGCTGCGATTGGCGACACCTGGGTCTTTGGGTCTCCGAGCTCGTGACCCGTCATTGGGTCACGAGCTCAATTCTTCATGACGTCCGGAAACCTACGTCCAGAACGGCACTCCCCTCCATGAGTCTGAGCCATGTTCGCGCGATCGCGTCGGTGGCGCCATCCGGGGCCGGCGTTCGCAACGTTGCGCCTTGGTGCGTGATACCAGCAGCTTCGACGCACGCTGTGCAGTAATGAACGGGCTCGCCAGCAATTGATCCGGGAGTTGATCCGCGGCGCCGCGAATACGGTTTTCGAAGAGCGCAGCCCGGAATCCGTCAAGTATCGCGCGGAGACGTTCTGCGCGACGCAAGGCATCGGTCGCCCGCACCTCGACAGCGGAAAGAAAGAAGACGATCCACCGCTCGAACTCGCCGTACTGTCGAACACGTTGCAGTAGATCGTAATACTGCGCGCGTCGTCGCTCGAAGTAGGGACTCACAAAGAGCAACGGCACTGGAGGACGCCACGCTCGATAAGGTAGAAACTGATCAAGAGCCGGCCAATCCGTCCATTGCCGTCGAGGAACCGGTGGCTATACAAGTAAGGGACCGTTTTTCTTGTATGACGTGAGGTCGTCTCCAAGATGTCTTGGACCTGCGGCAGCCGGTCCGGGGCAAAACGGCCGAAGTTCTCCGTGGATGGGCAACCCGGATGCAGGTGCTGTCTCGGACGCGTAGCATGCCGCTTCGGCGAGAGGATCGATTTCCAATGCGCGTATGGTTCGGCGGCGGCGTCCTGGCGATTGCGCTTGTCGTGCTTCCGACGCCGGCGCTCGAGCGCGGGGTGCCGCACACGCTGGCCGCAACCTCTCGCGTCGGATCCGTCGCCGGCGTCTCGGCCGTGATCCGCAACCGCTTCCCTATCGACTTCGCCGCCGTTTCTTGGTCCGCCGGAGACGAGCCCGCGATCCGCTTCCTCTCCGCGCGCTCCCGGTGGAGCTCCTGGGTCGTTGCCCACCAGGACGAGCTGCCGTCGAGCGGCGGGCGGACGTACTCCGCGCTCGTGCCGGCGAACGACGCCGTTGCCGTCCAGGTGCGCGGTGCGAACGACGGCGTTCGCATCGTCGCGATCAATACGACCGACGGCCCGAGGCCGTTGCGATTCGCACATCCGGAAGCGCAAGCGCTCACGCAGCCCTCCGTCGTGACGCGCGCACAGTGGGGCGCCGACGAGTCGTACCGCTTCAACACATCGGGCACCGAGGAGTGGCCCCAAGCCTTTTATGCGACGAAGAAGCTCGTCGTGCATCACACCGCGACCGCGAACGACGATGCCGATAC
>JAIVGO010000018.1 GCA_020201525.1 Actinomycetota bacterium | reverse complement strand
GGCGTTTCTGTTCCTCGGTCCCCCATTTGTAGACGGTCTTGCCGACGAGCCCGGTGTTGACGGAGATGATCCCGCGAACGTTGGAGTCGGCCCGCCCGACCTCCTCGATGATCAGGCAGTACGAGACGTTGTCGAGCCCGCCGCCGCCGTACTCCTCCGGCAGTGGGGCGCCGAGGAACCCGATCTCGGCGAGCTTGCCGACGATCGCGCGATCCATCTCCTCGGCCCGGTCCCAGTCGCGGGCGAACGGCGCGATCTCGCGGTCGGAGAAGTCCCGCGCCGTCTTGCGCACCATCTCCTGTTCGGCGGTGAGGGTGAGATCCATCGAGGCAATCCTAGTGGTCGCGTCGGCGGAACCAACTTCGGTCTGCGTTATGCGAAATCCCCCGGTGGATCTGGCGATATCCACCTGATGGGTGATGCGAGTCGAACACGTGTTCGCTATCGTTACGAGCATGGATGTGGATGAGCCGGCGAAGCACCTTGGTGGTGCCATCGCCATGCTCGAGCAGGCCAATGCGACCCTCGAGCCGGCGGCGCTCACGGCCGACGAGCGGCGCGAGGCACTCCGGGCGTACGCGCAAGCGCAGCGACTGGCGTCGTTCGGCGTGACGGCACTCGCTCGGGCCGCGCGCGATGAAGCGGAGCTCGCCCGCACCACCGGCACTTCGGTCGGCGAGGCCAAGACGACTCTCGAGACGGCCAAGGTCATCGAGGAAGCACCGGAGCTTCGGGCTGCGATGCGACAGGGCGAAGTGTCGCTTCCCCAGGCGGCGGAGATCGCGAAGGCAGAGGCCGCGGCACCCGGGGCAGCCCGGGAGCTCGTCCCGCTGGCACGGATGTCGTCGTTCCAGGTGCTCAAGGAGCAGGCGCGCAAGGTGAAGCTCGAAGCCGAGCAGCACCGAGGGTTGGCCGAGCGCCAGCGCGAGGCTCGTTCCGCCCGAAGCCACACCGACGACCTGGGAATGGTGAACGTCCATCTGCGCCTGGAGCCCCATGTGGGCACCCCGATCGTGGCCCGAGCCGAAGCCGAGGCCGAGCGGCGGGCCAGAGCGGCCAAGCGAACCCGCGGCGAGGGCGAGCACGAGCCCTTCGAGCACCACCTGGCCGATGCGTACGCAGCTCTGCTCTCCGGGAACGGCAAAGGCCGGGCCAAGCGCCCCGAGCTCGTGGTCCTGGTGAGCCACGAGGTGGCGAAGCGTGGGTGGAGCGACGTCAGGGACGGGGAGGTGTGCAAGATCCCAGGCGTCGGTCCCGTGGCTCCGGCTACCGCCAAGGAGATCGCGAAGGATGCCTTCCTGAGTGGGGTGTTCTACGACGGCAAGGATCTCAGGCACCTCAAACGGTGGTCACGCACCATCGCCGTGGAGGTCCAGGTCGCGCTCGAGCTCGGGGAACCACCGGAGTTCGAGGGCGTGGCCTGTATCGACTGCGGGAGGCGGTTCAGACCGGAGTTCGATCACGTGGAGCCCTATGCGGCCTGCGGGAGCACGTCGCATCCGAACATGAAGCCTCGGTGTCGGGGGGACCATCGGGAGAAGGGCGAGAAGGACCGGCAGGCGGGGAAGTGGGCGCGGGTCGGACCGTCGCCGCCCGCGGCATAACGCACGCATCGCTCCCGCGGCGGCAGCCCGCCGCTACTGGCGGATGAGGATCTCGAGGTCGCCCTCCTTGCGGGGGACGTGGATCGCGGTGACCCCGCCGCGCTGGCTGAGCGCGAGGTCGACTCGCGCCTTCCCGACGCGCATCCCCTGGATCTCGGCCTCCTCCAGCCACGACGGGAGCGACGGCTGCGAGATGTACAGCGTGCGGTTCGGCGCATCGGCGACGAGGCCCCCGTAGGACCGGATCATCATGAACGGCGCGCCCGAGGCCCACGCCTGCGGGCGGCAGGCCACGGGGTACTCCACCGGCAGCGGCACCTCGTCGGGGGAGAACCCGCAGAACAGCTCCGGGTAGCGCGCCAAGGGGAAGAACGCGCCGGCCAGCGAGAGCTGGTCGATGATCTGCATGGCCTCCCGGTCGAAGCCGTACAGCTTCAGCCCGTGCGCGATGAGCGCGTTGTCGTGCGGCCAGATCGACCCCGTGTGATAGCCGATCGGGTCGTAGGCGTCCTGCCGGGCGGCCAGGGTGCGGATGCCCCATCCGCTCGACAGCGCGGCCCCCATCAGCTTCCGGGCGACGCGGCCCGCGTTCTCGACGTCGACGATCCCCGACCACAGGCAATGGCCCGGGTTCGACGTGATGGTCGTGACGAGCTTCTTGTCGCCGTCCAGCGCGAGCCCGTAGTAGCTCTCCTTCTCCATCCAGAAGTCCCGGTTGAAGCGCTCCTTCAGATCCTCCGCCTCTCGGTCGAGCCGCACGGCGAGCTCCTCGTCGCCGAGCGCCCGCGCCAGCCATCCCATCCTGCGCTTCGCGTCGTAGACGTAGCCCTGGACCTCGACGAGAGCGATCGGCGGCGGCGCCTTCGTCCGGTCCGGATAGACGACCGCGTCGTGCGAGTCCTTCCACCCCTGGTTGTCCAGGCCGCGCGGCGCGCGCTTCACGTACTCCACGTACCCGTCGCCGTCCCGATCGCCGTACCTGTCGATCCACTCCAGCGCCGCCAGCGCGTTCGGCCACAGGGCTTTCACGGACTCGAGGTCATCCGTCCACTGGTACGCGTAGGACAGCAGGATGAGCCACAGCGGCGTGGAGTCCACGGATCCGAAGTACGGCGTGTGCGGGATCTCGCCGGCGGCGGCCATCTCCCCCACCCGGACCTCGTGCAGGATCTTGCCGGGCTCCTCCTCACGCACGTCGTCCTCCTGCTTGCCCTGCAGCGCGGCGAGGCCCCGCAGCACGTTCCACGCGAGCTCCGGGTTGACGCCCATGCACTCGTAGGCCGTCAGCAGGCTGTCGCGGCCGAACATCGCCGAGAACCACGGCACGCCGGCGTCGATCCACGGGACACCGTCGTCGCCGATCGACAGCATCATCCGCAGGTCGAGGATCCCCCGGTCGAGGAACCGCGACAGCTGGAGGTTCGACGTCTTGAACCTGGTGCACTGTTTGCGCCACCGGGAGTAGTCACGCTCGAGCTGTCCGCGCGCCTCCTGCAGGGACCGGCGAGACGCGGCGTCGCCCCCCACCTGCGGCACGATCTCGATCCCGATCTCGGCCTCGCTCCGGGACTCCAGGTCGAAGGAGAACTCCGCGTGGGCCTCCGTGAGCGTGTCGGGTTGCGGGGAGAACCGGAACGTGCAGCTCCGGATCGCGCCGTCGAGGCCCCGGTACGACAGCTCGACCTGGTTCCTGTCCACGCGCGGCTTCTGCATCTGGCCCCGCTGCTCCCGCTCGATCCCCCGGACCTCGAAGAGGTCGAGGAAATCCGACGCGAAGCGCAGCGAGACCGCGATCGTCCTGCGGTCTCTCCCGAAGTTGGCCACCTTGAGGCGCTCGAACAGCGCGTCGCCGAGCAGCCGGTACCGCGACAGCGTGACGTTCTCCTTGTGCTCGAACCCCTGGGGGTCGACGGCGCTGAACGGCAGCACCATCTCGACGAGCTGCGAGTAGTTGCGTTCGGTCGACGAGTGCAGCAGCAGCGGCCGCTGTCCGTCCATCGTGAGATCGAAGCGCGACAGGAATCTCGTGTCCTTGTGGTACAGGCCGAGCGCGGCGGTGTTGCCCTCCGGGACGTCCCCGTGCATGTCGGTCAGGAGGAAGCTGCGATCGTGCTTGATGACCTGCACATCGCGGATGTCCGTGACCGGCGGCGCTTTCCTCGCCATCGGCCGCACTGTAACGCGCGGGTCATTCCGCCGGAACCGGGACCTCCCCCGGCTTCCGGGCCTGCGCGGTCACGGCAACGTAGATGCCGGGCAGGATGAGGACGCCGCCCAGCACCGTCCACCAGCTCGGGACCTCGCTGAAGAATGCCAGCGCCAGCAACGCGGCGCCGACCGGCTCGCCCATGATGGCGACCGTGATCACGGTGGGATCGAGATCGCGCAGCAGGAAGTTGAAGACGGTGTGTCCCAGGATCTGCGGCACGACCGCCATGAGGACGAACAAGCCCCACGTGGCGGCAGGAAACCCCGTGAACCGCGCGCCGCCCACGGCCATCGCCGGCACGAGGACGACCGTGCAGGTCGCGTACACGATCGTGACGTACACGAGCAGCGGCAGGCGCTGGCGCTGGTTGCGCCCGATGAGGAAGTACCCGGCCGCGAAGATCGCCCCGAGCAGCGCCAGGACGTCGCCGAGCACCGCCCGGGACGAGACGCCGAAGTCCCCACCCGACACGACGATGGCTCCGGCGAGCGTGACCGCGATCCCGACGGCGGCACCCCGGCTCACGCGCTCGCCCACCCACAGCGAGCCGATCGCCACGAACACCGGCACCGTGCACACCAGCACCGTGCTGGCCGCAACCGTCGTGTACTGCAGCGACGGGATCCAGGTGATGAAGTGCGCCGCGAGGAACGCGCCCGACAGCAGAGCAACCGCCACGTCCCGTCGGGTGAGCGAACGGAACTCCTCCCGGTGCAGGACGAGCGCCGGCGGCAGCACGAGGGCCGTGGCGATGAGGTTCCTCCAGAAGGCCATGGCCAGGGCCGGCGCGTGCGCCTGCCGGATGAAGATCGCCGAGAAGGACACGGCCACGACGCCCACGGTCAGCAGCCCGTAGGTCGTGGGCGGGCTCAGCCGGTGAGGATGCTCGGCGTCCATCCCCCAATTATCGTGAGCCGGTGGCCAGATTCACCGTCTTCGGCGCCGGCGCCATGGGCACGGCCGTGGCGATGCACGCCGCGCGCCGAGGGATCGACACCGCGCTCTGGGCCAATCCCTACGACGACAAGGTCCTGGGCCACATCCGGGAGGAGGGCCGCCACCCGAGCCTTCCGGAGCACCTGCCGACCCCCCTGCGGATCCACGGGCCCGAGGCGCTCGGGGAGGCCGCCGCCGGCTGCGAGGTCGCCGTCATGGGCGCCAGCTCCTCGGGCGCTCGCTCCCTCTCGGAGATGGTGCGCGAGGAGATCCACGACTCGGCCTTCGTGGTCTCGCTGGGCAAGGGCCTGGAGCCGGAGACCGGCAAGCGGATGTCCGAGGTGTACGCCGAGGAGCTGCCGCACGCCACCGTGGTCGCGATGGCCGGGCCCTGCCTCGCCGCCGAGCTCGCGCAGGGGCTCCCGTCCACGGCGGTGTGGGCGTCCGCCAACGAGATCGACGCCCGCAAGGCCGGTGAGCCGCTCGTGCACCGGACGTTCCAGCTGCAGTTCACCGACGACGTGATCGGCGTCGAGTACTGCACGGTCCTGAAGAACGTGGCCGCGATCGGCGCCGGGTTGCTCGACGGGCTGGGCAAGGTCCTGGACGAGGACTTCAAGAACGCGAAGGCCGCGCTGTTCACCAAGGCGATCCACGAGATCACCGAGATGATCGTGGCGGTCGGCGGTCGGGCGGAGACCGCGCTCGGCCTCGCGGGCCTCGGGGACGTGCTCGTCACGAGCCTCGGAGGCCGCAACCGCCTGTACGGGGAGCTCGTCGGCGCCGGGGGCCATCCCGACGAGGTGGTCCGCGATCTCGAACGCCGGGGCATGACCGTCGAGGGCGTCGAGTCCGCGAAGGACGTCCGGCGCCTGGCGGAGGAGCTGCACCTCGACCTGCCGTACCATGCGGCGGTCGAGCGGGTCGTCTTCGAGGCCGCCGACCCCAACTGCATCCTGGAGGTGCTCCTTTGATGGACGACGATCGGCCGGATCGCAACCTCGCCCTGGAGATCGTCCGCGTCACGGAGGCCGCGGCGCTGGCCGGCGCCCGGTGGGTCGGACGCGGCGACAAGGTCGCCGCCGACCAGGCCGCCGTCGACGCCATGCGCCTCATGCTGGACACCGTGGCCATGGCCGGCGTCGTCGTGATCGGCGAGGGCGAGAAGGACGAGGCGCCGATGCTCTACAACGGCGAGGAGGTCGGCAACGGCAACGGCCCGGCCGTCGACGTGGCCGTCGATCCCATCGACGGCACCCGGCTCACCAGCCTGGGGCAGCCCAACGCGCTCTCCGTGGTCGCCGTGGCCGAGCGCGACACGATGTTCTTCCCGGGCGCCGCCGTGTACATGGAGAAGATCGCCGTGGGCCCCGGGGCGGTGGGCGCGCTCGACATCACCGCGCCGCCGGAGGAGAACGTCCGGCGCGTGGCGCGGGCGAAAGGCCTGCGCCCCGAGGACATCACGGTCGTCATCCTCGACCGCGACCGGCACGAGGAGATGATCAGGCGCTGCCGCGAATCGGGCGCCAGGGTGTTCCTCATCACCGACGGCGACGTCGCGCCGGCCATCGCCGCCGCCAGGCCCGACTCGGGGATCGACATGCTGATGGGGATCGGCGGGACGCCCGAAGGCGTGATCGCCGCGTGCGCGCTGAAATGTCTGGGCGGCGACATGCAGGGGCGGCTGTACCCGCGCAACGACGACGAACGCGAGAAGCTCGAATCGGCCGGCTTCGACGTCGGCGAGGTCCTCACGCTCGAGAACCTGGTCTCCGGCAAGGACGTCTTCTTCGCGGCGACCGGCATCACGAACGGCGCGCTCCTGCGAGGCGTGCACTACGACGCCGACGGCGCGGCGACCTATTCCATGGTCATGCGGTCGCGTTCGGGCACCGTGCGCTATATCGAGGCGCACCACGAGTTCGAGAAACTCGAGCGTTTCTCCACGATCTCCTACCGACGCTAGCGGCGCGATTGGCGAAAGTCTCGCTCAATGCAATATAGTTGCGTCTCGATCGCGTTCCCTGGCGGGAGGAGGCTTCACGATGGGCGAGCAATTCATCTTGGTGTGTGACGTATGCGGCCGACCGGCTGCGGAAACGGTGACCATCAAGGTCGGGAACCGCAGCTTTGTGAAGGATTTCTGTTCGACGCATCTGTCTGAGCTCACCGCCGGTGGTCGGCCGCCGAGGCGCGGCCGGCGCCGTACCGTCGCGGCGGGAGAAGCGCCCCGGCGCCGGGGCAGGCCGCCGAAGAGCGCGTCGGCCAAGAAGAGCACGGCCAAGCGACGGGGGCGCCCGGCGAAGTCGACGGCCAAGCGGCGTGCGGCCAAGTCCACGGCGAAGCGGCGCGGACGCCCGGCGAAGTCCACGGCGAAGCGCCGAGGCCGGCCGCCCAAGGCTCAGACCAGCTCGTAGACGCCCTTCCCGGCCTTCCTCACGGTCCCGTCGGTGGCGGCCTGGGCCAGCGCCGCGATCACGCCCTGACGGATCCCGCGTTGGGTGAAGGGGTCCAGGTAGCCGCGCTTCAGGGCGAGATCCTGGACCACGGTCCAGTGCAACGGCTTGCCCTCGTCCCGAAGCACGGCGAGCGCGGCCTCGAGGAAGTCCACGGCGTCAGCTCGGCGCGACCAACGTGGCCGATGCAAGCTCCAGCATCGAGGGATCGAAGAAGGCGAACGGCAGCGACGCCGGGCTGAGGATGATCTCCTCGACGCCCTGGTCGGCGAACTCCTGCCCCAGCTCCCGGAGGCGTTCCGGCGTGCCGACGAACGCGCCCGTCGTGAACTCCTGGAGTGATTGCCCGTCGAGCGCTCCGCCCGGTGTCCATGCCTGCAACTGCCGGAAGCGGGCCCGGAGATCGGCGTCGTCCTCGCCGACGAGAGCGTAGAGGCCGACGGACAGGCGAAGCGTGGACGGGTCGCGGCCCTCCGCCTCGCACGCCCGCCGCGCGGCCGCCACCCGCTCGGCGTACGCCGACGGCTCCCATCGCCACACCGTGTTCCAGCCGTCGGCGTAGCGCGCGGCGAGTCGCAGCGATCGATCGCCGCCCTTCGACCCCAGCCACACCGGCGGCCGGGGCGACTGTGCCGGAACGGGATGGTTGTACGCGCCGCGAAGCCGGAAATGGCGCCCGTCGTGGTCGGCCGGACCGTCGCGGAACAGCTGGCCGAGCACGCCCAGCGTCTCCTCCAGGAGCTCGAAACGCTCCCCCGTCGTCCCGAACGGATAGCCGAAGGCGCGGAACTCGTCCTCGTACCACCCGGCCCCGATCCCGAGGTCGAGGCGTCCCTCCGAGAGCAGGTCGAGGGCGGTGGCCTGCTTGGCCAGGATCCCGGGGTGGCGGAACGGCGCGCACGCCACCAGCGTCCCCAGCCGGATCCGCTCCGTGGCCTGCGACAGCGCCGCCAGCGTCGTGAACGGCTCGAGGGACCCCAGCAGCTCGTCGCTGCCGCCGTACCGCTCCAGCGAGAGGAAGAAGTGGTCGGAGATCCACACCGAGTGGAACCCGAGGCCCTCCGCGGTGCGGGCGAACTCCGCGACGCGGTCGAACGTCACGGGCTCGTGGTCGGGGAACGAGAAGTCGTAGTGCGGCAACGCCAGCCCGTACCGCATCACGCCTTGCCGAAGCGCCGGGTCGCCGTCACAGGTATCGGAGCACGTCCTCGGCCTCGGTGATCTCGGCCCCCGGCGGCACGTCGATGGCGGCCGGGATCTTCAGTCGCGGGTAGACGGCGACACCTCCCTGCAACCGAACGCCCGCGTACACCGTGACCTCGTCGCCGAGCGCGACGCCGTCCTCGATCACCGTTCGCTTCGCGTGATCGGAGCGGATCTCGGTCATCGATCCCACGACCGAGGACCGCAGCCGGGCTCCTGGGCCGACGATGGCCCCGTCGCGGATCTGCGATCGCGAGATGTACGCCCCCTCGCGAACCTCGACGTCGTCGTCCAGGTTCGACTCGCTGATGACGACGCCGGGGCCGATCTCGCAGAACCTGCCGATGCGGACCGCCGGTCCGATCGTCACGAGCCCTTCGCCGAGCTTCTCGGCGAGCGTCTTGCCGCTGCGCTCGTCCCGGAACGACAGCGACTCCGGCGCGATCCACACGTTGCGCTCGGGATCGAAGGGCGGTCCGAGTTGGCGCGTGACGGACTCGAAGTCGCCGTGGAGCGCGTCCACCATGGTCTCCAGGTAATCCTGCACGTTGCCGAGATCCCCCACGGCGCGCACGGTGTGCGCGTACACGGGGTACCCGTTGCCGACGAGCCACGGCAGCAGGTCCTTGCCGAAATCGAGCCGGTCCCGGCGGAGCGTCGCGATCTCGACGTTGTCCGCGAGCCCGCGAAGTGTCGCCGAATCCACGAGATAGAACCCCGCGTTCGTGAGCAGGGGCAGGCGGTCGAAATCGGCGGCCGGGACGTCGGCGTAGTGATCGCGAAGCTCCTGAAGCGTCGGCTTCTCGACGAATTCCACGATCCGCCCTTCGGCATCGGTCAGCATGACCCCGTACTTCCCGGCCACCTCGACCGGGCCTCTCGTCATCGCAGCCACGGTGGCGACCGGCTGCCGCTCGAGGTGCGTGCGATACATGGGCTCGAGCTCGAAGTCGATGATCGAATCGGTGGGGAACACGAGCGCCGGCCCCGAGAGGTCCCAGTGCTCCAGCATGCGAAGGGTGGAGTCCGCGCTGCCGCTGCTGAGCGCGTCGTACTTCACCGGCGAGTACTGCACGTCGACCCCCAGCTGCTCGCCGTACCCGATCATCACCTTGATCTGGTAGCGGTTCTCCTTGCCGTGCGCGACGACGTAGTACTCCTTGATCCCCTCGGCGGCCAGCACCTGGATGACCCAGTGGATCAAACGCCGCCCGAGGAACGACATGGCGGCCTTCGATCGCAGGTAGCCGGGCGCTTTCAGCGTGAGCGGCCTGGCCCGCACGCCCTGTCCGCCGGCCAGCCCGATGCCCACGAGGTCGGTGATGCCCGGCATGGAAGCAGTCTATCGGGGTATTTGCCGCAACCCCGCGCATCTGCGACAGTCGAGAGCGATGCAGGAGCCGCCTGCCGCACCGGAGCCGCCCGCCCGCCCCGTCGACAGCTTCGTGTCCGCTCCCCCGGAGCGCCCGCGGTCCCCCAAAACCCGGATCCTCACCGCGCTCGTCACCGTCACGGTGCTCGTCGCAGCGGCGCTCGCGTTCCTCTTCACGCGCGGCGGCTCGAACGGCGGCCCCGACGTGGCCCTGGCCCTCGACTTCAAGAGGGACAACACGATCAGCTATCGCATGCACATGGGGATCGACGCGACTTTGGGGATCAGTGGCCACGACCAACCGCTGAACGAGACGATGGACTCGACCGCGGGCTACCGGACGCTCGCCGTCGACGACCGGGGCGTGGCGACGATCGAGTTCTCGATGGAAGACCTGACCCTCTCCGTGAACGGCCAGAGCGTCCCCAACACCATCGGGGACGTCCACAGCAAGCTGCGCATCACGCCGGACGGAAGGATCCTCAGCGGCGGCGCGGGAGCCCTGGGCGGTGGCAGCGGCGGGCTCGGGTCCATCCCCGGGTTCGATCAGCTCACGCCCCTCCTCCCCGATGGACCCGTCGGTCCGGGGGACACGTGGGACAAGACGTACAGCCGCCCCTTCCCGCTGGGCGGCGGGACCATCGACTACAGCACCCACAACACGTTCGATCGCTACGAGACCGTGTCCGGGGAGCGGACGGCCGTCATCGAGAGCGAGGTCCGGGTGCCCCTCGATCTGACGCTCGACCTGTCCAAGCTGATGTCGATGTTCCAGGGGCTCGTCGGCCAGAGCGGCACGACGGGGGTCGACGCGCTGCGCGGAGTCACCCTTCGGTACGGCGGCTCGATGAAGGGAACGCAGACGTGCTGGTTCGACCCCGAGGCCGGAAACATCGTCAAGGGCCTGGCGCTCGCGGACTTCGATCTCACGATGACGTTCGAGGGCCTCCCGTCCGGGGGAGCGCTGAGCGGCACCGAGATGCACATGGTCGGCTCGGTGCAGCTGGCCATGGATCCGGTTTCCTGAGGCACATGCAACCCTGGGACAGGGAGTTCGCGGGCCGGATCGACGAGCACACGTTCCGCAGCGAGCTCCTGTCGGGGAACCCCCTCGGCGATCCGGCGGAGCGCCCATTGTGGGTCTACACGCCGCCGGGATACGACCGCGACGACGATCGCCGCTACCCGAGTGTGTACGTCATCCAGGGGCTGACCGGGCAGATCGACATGTGGCGCAACCGAGCGGCGTTCCGATCCAACTACCTGGAGCTCATCGACGACCTGTTCGCCGGGGAGCAGGCGCCGCCGGCCATCGTGGTGTTCGTCGACGCCTGGACGTCGCTCGGGGGCAGCCAGTTCCTGAACTCGCCGGGCACCGGGCGGTACCACGACTACCTGTGCGAGGAGCTGGTCCCGTTCGTGGACGAGCGCTACCGCACGGACCCCCGGCCGGAGAAGCGGGGCATCCAGGGGAAGTCGTCGGGCGGCTACGGCGCGTTCGTCACGCCCATGCTGCGCCCCGACCTGTTCGGCGCGCTCGCGTCGCATGCCGGCGACGCGCTCTTCGAGGCCTGCTACCTCGCGGACTTCCGCAGATCGGTTCGCGTGCTCCGCGACGAGTACGGCGGATCCTTCGACCGGTTCTGGGAGGACTTCCGTTCGCGACCCGCGTTCGCCAAGGAGTCCGACGGCCATCTGCTGAACGACTGGTGCATGGCTGCCTGTTACTCGGCGGAGGACGATGGCAGCGTCACCCTGCCCTACGACGTGCACACCGGCCGGCTCGTCGACGAGGTGTGGGAGCGGTGGCTCGTCTGGGATCCGGTGCGGATGGTGCCGCGCTACGCCGAGGCCATCCGCTCGCTCGTCGCGATCTACATCGACGCCGGCCGCAAGGACGAGTGGTTCCTCGACAACGGGGCGGTGGCCGTGAGCAAGGAGCTCCAGGACCTCGGGGTGTCCCACTTCATCGAGCTCTTCGACGCGGGGCACATGTCTATCGAGTACCGGTATCCGAAGAGCCTCGCGTACCTCTGCGAAGCCCTCGACAAGACGTAGGTGGGCCGGGGCTTGTCCCCGGCCGGGCACAAGGCCCGGCCTACGACTCTGGCCGGGCACGAGGCCCGGCCTACGACTCCGTGAGCTCGACCGGCACGACGGGAAGCGCCTCCATCCGTCCGCCGCGGAACACGCGGAGCTCCGTTCGCTCCCCGATGCGCTCCGACGTCATGAGGCGCTGCAGGTCGCCCATGTCCTCCACCGGCACGCCGTCGACCTCGACGATGAGATCCTCGGCCCGCAGGCCGGCCCGGTCGGCGGGGCTCCCGCCGACCACCTGCACGACCTCCACGCCCCCGCGGCGCCCGACCTCGCCGGCCACCCGAGGCGGCAGCGGCCTGGGGCCACCTGCGATGCCCAGGAACGCCCGGCGGTACCGGCCCTCGGACAGCAGCGCGGCGACGATCCCGCGCGTGATGCCGTTGACGGGAACGGCGAGGCCGAGGCCGAACCCGGCCACGGCGGTCGCCACGCCGACGACCTCCCCTGAGCCCTCGGCGAGCGCGCCGCCGGAGTTCCCGGGATTCAGGGCGACGTCGGTCTGGATGACGTTCTCGACGATCCTGGCGTTGGCGCCGGCCCGTGTCGGCAGCGACCGCCCGAGGGCGCTGACCACCCCCGCGGTGACGGAGCCGGAGAATCCCATGGGGTTCCCCACCGCCACGACGAGCTGCCCGACGCGCAGTCGATCGGCGTCCCCGAACCGGGCCGGGGGGAGATCGGAGGCCGGCACCCGCAGAACGGCCAGATCGGAGAGCGCGTCCTCCCCCATGACGTCGAGCTCCAGCTCCCGTCCGTCGGAGAACGTCGCGCTGCCGCCGTCGGTCCCGTGGACGACGTGCGCCGACGTCAGGAGGAACCCGTCGGGCGAGATGACGATGGCCGACCCCGCACCCTCACCGCGGCGTCCGCCGGGGACCCTTCGCATGACCCTGACGCTCGCCACGGAGGGGAGGAGGCGCTCGGCGACGCCCGTCACCACGCTGGAGTAGGCGTCGAGTGCCTCGACGTCGGACGGGCCACCGTTCCGCCGGCCGTCGGCGAGGGGAAGCACGTCGTCCGCGTGGATGGGGCGCACCACTGCCATCTCCGGCAAGGCTAGCAGCGCGTCTCGAGTTCCGGCCGGACCGTCAGGCTGTGGTGTTGAACGCGCCCTTCAGGACGAGCCGGCCCTTCTGGTCGCGGACCTCCACGTACCGGTACAGGCGCAGGTCGTCGATGAACTCACGTTCCGTGACCGAGTCGCCGTTGCTCAGCTTCCCGACATACAGGCGCTTCCCCGAGACGCCGGCGAGCCACGCCCGGTAGGGCGCCCCGGTCTGCGGCAGCCCGCCCACCGTCACGAGCACGATGTCCTCGAAGTGCGTCGACGTGACCCTGACGGCGCCCCCGCCGCCCGGCCCGCCGGACGCCGTGATGAGGACGGCTCGGCTCACGTCGTGTGGCTGGGTGGAGGGAACCGGCAGGTTGGTCAGGAAGGCGTTCAGTCGCTCCGCGAACTGCTTCGCCTGGCGCTCCGATGTCCGGAGCTGGTTCTCGAGCGGCTGCTGCCGGGCGAACAGCCACCCGGCGGTGGTCATGCCGAGGATGCCGATGACGGCGGCCAGGATCGTGAGGCTCCGGCGGACCCACGTGCGGCCCTTCGAGGGATGCCCGCGCACGGCCGCGGAACGGACCCCGCGCACGACGCGCTGCTCAAGCTCGGACGGGAGCTCGGACTGGGGCAGGGACATCCCCACCATGGCCGCGGCTTCCCGGAGCTCGCGCGCCTCCTTGCGGCAGCCCGCGCACCACTGGAGGTGCGCCTCCACCTCGCCGAGGTCGTGCGACGACAACGTGGAGACCGCGTACTCCGTCAACCGGTCCCTCGTCGCCAGGCAGTCCACGCTCACAGCTCCTTCATGTTGGCCCGCCGCAGCTTGATGAGCGCGGTGCGGAGCCTCGTCTTCACGGTGCCGAGGGGGATGCCGTCGGCCTCGGCGATCTCCCGGGCGGTCATGCCCCGCAAGTACGCCAGCACCAGGAGGCCGCGCTCCGCGTCGGACAGCGACTCCATCGCCCGCCGGGCAAGATCGCGCTGCACCACCGACTCGATCGATCCGGCGCCGCCACCCTCGTCGGCCTCCCGTTCCGGGAGCTCCTCCACGAACACCAGATGGGGCCGGGTCACGCCGTGCTCGCGGCGGAGGCGGTCGACGGCGAGGTTGTGGGCGATGGCCATCAGCCACGTGGACAGGCGGCCCCGGGCCGTGTCGAACCGGGCGGCCTTCCGCCAGGCCATGAGGAAGACGTCCTGAGTGAGCTCCTCTGCGGCCTCGGAGCTCCCGAGCAGGCGCATGCCGAGCGTGTACACCGGGCGCGCGAAGCGCCGGTACACGTCACGGATCGCGTCCTCGTCGCCCAGCAGCAATTGCGCGACCAGCTGCGCCTCCTCCCTCGCCGAGAGCGGTTCCTGCGCCTGGATCGGTGGCAATCCGACTCCCCTGGGTATACGGCGCCGGGTCGTCGCCCGGCTTGTACCGTCCCGGGACATTATCGGGCCTGCCCCGGCCGCCGGGGAGTCCCTTTCCCGCCCGATGCCCTGGTGGGATGATGGTTCCGTGAGATTCCTGAGGCTGGCCCTCATGACCGGTGGCCTGGGCTTCATGCTCGCGAGCCCGGCGATGGCGCAGTCGGATGACCAGTCCGTTCCGACCGTCATGTCGCTGCGCCTGGCGGGCGTGGTCGACCCCTTCGAGGCGAACTACATCTCCGGAGCCATCTCCGACGCCGAGGACCAGCACCTCGCCGCAGTGCTCCTCACCATGGACACGCCCGGGGGCCTGGACTCCTCGATGCGGAAGATCACCCAGGCCATCCTGAATTCGCGGGTGCCCGTGATCTGCTACACGTCGCCGTCCGGCGCGCGGGCAGCATCCGCCGGCACCTTCATCATGCTGTCGTGTCCCGTGGCGGCGATGGCGCCGGGGACGAACATCGGCGCCGCGCATCCCGTCGGGGTGAGCGGGATCATCGAGCAGGAGAAGGTCACGAACGACGCGGTCGCCACCATCCGCAGCTACGCGCAGCACTGGGGACGGAACGCCAACTGGGCGGAGCGGGCGGTGCGCGACGCGATCAGCGCGTCCGCCGACGAGGCCCTGCGCCTGAACGTCATCGACCTGATCGAGCCGAACGTGCCGTCGCTGCTCGACGTGGTGGACGGGGAGATCATCAGCTCGACCGACGGCGCGGTGACCTACACGCTGCACACCGCCGACGCCAACGTCGAGACCCGCGGCCTCGGCATCGGCGGCGCGATCCTGCACGGGCTCCTCAGCCCCGACCTCTCGTTCATCTTCTTCTATCTCGGGCTCGGTCTCCTGGTGGCCGGGCTGCTGCACCATCCCGTCGCGCTGGTCGGCGGCATCCTGTCGCTGGGGGCGTCGTTCGTGTCCTTCGGCGTGCTCCCCGTGCAGCTGATCGGCATCCTGCTGCTCGTGGCGTCCGCCGTGTTCTTCCTGCTCGAGTTGAAACATCCCGGGCTCGGACTACCCTCGATCGGTGGCATGATCACGCTCATCCTCGGCGGGCTGTTCCTGTTCGATCCACGCGTGCCGAACGCGCACGTGTCGCCGTGGGTGATCGCGCCGGTGGCGATCTTCACCGGGCTGTTCTTCATCTTCGCCGTCGGCGCGGCGGTACGGGCGCGCCGGCTGCCGAAGCGAACGGGCCGTGAGCCCCTCCTCGGGCTCGACGGACTGGTGACCAGCATCCTGGAACCGAAGGGCGTGGTGCAGGTGGCCGGCGAGCGCTGGACCGCCGAGTCCGACGGGGCGACCGTCCCGGCCGGAACGCGTGTCAGGGTCGTCGGGATGGACGGATTGACCTTGCGAGTGGAGCCCGTCATGGAACGGGTAGAAGGGGGCGTGTCATGACCGGCGCACTTGTCGGCATCGGGATCGCGATCTTTTTCCTGCTCATCTTCATTCCGGCGGCCGTCAAGGTGGTCCCGGAGTACCAGCGGATGATGGTGTTCCGGCTGGGTCGGGCCCTCAACGTGAAGGGTCCGGGGCTGATCATCCTGATCCCGCTCGTGGACCGCGGGATCCGGGTGGACCTGCGCGAGCAGTACCTCGAGATCCCGCAGCAGACGGCCATCACCGAGGACAACGCGCCCATCTCGATCGACTTCATCGTGTTCACGAAGGTGTTCGACGCGGCGCAGTCGGTCCTGACCGTGCAGAACTTCGAGGGCGCGGCGCAGAACATCGCGGCCACCACGCTGCGTTCGGTCGTGGGCGACATGGCGCTGGACGAGGTGCTGTCCAAGCGCGAGGCCATGAACGAGACGCTGCGGGCCAAGCTCGACGAGGTCACCGAGCGGTGGGGCGTGAAGGTCACGAACGTGGAGATCCGCGAGATCACCCCGCCGGCCATGGTGCAGGAGGCCATGACCCGTCAGATGTCCGCGGAGCGGACCCGTCGCGCCGTCGTCACCGAGGCGGAGGGCACGAAGTCGGCCGCCATCACGGTGGCGGAGGGCTCGAAGCAGTCGGCGATCCTCACCGCGGAGGGCGAGCGGCAGGCCGCGATCCTCCGGGCCGAGGGCTTCTCGCTGGCGCTGTCGAAGATCTTCGAGATCGCGAGGACGCTCGACGCCAACACGATGAGCCTGCAGTACCTCGAGGCGTTGAAACAGATCGGTGCGAGCGCATCGACGAAGTTCGTGATCCCGATGGAGTTCGCGAACCTGCTCTCAGGGATCACGGGCCTCACCGAGAAGTCCTTCGGCAACGGCAATGGTGAGGCGGGGTCGCCCTCAGACGGAGTAAGGCAAACCGGCGAACCTAGTTCCTAGGCTTGTTCTATTTGTAGCTGTACGCGTCGACAAACTCTCCAGATGAAGGATCGATCTTTACGTCCAGTTCCGTACTCGCGCACCCGGGACGATTCTGAAACCTCGGGCCGCCCATCACCGGCACACACAAGCCCTCAAAGGCCACGATCCACATCGGCGTGTCGTTGTAAAGGGCCAGAGTGGCTACAACCCTTGATGGGTGAGCAGAGGAACCCAGCTGTTGCCAGGCGAGATTGATCGCTTCTTCTCCAGAAATCGAAGGCTCGAAATCCGACGGAGGAGTGTCGAGTGTAATTTGAAGCGGGGAGATTACTTCGTGCGATGACTGCCGCCTGATAACGGTCGGCGGCTCATCTGACGGACTCCCGGCGGCTACGGGTTGCCTTCCGTGCGACCAGCTGCCCTGGAAGGCCCATAGGCTACCGAAGAGAAGGGCGCCAGACACGAGTACTGCCATAACCACCCGACCGATCTCACGGGACCGATAACGTGACACCGCTGGTTCTTTCATTGGCAGCGACTCCCGTGACCCAGAGGGTCAGTCCAGATCGTGAAATGAACAAAGTCAGTGACCGATTCCATGTGGAAGAAGGCCGGACAAAACACGTCGGGGTTCCACTTGCTTGGCGCGCTGTAATCGTCGTTTCCCTCCTTCACCAGAATCGACGAAACGTGAACCCTTGATTGGTCGCCGCCTGAGATGTCGCTGCCTGGATAATTTACCTCACCGTAAATAGCCACATGAGCACCGTCCGGCCAGCGGCTGTGGGGGTCGAAATCTGTTTCTGCGCACACTTGTTCTTGGCTACAAGGAGCGGAACTGCCGTTGATGTGCATGTGTATATTGTGATCCGATGTGTCGCGGTAGACTTTATAGGAATCAGATTCTCCGGGCGAAGGCGACCCGAAGTATGCCGTATATGTTTGGCCCGCCACTCCTCCGTTAGGTGTCCACTGCCAGAAATGTCTCAGGCAGCAGAGATTGCTGTCCCAGATATAACCAATCTGCGCATAACCAAAACCATTATCCTCTTCAATCATGATCCAGACCGATGACGTCCGGTCGTTATCATTGCTATCACAGAGATCCGCGCTCCGGACGCTGAGAGTCGCATCGACGCCATTATCGTAGCCCACGTCTCCGGAGTGGGGAATCCATGCGCCGTCAAACTGAATGCCCAAGCCGCATGGCGGATCTACCACGGTGAAGGTTCTTTGAACTGAGTTCAGAGAGCAGACGTTAAGGCCATCGCAAGCGAAGGCAAAATACTGGTGCGGAGAGCTATCGATATCGGAAGCGCTTGACCTATAGAAGGCGTGGGCAGGCGACCCCGTCGAGAGGCTACCGACCGCATAGGTGGCCGGCGCTCCACCCCGACACACCCCATTGATTGGAAATGCATTATTCGTACAGATAAGGGCCCTCACGGATTGGCCCGTGACGGGAGAAGACCAATAGACGCGAAAATCGATGACGTCGCCAGGGTGAGCTGGCTCGGGTGCGGAGTTTGCATCTTCTACCTTAGGTGGAATGACGTATGTTATAATCAGCTGAGGATGTGGGAGGGACGGGTCGTCGAAGGCAGCTACGCAAAGACCATTGATCCCCGAAGGAGAATCTCCGGTCACGTGAAGTCGAAGCCCAGTCATCCCTGAGGTCGAAATTCCGTTCGCATTGTCGAGAGGGATCCGATAGAGATTTATTATGTTGGGGTCAAAGTTAGAGAGCCAGAAGCCAGCGAGCGCATCAGTCTCAGGCTCAGGAGACCAATCGTTACCATCTAACAAGTCACCAAAATCGTACCAGTCGGCGGTCAGATATCTGCCGTCGGAATTTGTCGCGGGACATGGTGCATTTACACCTTGCCTTGAAAAGGGTCCTAGGGTAGTGCTTATGACGAGGGCTGCGGACTCCACTATGGCTTCATCCGGCAATGATGATGTGTCCCACCTCAACAGCCCATTGCTAATGGAGTACGTTGCACCTAGATGAGATCGTTGAACCTCAAGGTAGCTGCCGTACAGGTCCTCTTCGCTTGCGGATTCGGGAGGGTATGAGTACGAGCCTCCCTTAACATAGCCGTCGCTCTCCGCCGAGCCTTCTGTCGAATTGGCTACCCCCCGCGAGCCGACACTGAACACGGTTGTGGGGTCCAAAACATAGGGATACGCCTCCGCGGGGAGAACCGTATCGTCAACAACGAACGAGATCCGTGAGCGGCCCAGAAGAGTCCAGGGGCCGACTTCGTATCGCTTTCGATTTGCACCGATCAAGATCGGACTAGGAATGTGGAAGGCATCGCTGACAAGGGTTCCCCCAGCTCCGATCGAAAGGGGATGCGCGCCTCCCAAAAGCATGTAGGGAAACTGATATGTAAATCGACCACGAGACTTACGTACTCGAGCCTCGAGCTTGATGCCGTTCTGACGAGTCCGGTAGGACCAGGTCAATCCCTGTGCGAAAGCCATCGCGTTTCGACCTAAGACACGGAACTGGTTCCCCGGAGTCAGCCACCGAATGCCCATCCCTGTGGCTGTCTCGGCGGCGTCGATCGTCGACCCCGACACTCGGACGACAACGCCTTCGCCCCGAGCTAGATACTCACTTCCCATTTGGTGAAAGGACAAGTCTTGGCCTGAAGCCTGATTTTGCGCCCTCGTAGGCGAGAGACCATCCGAGGCCCCAAACTGTGCTGTGTACATGCAATTTTGGTTGAGGAAGATCCTAGTGTTTCGTGATCGTTTTGGATGAAGCTCGTGCCTCGCACAAGAACGGGAGGTATCAGACATCCCCGCAGGACCAAACCAGAGCAGAGAGAGGACAACCGAAACGAGGACGGACAATCCCGCGACCATCCTCCCCGATACGAAGTCGCTGACGGCCATTGGAGCCTTCCCGAACAAAGCGAACCCCGATGAGAACTCGCCTTAAGATTCGCTGCCCCAGGCGGAAACCCTTCTCGCTCGGAGGCGAAATTTGCTGCCCGCCTAGAGATATGGGTCAGGCTAGAGGATACGTCGGCAGCGCGTCGCTGCCGGGGATCGTGACCTCGACAGCAGGCTTCGTCACGGCGACCCTGTTCTCGCACGAGCGCCATGCCGGCTCCGACATGAGGATCTGACCGGGCGCCGCGTGCTCGCGGATCCGCGCGGCCACCTGCTCCGGGGAGCCGGTGGTGACCTTCACGCCGCCCTGCATCGCCGCGGATGCGCCCGTGGTGATCGCGCCGAACGGGTGGAACTCGAGCTCGACCTCCCGCTGGACCTTGCGCACGGCGTCCCGCAGCGCGTTCGCGGCGGCCGCGGCCCGCGCGGCGCCGCCGGCACCGGGGAACGTGGCCTCCACGATCGGGCGGAGCACGGTGCCCGCGAGGTCGACCGGGATCTTCTCCCTGGCCAGGATCTCGAGCGATGCCAGGACGCACCGGTTGAGGACCCGCCCGGCGACGTCGCCGTCGAGGCGCGAATCGGACCGAGAAAGGCGCCGGATCTCCACGGACAGCAGGGCGAACGGCTCGGAGCCGGCGTCGACCTGCTGCTCGGCCGTGGCGGCCTGGGGCGCGGCGGAGCCGCCCTCGGCACGCTCGCGCGCCGCGGCCTGGAGACGCCGCTCCGTGGGGAACCGGATGATCTTGTCGTTCTCGCCCATCACCCGAGATATCGGCGTGAGCGGGCGAAGGCTGAAGAAAGGCGCCCTCCGGATCAGCCGGTGGCCTGGAGGCGGCAGATCGAGCGCTCCGTGAGGGGCTTGAACTCCTTGAGGGTGAGCGGGGGCTTCAGACCGCCCAGCATGCCCTCGACCAGGCCCCGGTGCAGCGTGCACACCAGCTCGCGGTGCTCGTCGGCCAGGTCGCGGAACGGGCACGCCCGGAGCGTGACCTCGACCGACTTGCGCCCCTGGCGGCGGAACCGGGGCTCGAAGCCCGCCTCGGCCATGGCCTCCTGCAACAGGGCCAGGTTGCGCCCGGCGGGGAGCCGGACGCCCGGCTTCGCCCCCCGCCGGGCGATCAGGTACTGCCCCCACTCCCGGGCCAGGGTGGCAGCCCGCTGCAGGTCGCGGCGGTCGCGAAGCAGGCCGCAGAGCATCTCGGCGAGCAGCCGGTAGTCGCGCCCCTCGCCGGTGACGACCTCGGCGGCCTGGAAGAGCGTCTGGGGCCGTCCCACGGCCTGTCCCTTGCGGATCTCTCGGGTCACGAGCCCGGCCTCCTCGAGGCGCCGGAGGTGCGGGCGAACGGTGTTGGGGTGGAGGGACAGCCGCCTCGACAGCTCGCGCACGGACACCGCGCGCCCCGACAGCCCGAGGTAGCGGTAGAGGCGGAAGCGCGTGTCGTCGGCGAGCGCCTTGTGCACCTCGAGGGTGGCCGGGTCGGTCATTCGGGAGCCTCGTATATTGTTCTGGTAAGCACGGTCGCAATCAGGATAATCCCGCGACCACCCCACGAGCGCCCCACAAGGAGCCGCAGTGGCCGTCACCGAGGACCAGGTTCGCGCAGCCCTCCGCCAGGTGCTCGATCCGGAGATCGGCAAGCCCATCGAGGATCTCGGCATGCTGAAGGGCATCGAGGTCGAGGGCGACCGCGTCCGCGTCTACGTGCTCCTCACCATCGCCGGCTGCCCCCTCCGCGAACGCATCGACAGCGACGTGCGCCGCGCCCTCGGCACCCTCGAGGGCGTCGACCCGCTCGGGGCCGAGGTCATCCTCGGGGAGATGACCGACGAGCAACGTCAGGCCATGGTGACGACGCTCCGGGGAGGCGCCCCCGCGCAGGGTGGCGACGGCCACGCCGGCCACGACCACGGGCACGGCCAGGGGCAACCCGCGGGGATGCCTCAGCAGCCCACGTTCTTCACCGACGGCAAGACCACCGTCATCACCGTCGCGTCCGGCAAGGGCGGTGTCGGGAAGTCCAGCGTCACGGTCAACCTGGCCTCGGCCCTGGCCTCCGAGGGGCACCGTGTCGGCGTGCTCGACGCCGACGTGTGGGGCTTCAGCGTCCCGCGCATGATGGGCGTGAGCGGCCAGCGCCCGGTGGCCTTCAACGAGATGATCCTGCCGCTCGAGTCACACGGCGTGCGCATCATCTCCATGGGGTTCTTCGTGGACGAGGAGACGCCGGTGATCTGGCGCGGGCCCATGCTCCACAAGGCCATCAACCAGTTCCTCGGCGACGTGTACTGGGGCGAGCTCGACTACCTGTTGATCGACCTGCCGCCCGGCACCGGCGACGTCAGCATCTCGCTCGCGTCGTTCCTGCCCGGCGCGCAGATGCTCGTGGTCACGACCCCGCAGGAGGCCGCGCGCAAGGTCGCGGAGCGCGCCGGCAAGATGGCCGAGCGCACGCACCTGCGCCCCATCGGCGTGATCGAGAACATGTCCTGGTTCGAGTGCCCGCACTGCGGTGACCGCACGCGGATCTTCGGAGAGGGCGGGGGGCAGGAAGCGGCCGACACACTCGGCGTGCCGCTCGTCGGGCAGGTTCCGCTGTACCCGCCGCTGCGCGAGGGCGGCGACGAGGGCACCCCGCTCGTGGTCTCCGACCCCGACTCCGCGGCGGGACGATCGCTGCGCGAGGCCGCGCGGCGGATCGCCCAGGAATCGCGATCGATCGTGGGCAAGCCGCTGAACCTCATGGTCGCGCCGGGCGCGCAGCCCGCCGGCAGCGCGCACCAACACTGAGCTACGTCGCCCTCGGCTCCTCGTCCGTCGTCTGCTGCTGCCGATCGACCTCGCTTCGCTTGATGAACGAGAAGCGCCCGTCGGACTCGAGGATGCCGACGGTCACATCCCGAAGGTCGGCGATGCCCTGCTCCCGAGCCGCCTCCTTGACCTCGTCCTCGGTGAGGCGCTCGATCCGGAGCAGCTCCCGCTGGATCCGCCCGTCGCGCACGATCACGACCGAGAGCCCCTCGGTGACCCGGCTCACCCGGCTCCACCGGAACGAGACGTAGGACGTCCCCACGACGAGCAGCGCCATCGTGGCGACGGCGAGCATCGCCGCAGTGACCGAGGTGTCCTGCTGCGTCACCCCCTGCTGGATGAGATCGCCCATCGTGATCAACAGGATGAGGTCGAAGGACGTCAGCCCCGAGAGTTCCTTGCGCCCGATGGCGCGCATCACCAACCAGATGAACCCGAACATGATGGTGGCCCTGACGACGGTCTCCATCTACGGTGCCACCCAGGTCCTGTAGTGCACGCTGACCACGGGAACTCCTCCTTCGAACACGGCCACCTCCGCTCCCGCACCGAAGTGCGCGTTGGCCTGGATGAATGCGTCGAGCGAGACGCGAAGCACGTCGCCGTCGGGGGGATCGAACGTCCACACCACATAGGGCCCGCTCGTCCGGGACGCCGACGGTTGCGGCTCGACGTCGTTGTAGTCGAGCAGGTCCAGATAGGACTGCGTGATCCCGACGTCGACCTTGCCGTCGAACCCGCCGGGGTGCCGCAGGAAGAGCTCCCAGTGCACGGTTTGCGCGGAGCGCTCGTTCGCCGGGTACTGCAGCGACATCTCGTAGCCGCTCCCGATCGCGGAAACGGTCTTGGTCCGGATGCCGAGCGTGCCGGAGAGCCCGAGGGCGACGAAGACGGCCAGGATCACGATGCCGCCTCGCCGGAAGGCGCGCAGACGTCGGAGATGGGCGGCGGGGACCGGGTCCGGCGCCGTCGGCGGCTTCGCCGCGCGTGCTCCCACGGCGCCGAGCATAGCCGCGGCCGTCAGCGGGCACATTGTCCGAACCGTTACCGAAAGGACGACCGGACGTGGAGACCGCACACGAGCTGTTCGAACACGAGCTGCAGTCCGCCTACGACGGCGTGAAGCGGTTGGAACGGGGGCTGGGGCCGATGACGAAGGCCGCCTCGCACCCCCAGCTCTCCACGAGGGTCGGGGACCTCAACACCGCCGTCAAGGAACAGGCCCGTCGCCTCGAGGAGATCTTCGAGCTGATCGACCAGAAGCCGCAGAAGCAGGAGTCGAAGGCCGTGAAGGCGTTCCTCGACGAGTTCCGGACC
>JAIVGO010000171.1 GCA_020201525.1 Actinomycetota bacterium | reverse complement strand
ACCCTGGGCAGCTCCCGGGGGACCCGCAATCGTATTCGCAGGGGCACTGTTATCGACGGTGAACGTCCGGACCTCCGAAGTCTTTCCGGGAGTCGTCCCGACAAAGGCTTGGGCCCGGATCTGGTGACTTCCCCGGGTGAAGGTGAGCGATTTCGTCCAGTGCCCGCCTGAGGCTGGAGCGTCCCCAACCTGGGTCCACGTCGCGCCCTTTAGCTCCTGAATGATCACGTGCGTGACGGCGTTGTCCGTCGATCCTGAAACGGTGAAGGTGGCCGTTTTCACGGCATTCTGCGCGGGGTTCTCGATCGTCGCCGACACGACGACGGTGAACGTCCGGGTCGCCGTGGCTTTTTCGAGGTTGCCTGCACGGTCTACGGCGAACGCGGTAACTGTGTGCTGAACCGGATCCATTACGGGATGAATACTCCAGGCGCCGGCAGTATTGGCGACTGTTGTTCCGATGGTGATCGTTCCTTCCTTTACCGTCACCGTCGACCGCGGCTCGGTTAGTCCACCGATGAACAAAGCGTTCGAGGCAACCTCTGCCCCTTCGGTCGGCGTCGTGATGGTTGTCACCGGCGCGGTGAAATCGATCGCGAATGTGCGAGTGGGCGACGCCGGGCTGCTCAGAGCGTCCAACGTGGCAGTCGCGGTGATGGCATAGGAGCGCTCTTCCGCGAGCGTCAAGATCGTGCTCCACGCTCCGCTTCCATCCGCGACAGTCGAGCCGAGCGCAGTGGTGCCTTCGGCGATGTCGATCGCTGCTCCAGCCTCCGACGTGCCGGCGACGGTGATGCTGTTGCTTGCGATTGCGGCATCTTCGACTGGTGTCGTGATGACCGGGACTTTCGTCGTGACGGTAAAGCTTCGAGGCGTGCTCGGGAGGCTCTCGGCACCGAGCGCTGTCGCAGTTGCCGTGATGGTGTGAACCGTTCTGTCCGTCATGTTGACCGTCGTGGACCACGCACCGCCTGCAGTAGCAGTCGTCGAGGCTGTGACACTCGCGCCCTCGTAGACCTTGACTGTGGAGTTGCCCTGCGCGGTTCCCTTGATCGAAACGTCGCCGCGGTCGACGAGAGCTCCTTCTACGGGAGTGGTGATCACCGGCGCCGCCGGCGCTTCGGTGAATGCGACCGGTGCCGATGCCGGGCTCGTGCCGTTGGCGTCGTACGTTTTCGCCGTGAGAGTGTGGGCTCCGGAAGCGAAAGACTTCGGGAGCGACCAAACGCCGGTCCCATCCGCGGTGGCATTCCCGATTGCCGCCGCGCCGTCGTACACGTGCACGGTCGCCGACGGATCCGCGGTTCCGGTAACCGTCACGGGATTCGTATTGATCTGCTGGCCTGATGTTGGCGAGGTAATTGACGGCGCCGGCAAGTTGATTTGTATCGGTGCGGTGCGCGTCACCGGGCCGTTGGGGCTCGTGCACGTCCCCCAGTCGTGGTTCGGCGTGTCGTCGATTGCGGGACACGTTGTGAACGTTGCCTTGAACACCTTCGCCCCTGAGACTTGCGGGTTCTTGACGAAGTTTCCGTTGCCGCCGGTTTGGTAGGTCACCGGTACACAGTCGCCATCGCGGCTCGTCGTCGTCGACAGCGGAGGAGTGCCGGTGCAATTGTCGATCGTCTGATGGAAGAACGTCGTTCGCAGGTCGGTCAAGCGGATGTCGAGCGCTTGCAATTCCTGATTTTGAACAAGGTTCGTGTCGTCGATGAATATGCGCCACGCCGTACCTGCAATGTGCTGGAGCGTGAACTCGGCCACGAGTTCCGTCGCACCCTCAACGTCGTCTTGACCCCGCAGACCGTCGTCGGGAACAGGATCGGCGAACTCGGTGCCGCGCCGGTCGGCCGTGACGAACAGGATGCACAAATGCGCCGTCTCCGTCGCAGAGTCCCAAGAGATGAAGCTCAAGTCACCGTCGAACACGATTGGGTTCGCGCGCGTGTCGGTGTCGCCCGGCGGCGCCGGCAAGTTGCCGTGCACCTCGAGATGTCCCGCGCCGATGATCACGGCGCGCTGAATGTAGGCGTCGTGACGCAGCTCGTAGGATGTGGGGCCACCGGGCGCCGCGGTCTGGTCGTACGAGTCATCGAGATTATTGGCCGCTCTGTCGCAGTCGGTCGTCGGATTACCGACGGAGTCCTGCGCCTGGCGCAGACCGGCGAACGGGAACTGCCAGTCGGGAGGCGAGTCGAACGTCGCAGTCACGATCGGATCTTCTTCATCCATTTGCGTCACTTCGAGCTTTAAGTCGTTGGCTCGGTTCACGAGGCCGTTGTTGGTGCCGTTGACCGTCACGGAATATTGCGGGTTGAATACGCCGCTCGCGTTCGCCGGTCCGACGAGGGTCAGCAACACGAGCGAAATGACGAGCCCTGCGACGATACGACGTTTCATTGTGCTTCTCCCTGGTCTCAGACGTCCGGCTCCGCTGCCCGTGACGGACTCCGCGACGACCTTCTCACGTATGGTCACAGGGGAGATTCGCTGCAACGGACACCGTTTCCTGCCCGATTCGCCCCGATCGCTCACAATCCCAAGGCTGACGGGTTTACCGTTCTTGACCGGCTCGGCCGGATCTCTATAATCGCGCCTGCTTCTACAAGACCTTGGGGCGGCCTCGGCCGCCCCAGCAACATGTTGGGGGTCCTGTGGATGAGGTGTGGGCGTCGGGAGAGGATCTGGGGTTGAAGGACATGTTTCTGTGGACGACGTGTGGACGTTGCTGTCGTAGCCGCCACCTACTCTCTTCCCATGGCACAAATTAGGCCGTTGCCGGCCATGCACTCGGGCGGAGCCCGGGTGCCGCCGCACAACCTCGAGGCCGAGGAGTCCGTCCTCGGCGCGATGATGCTGTCACGGCACGCCGTCGGCGAAGTGCTCGAGATCTGCCACGCCGAAGACTTCTACCGGGAGGCGCACGAGCACATTTGCCGCGCGATTCTCGATCTGTTCTCGCGCGGCGAGCCGGTGGACGCGGTGACGGTCGGCGACGAGCTGAAGCGCCGCGGCCAGCTCGAACAGGTCGGGGGCCATCCGACGATCTATCAGCTCGTGTCGTCGGTGCCGATCGCGGCAAACGCTGCGTTCTACGCCCGCATCGTCGCCGAGCATGCAACACTTCGGCGCGTCATCGACGCGGCGACGCAGATCGCGCAGGAAGCATACGAGGCGCCCTCCGACGTCGAGTCGATGGTTAACCGCGCGGAAGAGCTCATCTACGGCGTGTCGGCGCGCCGCATCGGCGGCGACTTCGTGCAGATCCGCGACATGCTCGACGAGAGCATGCAGCACCTCGAAAATCTTTCGAACCGGACGAGCGACGTGACCGGTCTCGCGACCGGCTTTGCCGATCTCGACGAGCTGACGTCGGGCTTGCAGCCGGGCAACTTGATACTCGTCGCAGCACGTCCCGCGATGGGCAAATCCTCTCTCGTCATGAACATCGCTCATTACGTCGCGCTGATGGAACGTAAAGCAGTCGCGTGCTTCTCGCTCGAGATGAGCTGGATGGAAATCGTGCAGCGCCTCATTTGCGCCGAGGCGCGCGTGGATACGAAGCGGCTCCGCACCGGTCACTTGACCGAGGCCGACTGGACGCGCGTGTCGAACGCCGTCGGACGTCTGGCCGAAGCGCCGTTGTTCATCGACGACACGCCGTCGATCGCGATGATGGAGATTCGTGCCAAGTGCCGCCGGCTGAAGGATCGTCACGATCTCGGTCTCGTCGTGATCGACTACATCCAGCTGATGAACTCGTCACGCCGGATCGAAAATCGCGTACAGGAGGTGGCCGAAATTTCGCGGTCTTTGAAGATCTTGGCGAAGGAGCTGGAATTGCCGGTGGTGGCCGTCTCGCAGCTGTCTCGCCAGCCGGAGCAGGCCGGTCGCGGCGGCGACCGCCGCCCGCGCCTCGCCGATCTTCGCGAGTCCGGGTCCCTCGAGCAGGACGCCGACATCGTAATGTTCGTGTACCGCGACGAGGTCTACAACCAGGAGACGACGAAGCGTGGCGAAGCGGAGCTCATCGTTGCCAAGCACCGCAACGGGCCGACGGGCACGGTCGACCTCGCGTTCCTCGGCCAGTACACGAAGTTCGCGGATCTCGCGCGCGCGTAGCGCTACGCCCTCCTTTCCGTCTCCGAAGAGCGCATCGCGCAAATTCTGCGGCGGTTGTCTCTGGCGTACCCGCCGTCCCATCCCTTGCGCCCGTCCGGTCCGTCACTCGACCCGCTTTCCGAGCTTATCTTTACCGTGCTCTCGCAAAACACGTCCGACGTCAACCGCGACCGCGCTTGGGCCGGGCTGCGTCGTACGTTTCCAACGTGGCCGTTGGTTCTGGACGCTTCAAGTGCCGCGCTCGTGCGCACCATCGCGCCCGGCGGCCTCGCAAACACGAAGGCTCCGCGCATCCAGGCTATTTTGCGCGTTGTCCTCGAGCGGGAAGGTCGCCTGTCACTCGCGCGCTTGCGGCGTCTGTCCGATGACGAAGCGTCGGCGTATCTATTGTCGCTCCCCGGCATCGGCCCGAAGACCGCGACGTGCGTGTTGGCGTTCTCGTTGGATCGTTCGCGGCTGCCGGTGGACACGCACGTTCAGCGTGTCGCCGTCCGGCTCGCGCTCGCCGCGCCCCGGTCGAAGCCGGCGGACACGCAGACTGCGTTGGAGGGGCTGGTCCCGCCGTCCGCACGCGTCGACGCGCACGTGTCGCTGATCGCGCATGGTCGCGGCGTGTGCAGAGCGCAGCGGCCTCTGTGTGGGTCGTGCGTGCTGCTCGATGTCTGCCCGTCGGGCTGGCGATTCTTGAAGGCCGGGCCGGCCGGGGGCTGAAAATGAAAGGAGCGCCCGGCGATGGTGCCACCAGGCGCTCATTCCCCCGCAGATTTCTCTAAAGATGTGCGGTATGTCTGCCGACAATGATTAGTTACGGAGCTTGCTCCACACAATGACGCAGATGTACCAAAGTGCTTGTCTCGCTTGGCTGGCTTGACCTGATTGTCCGGCTCCTATGAACGGTTGAGGCCCCGCCGGAGTTTCGACGGGGCCTCGAGGTGGGTGATGCGTTACTTGGTGCGCTGCGTTTCCGTCTGCGTCGAGTTCGACAAGTTGGCGTCGTACGTTTCGCCGAGCGAGACGCCGTTCACCGTCGCATCGGCCTCTGCAGGCCGCCACGATCCGGTGAACGTTCCACGGATCGAGATGAAATCATCCTTGTAGGTGTAGCTGTTGCTGTCGGTCTGAATCGCGCCGGCACCTTCCAAGTCGGTGACCGCGTCGACTGTCTCGGTGCCGGATCGCCGCTTGTTGGCGTCGTACACCTCGAGCACGTAGGTCCCGTCTATGTGACCGGAGCTGAGATCGCTCGCCATCGTGAAGTTCGCGTTGTCGATCGCGCCGTAGGCGAAGGATTCGGTGCAGCGGGATTTCGTTCCTGTGTAGCGGCACGTCGTCGTGGTGCGGTACAGGTCGGACCAGGTGCCGTAATCGTCGCGGTACGCGCCGATGTACCAGACGACGTCGCGTGTTGTGTTGTTGCTCAACTGGTCGCTGAAGTACCAGAACGCGTTGGCCGTCGCACTGCTGTACGTGGTCTTGGTCGGCTTGGCCGCCGAGGCCGGTGATGCGATCGCAAACACCGCCGCCACGGCGAGTGCGCAAACGAACAGCTTCTTGAGCATGGCTCCCCCTTTGCCCTGGGCGACCCGATTGGCCGCCGCTTGCTCTATTAGACGCGATGGCTCCGAGTCGGGTTCCCGTCCGTTCGTACAGTCTTTACGGACTCGATGTCGACTGTGTTCATTGGCGGGTGAAAAGGAAGACGGGGGCCGAAGCCCCCGTCTCGTCCACGTCCGCCCTCGTCAGCGGACGATGGCTTTGCTAAGCGATGTAGGTCGTGCCGCTGTTCGCCTTGAGCGTCTTCTCCACCGTCTGGGGGATGCTGCTGCCCGGCAAGGCACCCCACGCGCTCGAGAACCAGACGCCGCCGGTCGATTTGTAGGAGACGACCGACGCGCAGCCGCTAGTTCCGCTCGGGCACGTAAGCGTCACGGTTTGCCCGCTCCCGTTGGTTACCTGGTACGAGCCACCTGCCTCGGTGAACTGGAACTGCATGGTGCCACCGCCGTCCAGACCCACACGCGTCGAGCCGCTGAGCTCGTACACGTTCGTCTTCGAGCTGAAGGATGCCGTCCGTTGACCGGGATTGCCGATCGAGGACAGGTTCGCAATCGAGTTGCTCTTGACGTAGTACGTGTGGAGCTGGCCGTCTTGCGTGCCATCCGGCTTGTTGTAGCTATGGATGATGAGCGTGAGCTGTCCTTGCGGGTTCGTTCCGCTCTTCGAGTACGTCACCTGGCCGCCGAAGTCTACGGAACCGTTCATCACAGCCCCGCTCGTCGTGCCATTGCCCGATCCCAAATATCCATCGGCCCAGTACGAACCGCTCGGAAGCGGATTGCTGCCGTTCATCACGCCGCTGTTGCCGTCGTTCGTCAGCGCTCCTCCGGCAAGCAGCGTGTTCATCTGGCCGGGCACGGCAACGGTCACCGGCACGTCGAAGACGTCCGAGCTGAATGTATACATGCCGCCGACAGTCACCTTGACCCACAACTGAGCGGACTTGTTCTTCCCGAGGTTGTACTGGGAGATTGCGCTCGCCGTCCCCGTGGTCGGATCATTCGGGTTGACAAGGCCAACCGGCAGATTTTGCGCACTGGAAACCGGCGACCACGTCGACCCGTCGTTCGAGCTAATCCAGAAGGACACGGTCGACTTCGTGATGTTGCCGACGCAGGCCGGCGACGTGTCCTTGACGGTTGCCGTCAGCGTCAAGGTCGCCGTGCTGCTCGTCGAGCTCGTCGTCCAGAAGAACCGCGATCCGGTGTAGAGCGTGCTCGCATCCGTCCCCGGGCCGATGTTCGGGTTCGCGAGGATCGTGAACGTCGTGTTCAGCGTCGGCGGGGCGGTGCGGTTCGTATCGGTCCAGGTGCTCACGAGCTCGACCTTCTCGTTCGCGGTCGCCGGCGGCTGCGCGAGGGTGAGGTTGAAGGTCGCGACGCCGTTCGCGTCCGTCACCGCAGTGGTGCTGGCGGTGCCGATCGTCAATCGGAGCGTGATTCCCGAGATCGATCCGTTCGTGATCGAGTCCGTGAGCGTCGCCGTGTGCTGGTTGTTCACACAGTCGAAGTTCATGCCCGACGTCTTGTTGCTCGGTGCGAGCGAGATCGCCGTCGGGTCCGGGTTGATCGTGAACGCGGTCGCGTTTCCGGCCGCCTGCACGAACGTGTAGTTACCGTAATTCGCCGTCAGGCCCGACCCATTGATCGGGTACGTCCCGACCGGGCTGCCCGCAACGGCGATTGTGGAGAACGCAAGCGTTCCGGTCGTCGCCGTCGCCTGTGTCTGGCTGAGGACGAATCCGGTGACGGTGCCCGTGAAGGGCGGGTTGCCGGCGCCGAAGTAGCGCGACTTGGCGTCCGCGACGTACGTCAGCGTCGCCGGGTTGATCGTCAGTGCGGTTGCGTTGGCGGCCGCTTGAACGAAGGTGTAGTTGCCGTAGGTCGCCGTTAGGCCAGAGCCGTTGATGGCGTAGCTCCCGACGTTGCTCGAGGACGTCGCCGGGCTCGTGAACGTCAGCGTTCCGGTCGTAGCGGTCGCTTGCGTCTCGCTGCCGACGAAGCCGAGCACTGTGCCGCTGAACGGCGGGTTGGAGACGCCGTAGAGGCGGCTTGCTGTGTTCGCCACGTAGGTGAGTGTCACGGGCGT
>JAIVGO010000170.1 GCA_020201525.1 Actinomycetota bacterium | reverse complement strand
GCGTGATCCGGCCGGCGGAATGGTGACGACGTCATCTGCAGTGGTACAGGGCCTGTCGCTGTTCGGGCGGGTGCGCATTGGAGAGCTTCGGTCGGTCGCAACGACGACGGCCCGAGGCCGTCCCGGGATGGCGACCGCGACGTACGACAGGGAGCTTTTCGATGTGTGGGTCGACACGGGAAGCGGCGCTCCCTTCACGTGCGACGTGTGTGACCCGGGCGCCGTCCTCAAGCAAATCAACCGCGCGCTCACCGGAACGGCGACGGCCACCTTGGGGCACCCGGATGGGGCGTTCTACCCGAAGGGATCCCCCGGCGGATATCAATCGGTCGTCCGGCGCAACACCGCCGAGGCGATGGCGGCTCGTTCGCTCAACGACGACGACGCGACGGAAGTCCCCGGGCTCGAGCTGGTTGTTTTCGCAGACGGACGCGCCGGGCGCACGCGGCAAGTGCTGCAATTCGCCGCGGTCGCGGCCGAAGCCCACTACGGGATCTATTTGCTACCGGGGGAGAGCACACAACCGCCGCCGGCTTTCATCGCCCCCCCCGTACCGGTGATCGGTCCCGTCGTGCCGCCCCCGGCGCCGTCCAAGCCGGTTCATGTCCGGGGGAAGACGGAGACGTTCACAGAGCGCGTCGTAAAGAGGGTCAAAGCCGGCTTCGGAATCTTTGCAGCCGCGCCCCATCAGGCAGGACTGCTCATTGCCTTGTGGGCGTTTCTGTTGCTGCCGGGCTACCTCGTTGTTCGACGGCGATTGGTAACGTGATGAAACGGTTACTGCGCGTCACCCCCATTGCGGTGGTCGTGCTGCTCGTCTCGACCGTGTCGGTGGGACAGCGATACATCTCCCGCATCTCGACGCGCAGCGTCCACCGTCAAACCGCCGGCGAAACCGTGCTCGGACGCGGTCCGCAAGCAAAGGACGGCGCGACGTCCCCAGCGCAGGTCGCGGCTGCTTTGCCGCCGGCGCGTGCCGGCCTCGAGTGTGCACGGGGCCGCAACGGGGGCGCGACCGACACCGGCGTGACGGGAGCGGCGATCAAGCTCGGCGCCGCCGTTGTGAAGTCTGGGCCGGGCGCCAGCTTCCTCGGCCAGGTTCCGATCGCGCTCGAAGCCGTCGTGAACCATGTGAACCGTGCCGGCGGGATTTGCGGCCGCCTGCTCGAGTTGAGCATGAAGGACGACAAGTGGAACGCGGACGACGGCGAGCGGTACATCCGCAACTTTATCGCCGAGGGAGTCTTCGCGCTGGCCGTATCACCGTCGTCGGAAGGCTTGGACGCAGCGATTAGAAACAACGACATCAGCAAAGCGGGTATCCCAGTCGTCGGTGCCGACGGGATGCTGATCAGCCAGTACACGAACCGCTGGGTCTTTCCCGTCGCGGCGTCCACCATAACGGCGATGCACGCGATGGCTAAGGACGCTGCCGCACGCGGTGCCAAGACTTTCGGGCTCGTGTATGAGAAGACCTATCACTTCGGCGTCGAAGGAGCATCGGCATTTCGCGGAGCCTTGAAGCGGCTCTTCCCCGGACGAGACCCCAAGACGGTCTTGAAAGCCGATGAAGGTATTGAGGTGGACCAGGCGCCGTACAAGACCGCAGTGGATCGATTCAACACCGGCTGTCACCCATGCGACTTCGTCGCGATGCTTTTGGAGCCGCCTACAGCCCTGCAGTGGATTCGCGACGGCGGTTCTTTCGGGTCGCTCGACGGCGGTGGAACCGGAGGACCTCAGCCGTTGTTCGTCGACTCGTTCGCGCGCAACTGCGGCACGCCGTGCAACGGGATGTGGGTTTGGAGCGGCTACCACCCGCCGGTCGCACCATTCGACGACCTGCCCGGCGTCGTCGATTACGTGAACACCGTCCGGTCGCACACGTCAAGCATCGACGTGAACAATCCGTTCGTCGAAGGTGGCTACCTCGGCATGCAGCTCCTGGTGAAAGCGCTTCAAGCCGTCGGCCCGGACTTGACGCGAGCAAGGCTGCGCACCGCGTTGGAAACGCTCACACTTGCGACGGGGCTCACGCAACCGTTGCGATGGGCTTCCGGCGACCATTTTGCAAATAACTCCGTGCACGCGTTTTCGGTAGTCGTGAACGCGGGATCGTTTGCGGGATGGCGGTACGAGCAAACCAACTGGGTCACCGACCCTTGGCCCGGACTGGACGCACCGAAGAGATAAATGACGCACATTCCGATTTACGTTTTGTTGTCGTTGCCGCAAGTCGGCGCCTACGCACTATTCGCGCTTGGCATCGTCGTCACCTATCGCGCGTCACGTGTGCTGAATCTGGCGCACGGCGCCATGGCGATGCTGCCTGCCTACGTCGTGTATGCGCTCGCACAGGCGGGAGCTCCGGTGCCGGTACTCGTCGTCGCCGGCGTGGTGATCGGCGCTCTCCTCGGAATGTTCGTGGAGCGAGCAGTATTGCGTCCGCTCCGCAACCAGTCCGAGACGACACAAACCGTCGGCACGGTCGCAGTGCTCGGGGTCGTCGTCGCCGTCGTGGCGAAAATCTGGGGGACCGCGTCACTAAACGCGCCGGGGATCTTTCCCCAAGGACACTGGCCGATTGGAAACTCGTTGCTTCACTACGGGGAAGTCGGGCTGTTCGGTGTCGCGCTGCTGATCGCGGGCGCCGTGGCGTTGCTGTTTCGTTTCACGGGAATTGGGCTCGCGATGCGCGCCGCAGCTGAAAACCGCCGCGCGGCGTCGCTGATGGGCATCGATCCCGACCGGACCACGTCCGCGGCCTGGGCTCTGGCCGGTGGGCTCGCCGGCATTTCCGGCGTGCTACTCGCCGCCGTCACGAGCTTGCATCCCTACACCTTGCCGCGTCAGGTTCTTCCGGCGTTCGTGGCCACCCTCCTCGGAGGTCTCGGCAGTATTCCCGGAGCGCTGGCCGGCGCCGGCGTCGTCGGAGTCGCCACCGGAATCATTCCGGGCCTCGGGTCATTCGGCCGCCAGCCGGGCTCCGCGCAAGTGGTTCTCGCTCTGGTCGCGCTGGTCGTTATGGCGATGCGCGGCAAGCGGCACGGGACGGCAGCGGAATCCTCGTCGGGCGGCGGGTGGACGGCGCGCAGAGCGCGGCCGCCCCTCTATATCTGGGGCGCGGTCGGCGCGCTGGTCGTAGCGTGGCCGTGGCTGCCGCTGCCGAAGTCGCTCGATTCGATTCACGGCGACGCGAACCTCGCCGCCGTATACAGCATCATCGCCGTCTCTCTCGTCGTTCTCACCGGTTGGGTCGGGCAGATTTCACTTGCCCAGGCGTCGTTCGTCGGCGTCTCCGCGTTCGTCACCGGCTTGCTCGTCCGTGGGCTGCACATTCCCTTCCCCCTGAATCTTCCGATCGCGGCCGGCGTCGCTGCGCTGAGTGCTTCGGCGCTCGGTGTCGTCGCGCTGCGCGTGCGAGGCTTGTATTTAGCCGTTGCGACGCTGATTTTCGGATGGATGGCCGACGCGTACTTGTTCAAAGCATCGTGGTTCGTAGGTGAGGGCGGCAGCTCCACGATCAAAAACACAATCCTGGGGCGGCCGGGCGCGATTCCGTCGTTCGACCTTAGCGACCGGCGCATTTTTTGGTATGTCGCAGCGGCCGCTGCGACCCTGGCGCTCGTCGCAGCGGCAAACCTCCGCGACTCCAAGACCGGGCGGGCTCTCTTCGCGGTTCGCGGATCGGAAACGGCTGCTGCATCGTTGGGCGTCAACGTCACTCGAATGAAGCTCTTCGCCTTCGGGTTCTCGGGTCTGCTCGCCGGAATCGCAGGAAACCTGATCATGGTCGACGCTCGCACCGCGCGGGCCGACCAGTTCGCATTCACGTTTTCGCTTTTCTATCTGGCCATTGCCGCCGTCGGCGGGCTTTCCCGACTCAGTGGAGCCGTCGCGGCTTCAGTTGCGTTCGCAGCGCTCAGTGAAGTGTTCTATCGCGTCCAGCTGAACGGCTACCTGGAGCTGGTGTCTTCCGTGCTCCTGCTCGCCGCCATTCTGCTTCGGGGCGCCGGCGTCCAATCGCTGATTCGCAGAGTGCGGGTTCGTGGGCGCCGCGCGGTACCGAGCGGCACGATTTCCATCCATCCGCCCGCCGTGCCGACCCGGCGTGCGGCCGCTCTCGGAGGAGGCTCCGTCCTCGCCGTCGAGAACGTCACCGTGCAATTCGGCGGGCTGACTGCAGTCTCGCAGGCTTCCCTCGATGTTCGTGAAGGCGAGATCGCGGGTCTCATCGGACCAAACGGAGCGGGTAAGACGACGCTGTTCAATGCAATCAGCGGCCTCAACTCGCCGACCCGCGGGACCGTTCGGCTCTTCGGGAAAGATGCGACTGATCTCGACGTACATGAGCGGGCTGCGCTCGGTCTCGGCCGAACGTTTCAGGTGTTGCAGCTCATCTCCGAAGCGACGGTATTCGACAATGTGTTGATCGGAACCCACCTGCATTCCCGCAGCGGGCCTCTCGCGCATATGTTCGTCACCGACCGCGCTGTTCGCGCGGAGCGCGAAGCACGAGAGCGTGTGCAGTGGGCCCTCGAGCTCGTCGGGTTGCAGAGCGTCGCAGACGCACGGGCCGGAGATCTCCCGTTCGGCATGTTGCGGTTGGTCGAAATCGCACGCGCGGTGGTCACCGACGCGCGTCTCATTCTTCTCGATGAACCGGCGTCCGGGCTCGACGAACGCGAGACAGATCGTCTCGGCGACTTGCTCCTCGGCTTGCGTTCGTCGCTCGGTCTCGCACTTCTTGTTGTCGAGCACGACGTGCGTTTCGTCACCCGGATGTGCGACAGACTGACTGTTCTCGACCGCGGCCACATCATCGCGGCAGGGGACGCACAAACGGTGCGCAGCGACCCCGCGGTCATCGCTGCCTATCTCGGCGAAGCAGAGGAACAAAAACAGCCCGCCCTCGCTGGCGTTTAGTACCCACGAACGCCGAATTTAACTCCGTTTAACGCTCGCCTCGTTGTGCAATGAAATACGCATGAAGAAATCATCGCTCGGTACGTACGTGAGCAAGCGAGACTTCCGGAAGACGCCGGAACCCCGCGGACGCCCCCTCGGTCGTTCGGGCAAGCCCATCTACGTGATTCAGAAACACGACGCGTCGCACTTGCATTACGACTTTCGTCTGGAAGTCGACGGCGTGCTGAAGTCGTGGTCGGTACCGAAGGGCCCGTCGACCGACCCACGCGTCCGGCGTCTCGCCGTGATGACGGAAGATCACCCGATGGCGTACGCATCGTTCGAGGGCGACATCCCGAAAGGGGAGTACGGCGGGGGTTCGGTGATCGTATGGGATCGCGGCACGTTTCGAAACGAGACCGTCAAGGACGGGAAGCCGGTCGAAGCGAAGACTGCGGTCGCGCGCGGACACGTCGTGTTCCGGCTCGACGGAGAGAAGCTGCACGGAGGCTATTCGCTCACGCGGATGAACGAGCGCAATTGGTTATTGGTCAAACGCAAGGACGCGGGTGCTGATGCGCGACGCAATCCGGAAAGCTCGCAGCCCGAATCCGTTCTCACCGGTCGAACCGTCGAGGAGGTGGCGGCGGGACGGTGAAGCCCGGATGGATCACGCCGATGCTGGCGACGCTGACTGAACCCCGATCGCTCGGTCCGGGCTGGGTGTACGAGCACAAGCTCGACGGAGTCCGGTGCTTGGCGTTCCGCGACGGAGCGAAAGTGCAGCTGCTGTCGCGCAACCGGCTTTCCATGACCCAGACGTATCCGGAGATCGCGGATGCGTTGGCAAAGCAGGCGGCGAAAGATTTCATCATCGACGGCGAGATCGTCGCGTTCGACGGTGATCGCACTAGCTTCGAGCGTCTTCAGCAGCGCATTGGGCTGCGCGACGAGTTGCGTTCCCGGCTGAGCGACGTGAGGGTGTACCTGTACGCCTTCGACGCGCTCTGGCTCGCCGGGGAGGATGCGCGCGCAAAGCCGCTCACGGAACGCAAAGCTCTGCTGAAGAAGGCGTTTTCGTGGCGCTCGCCGTTGCGATATTCAGCCCACAAGACAGGCGACGCCCTGACGCTTCACGCGCAAGCGTGCAGCGACGGGCTCGAAGGGTTGATTGCAAAGCGCTCGGCGGCGCCGTACCGCAGCGGACGCTCGGCCGACTGGCTGAAGCTCAAATGCGTCAACGAGCAAGAGTTCGTCATCGGCGGTTATACCGATCCGAAAGGAAGCCGTAACGACTTCGGCGCGTTGCTGATCGGATATTTCGACGACGGGCGTCTTCGCTATGCCGGAGAAGTGGGCACGGGATTTACCCACGCAACACTCGAACGCATCGGAACGAAGCTGCGCACCCTCGAAACAACAAAGTCACCGTTCGCAGACTTTTTCAAATCGAAGAAGGGCGTGCACTGGGTGCGACCGAAACTCGTGGGACAAGTGGGTTTCACTGAGTGGACGCGCGACGGCCGCTTGCGTCACCCCAGGTTCCTCGGCCTTCGGACGGACAAGAAGCCCACCGAGGTTCTACGTGAAAGGCCCCGGTCTTGAGCGAGACCATTTTTGCGGCCAATCGGGAGGTCACCGTCACGCATCCCGACAAGGTCATGTTCCCTGCAGACGGCATCACGAAAGCTGATCTGGTTGCTTACTACATTCGGGTAGCACCGAGCATCATCCCGCATTTGCGCGACCGGCCCTTGATGATGCAGCGATTCCCGGAAGGGATTGCCGGCGGCGGCTTCTACCAAAAAGATGTTCCGAATTACTTCCCGGAATGGATTCGGCGCATCGATGTGCCGAAAAAGGGCGGCACCGTTACGCACGTTGTGTGCGACGACGCGGCGACGCTCGCGTACATCGTGAACCAGAACTGCATCACGCCGCACCCGTGGCTCAGCAGAGTGGGAAAGCTCGATCGGCCGGACCGGATGATGTTCGACCTCGATCCCTCGACGGACGACTTCGTGATCGTACGCGAGGGTGCCCTTGTTTTGAAGGAACTCTTGGACGAACTGAAGTTGCCGTCCTTTGTGAAAACGACCGGTTCGCGGGGGTTGCACATCGTCGTCCCGCTCGCTGAATCCGGCACGTACGACGACGTTCGCGGAATGTCGGAAGATATCGCCGCGGTTCTGGTTGGGCGGTTGCCGAAAACAATGACGGTCGAAGGGAGAAAGGCACAACGCGAGAAACGCGTCTACGTGGACGTTATGCGCAACGGTTACGCGCAAACCGCGGTTCCGGCCTTTGCCGTCCGCGTTCGCGACGGCGCACCGGTGTCGGTGCCGCTGGCATGGCGCGAAGTGCGCAACCGAAAGCTACGCTCCGACACCTACACGCTCACGAATATCTTCCGCCGGCTCGGTCAGAAGGAAGATCCGTGGGAAGCGTTCGGGCGTTCGCGGCGGTCGCTCAAGGAAGCGCGGCGGCGCCTCGAGAAGATGATGTGACGCCCGGCGACGGCGCGACGTCGGCGCCGCGCTCCGTCAAGAGCTCGATCATCATGCGTGCGTCGCGGATGGCAGCACCTTGCGGGTCGTTGTTGAAGTAGATCCATGTGGCTCGAGACGGCAGCTCGGCAATGCGATCGGCCCACGTCGCCAACTTCCGACGAGGATAGAACGGGCTCGTCCCGCGACCCTGGTGAAAGCGAATGTACGACCATCCGCCGGTGACGTGTAGCGGCACCCGCCATCCGGGACGGTCGGCAAGAACCCACGCGGCCCCGGCGTGGTCGAGCATTGTGCGGACGTCATCGGTATCCCACGTCCGGTCCCGGAACTCGAATGCAGCCTGCATCTGCTCGGGTAGGAC
>JAIVGO010000118.1 GCA_020201525.1 Actinomycetota bacterium | reverse complement strand
GCGTCATACTGGTGATGTATTCGTGCGGCAGGGGAAAGGAACCATCTGATGTACGACTTCTTCAGGGACCAACTGCCGGACCCGTACCCCGACGAGACCGAGGAATGGATCCAGGGCCTCGACGACGTCATCGACTCGTCCGGCAAGGCACGCGGCAAGTATTTGCTCCACCGCATCCTCGCGCACGCCCGGCAGCGTCAGATCGGTCTGCCGGCAATGATCCAGACCGATTACATCAACACGATCCCCCCCGAGCAGGAGCCGTATTTCCCCGGCGACGAGCGTCTCGAAAAAACGGTGCGTCGCTTGATCCGCTGGAACGCCGCCGTCATGGTTCTGCGCGCGAACAAGCTGCACGTGGGTATCGGCGGTCACCTCGCGACGTACGCGAGCGCCGCGAGTCTCTACGAAGTCGGCTTCAACCACTTCTTCCGCGGCAAGGATCACCCGAGCGGCGGCGACCAAATCTTTTTTCAAGGACACGCGGCACCGGGCATTTACGCGCGCGCATTTTTGGAAGGACGCCTGACCGAAGAGCAACTCGATCACTTCCGGCGCGAGGCGTTTTGGACGGGACTCTCGAGCTATCCGCACCCGCGCCTCATGCCGGAGTTCTGGGAGTTCCCGACGGTCTCGATGGGCCTAAGCGGCATTAACTCGATCTACCAAGCGCGGTTCAACAAGTTCCTCGACAACCGGGGCATCCGCGACACGTCGCAGCAACGGGTGTGGGCGTTTCTCGGCGACGGCGAGATGGACGAGCCCGAATCGGTCGGCGCGCTCCACCTTGCATCGCGCGAACGGCTCGACAACTTGATCTGGGTGATCAATTGCAACTTGCAGCGCCTCGATGGTCCGGTGCGCGGCAACGGCAAGATCATTCAAGAGCTCGAGGCGCTCTTCCGCGGGGCCGGATGGCACGTGATCAAAGTCGTGTGGGGCCGGGAATGGGATGAGCTTCTCGCCCGAGACAACGATGGCATCTTGGTCAACAAGATGAACACGACGCTCGACGGCGAGTTCCAGCGGTATTCCGTCGAATCGGGCGAGTACATTCGCGATCACTTCTTCGGACCCGATCCCCGGCTCGGCAAAATGGTCGAGCACTTGAGCGATGACGACTTGTGGCACCTTCGTCGCGGCGGGCACGACTACCGCAAGCTGTTCGCCGCCTACCAAGTCGCGACGGAGCTTCGGGATGCGCCGACGGTGATTCTTGCGAAAACGGTGAAAGGCTGGGCGCTCGGCGCCGAATTCGAGGCACGAAACGTCACCCACCAGATCAAGAAGATGAACGAGGACGAGATGCGCCGCTTCGCCGAGCGCCTCGAATTGCCGATCACCGACAAGCAGCTCCGCGGCGAAGAACCGCCGTTCTACCGGCCCGACGAAGACTCCGACGAGATCCAGTACATGCACGCACGGCGCGAAATACTGGGTGGCTCGGTACCGGAACGGCGCGTGAAGCCGGCCGCAGTCAAGCTTCCGGATCAGAAGATCTACGCGGGCTTCGATGCGGGCAGCAATGAAAAGGAAGCGTCGACGACGATGGCGTTCGTCACGCTCCTTCGCGACCTGATGCGTGATCCGAACATGGGCTCACGTGTCGTCCCGATCATCCCCGATGAAGCGCGCACATTCGGCGTCGAGGCACTGTTCAAGAACTTCAAGATCTATTCGGCCGTCGGACAGCTGTACGAGCCGGTCGACGCGCAGATGCTGCTGTCGTACACGGAATCGACGAAGGGCCAGATCCTCGAAGAGGGGATTACCGAAGCCGGATCGATGGCGTCGCTTACGGCGGCGGGAACGTCATACGCAACGCACGGCGAGCACATGGTCCCGTTCTTCATGTTCTATTCGATGTTCGGCTTCCAGAGAATCGGCGACTTGGTGTGGTCTTTCGCGGATTCGCGCGGGCACGGTTTCTTGCTCGGCTGTACCGCCGGCCGCACGTCGCTCAACGGCGAGGGCTTGCAGCACGAGGACGGGCATTCGCACATTCTTGCTTCCACCGTGCCGAATTGCCGCGCGTACGATCCGGCTTTCGCGTACGAAACCGCCGCGATCGTCCGCGACGGTTTGCGCCGAATGATCACCGATGCCGAGGACGACTTCTACTACATCACCCTGTACAACCAGAACTACGCGATGCCGCCGAAGCCCGAGGGTGTGGACGGGGGAATCATCCGCGGGATGTACAAATTCCGCGAGGCGCCCGGCGACGCGACGCATCGCGCGCAGCTCGTGGGAAGTGGCGCGATTCTCGCGACGCAAGTTCTGCGCGCGCAAAAGATGCTGCTGGAAGAGCATGACGTCGCCGCCGATGTTTGGAGCGCGCCGAGCTTCAAGCTCCTTCGCGAAGAAGCGCTCGACGCGGAGCGCTGGAATCGGTTCCACCCGAAAGAGCCGCCGCGCGTGCCGTACGTCACCTCGCTTCTCGAAGGGGCCGAAGGCCCGGTCGTCGCTGCGACGGACTGGATGAAAGCCGTTCCCGATCAGATCGCACGCTGGGTGCCGGGGACGTTCGTACCGCTGGGCACCGACGGCTTCGGGCGCAGCGACACGCGCGAAGCGCTGCGCCGTTTCTTCGAGGTGGATGCGGAGCACATCGTCATCGCGACGCTGTCCGCCCTCGCTCGCGCCGGGGAAGTCAAGCCGGAAGCCGTCCAGGACGCGATCGAGAAGTACGAGATCGACCCGGAAAGACCGGACCCGCGATCCTCTTGACGCGCCGGGCGCGCCGATCGGGGGAAACGTAGTGGCCGACGAAGAGATCGTCGAGCGACGAGAGCGCCGGATTCACCGAGCCACCGACCGCCTGGGCGCCATATCGCCTCGTGTTCGCGCAGTCGTGCTCCGTTCGGCTCCGTTCGTCGCCGGACTGGCTCTCGTCGTCGCCGCAACGACGGGCCACCACAAAGTCGAGACGATTACGTTCGCGCCGTCGCTCTCTCCAAGCGCTTCACCGGCGAGCATCACAACCGCACCGCCGTCGGCCGAGTCGACGGAAACGCCGGCAACGGTGATCGACGGCACCGGGCCCTTCTTGTTGTTCGCGCAAAACGAGCCCGGCGCAGCCGATACCGCGGTGCGCATCTTCATGCTCGACTTGAGCATCGCGGTGACGCGGCAGGGTGCCCAGCCAACCGACGAAACACTGGAACCAACGTTGCTCACGACTATCGATGGAAGCGCTGAACCACAGCGCCAGATGCAGTTTGGTGGATCTGCGGTTGCGCTTGTTAGTGATCGCGGGCCGGGTGATACCGCTCCGTATTCACGCTTGTGGGTCTTTCGCCGGGGAAGCGTTCCCGAACGGCCGCTGATTGATGACGGCATCACAATTTTCGCGGCGGTGCCGAATCCCGACGGCAAAAGCGTCGCGCTGCTGAAGGACGATCTGTTGCGTGAGGGCGCAGGTACGTTGTGGCTGCAGTCTCTTTCAGGCGCGGGCGCCACACCCATAATGGAGGTGACGACACCTCCCGACGAAATCGGGCGTCCTCTTCCGGCCGCCTGGTCGGGCAAAGACTTGCTTGCCTTTCCTTCTTGCGATTGCGACGCGGGATTTGTCACGAGCTACTACCTGCTGTCGCTGACGCGGCGGCGCATGACGCGCGCGCCCTGGCTTGGCCCTCCGGACCTCGACCGCGGCGAAGCGGTGTCCGGCGATGGCAAGACGATAGTGATGGCTCGCGCGACGCGTAAACCAGGATGTGATGCGCGTGAATCCGACTGTTCGAAACCGCCGACGCGACTGCTGGTTGCAAGCGCCGGGAGTCATTCTTTTCACGAGATCGCTCGTGCTTATGAGTTGTCGTTTGACGCGATTGCCGTTTCTCCAACAGGCAAGCTCGTCGCTTATGCAACCGGCCGAGGAGGAGAGATCGTAGTTCGCCGGCTGTCGAACGGTGGGGTGGTCGGGGCCGTCCAAGATCGCATCTTCGACTTCGTCCCGTTGGCTTGGATCAGTGAAAATTCTTTCGTAGCGACGGGGACGTTGCGCGATACGGAAAGCAACGAACAGACATTGTTGTACCTCGTGACGGCGAGAGACGACGGCGGGTTCGACCTCCAGCGGATATTCATGCTCGACAACTCGACCCAGCTCCTGGGCTGGCTCCGCTGATCTCTTTGAGTATCATATTGTTTGGAATATACTAAAAGATATGGTCCGTAAGCAGGTTCTTCTCCAGCTCAGCGACGAATTGCTCGGGCGCTTGGACAAAGTGGTCGCCGCGGGAGACGGCGCATCCAGATCGGCCGTCGTTCGCGAAGCAGTGACGAAGTACATCGTCGAGAAAGAAAACGAAGAAAAAGACCGGCAGTGGATCGAAGGCTACGAACGAATGCCGCTCACCGAAGAGGAGCTTGGCGAGCTCGAAATGAGCGCTCGGGAACTTTTCGAGTCGACGAAAGACGATGAGTGGTGAAGCGCGGTGATGTTTGGTGGGCGGAACTGGAGCAGAAACGGCGACCCGTCCTTGTCCTGACACGGGATCCGGTTGCCGGCCGAATCGACAAGGTGACGGTCGCGTCCATCACGACGCGAGCCCATGACCTCCCGACCGAGGTAGTCCTCGGTCCGACCGACGGAATGCCCAAGGTCTGCGTCGTGTCGCTGGACAACGTCCGCACAGTTCACCGAAACCTTCTCGAGCATCCGATCACATCTTTGTCCCGCAGGCGGATGGACGAAGTGTGCCGCGCGCTTGATTACGCGCTCGGCTGTTCGTAGTCAGAGCAGCGCAACGATCTTCGGTAAGACCGTACCAATCGGCTCACGCAACACCGCGCCCGCGCGCTCATCGAAAGGTGTCGGCTCTGCGTTGACTATTACCAGTCGTGCGCCGGCGTCGAGAGCGATCTCCGGCAAGTACGCGACGGGATAGACCACGAGCGTCGTACCGAGCGCGAGGAACAAATCGCATTCCGCGGCGGCGCGCTGTGCCCGCATCAAGTCCTCTTCAACGAGTGACTGGCCGAACGAGATCGTCGCAGACTTGAGGATGCCGCCGCAGGTGCGGCAGGGCGGATCTTCCTCGCCGGCGCGCACGCGGTCGAGCGCTCGTTGCATGGGTGCGCGCTCGCCGCATTGCATGCACACCACGTCCCGAATCGTGCCGTGAACCTCAACCAGTCGCTCCGGGGATGTCCCGGCCTTCAGATGCAACCCGTCCACGTTTTGGGTGACGAGCATGTGCAGCTTTCCGCGGCGCTCGAGCTCGACCAGCGCGCGGTGGCCTTCGTTCGGCGCGGCGTGCCATGCCGGATGATGGAGACGTCCTTTCCACGCTCGGACGCGGATGCTCGGGTCCGACATGTACGCGTGAATGTCGGAGAGCTTTTCGGCCGCGGGATTCTTCGTCCACAGACCATTCGGCCCGCGAAAGTCGGGGATTCCCGATTCCGTCGAGATGCCGGCGCCCGTGAGGACCACGATTCGCTCTGAGGCGCGCATCATGTCGGCAACGGATTCAAGCGGCGTCGTTTCCACTCGTGCAGTTTGCCATGCACGGAAGGCGTGGCATCATCGCGGGATGGACGACACGCTCCCGGTCTTCGTGTACGGCACGTTGCTGCCCGGCCAGTGGTACTGGTCGCGTATCAACCGCTGGGTCGACCGCTGGGAGCCGGCGGAGGTCCACGGGAAGCTATACGACACCGGTCTGGGGTATCCCGCCGCCGCATTCGGTCCGGAAGGAAGGATCTACGGAGTCCTCGTGCATTTCCGGCCGGGCACGCATGAAGCGGCGCGCGACGTCATCGACGAGATCGAGGGAGAAGGCACGGAATACCGACGGGTAGAGGTCGAAACGATTTCCGGCACCAAGGCCGCCGCGTATGAGTGGATTCGCGATCCGTCGGCATTGGCGCAGGTCATGAGCCCGTGGCGGCCGATCGAGCAGCAGGTATCGGACCCCGACGCGGCGAACCCCTGACCGGCTCGTCTAATCCGATCAGGGAGGGTCCTGATGAAGTCTCGTATCTTGTCGCTCCTGCTCGTCGCCACCGTCGCGGTGATTCCGGGACTCGCGAAAGCATCTCAGGTCGAGATCCCTTGCGATAATCACCAGGATTCGCGCATGGATGGGTGGACGGATACGGGCATCGGCCTTACGAGCTCGCTCGGGTTGCCGGCGGGACGGTATGCGCCGACGGAAGCTCCGGCTGCGCCGACGACACTTGTCGTGATGTTCCACGGACACGGCAACGACACATGCTCGTGGCGCCGGCATCTTCAGCAGGCCGCCGATCGCGGCGCGATCGCAGTCGCGATGGATTACACGGGTCAAGCGCCTCGCACGATCGGCGACAAGACATACGACAACTATGGATGGAATGTGAAAGAGGGAGCAGCGGACTCAATCGAGGCCGCGCAATACTTCCTCGCGCAATTTCCGACAATCACGAACGTGATCGCGTTCGGCATCAGCATGGGCGGGAACTCGTCCGGTCTTGCCGTGTCGGCCGGTGCCCTTCGGCAGGCGCCGCGAACGGACGCAGGCGCACCGCTCTTCGACTACTGGATCGACGTTGAAGGCGTGAACAATTTAATTGAGGAATACTTTGTCGCCCGGGGCGTTGGACCGGTTAACGCTGGAGGGAAGCAGGCACAGGACGAGATCGAGGAGGAAAACGGCGGGTCGTCGTTCGAAGAAGATCCCGCGGCGTATGCGGAGATAACAAACATCCTGCGTGCCCCCGACATGAGCGCTCTGAAGGGTGCCGTCGTCGTGAACGGTTTGGACGACGGTCTCGTGCCTACGGATCAGAGTCCGCAGATGGCAACTGCTCTCAACGCCGCCGGCGTGCCCGCGCACCTTTACACCGTTCTTTTTCGCGGCAACGGCGAAGCCGGTACCACCGGCACCGGGATTCTTCCAGGAGTCTTCAAGATTCCGTACGAAAGCTCGTTCGCCGGTCACGGCTGGGAGGGAAGCGACACTCAGCTCGTCATCAAGACGGGGTTCGATCAGCTGTGGGCTTTGATGGCAGGCGGTTCGGTCGACCCCGGGGAGACCCTCGTCCCGGGGCTAACGGGCTGAACCCGCCGTCTCATACCTCACCCGTTGCGCGCTACCCGGTACAATCCGCCGGAGCCGAACGGGAGGCAATGAGTGGCTCGACCGCATAAACGCACGCCGCAGCGTCAGCAGACCGGTGGAGGGACGCGTCGTCCAGTCCCCGGTGCCAAGCGAGCCTCGCGCGCCCAAAAGCTGCAAGCGCGCGCCGTGCAGAAGGAAAAGCAGCTCGCGCGAACCGGACCCCAGAAGGAGGAGACGATCGAAATGGAAGGCACGATCGTCGAGGCCCTTCCGAACGTCATGTTCACGATCGAGCTCGAAAACGGCCACCAGATCCTCGGCCACATCTCCGGCAAGATGCGGAAGAACTACATCCGAATCTTGCCGGGGGACCGCGTGAAGGTTGAGTTCTCCCCCTACGACCTCAACCGCGCGCGCATCGTCTACCGCTACCGGTAAGCCATTAGCGGCGCCGGTGCCGCGACTCCCGGTGCGCCGCCTCTTCCAGAGAATCGTCGAGCGGCTTCAACGGCTCGCCGTCCAGGCGCTTGGCCAGCGCGCGCTCCAGAAGCGCGTCGGCGAGCTCCGGATTTGCCGGAAGAACCGGCCCGTGGAGATACGTGCCGAAGAACGAGCCTTGCACCGCTCCCTCCGTCCGGTCGACGCCGTTGTTTCCTTGTCCTTTCGGAACAACGGCGAGCGTCGTGGCGCCCGAACCCAAGCGCGTCCTGCCGCCGTGGTTTTCGAAGCCGACGAGATCGAACGTGCGGCCGTCGATCTGCGCGCGCGCATTCACACGCCCGATGATTCGTCCGCGGCCCGTGCCCGTCGTGACGTCCAGAAGGCCGAGCCCTTGAATGGCCGTTCCGTCGGCGGCAACGTACTCGTGACCCAGCAGCTGGTACCCGCCGCACACGCCGAGCACGACGACGCCGTGCGAAGCGGCATTCGCCAGCTCCGGCCCTCGCGCGAGTATGTCCGGTCCGATGATTTCTTGAACGCGATCGGATCCGCCGCCGATCAGAATGAGGCTTGCGTCCGTCGGAACGGCGTCTCCGCGCGACACCGACGTGATCTCGACGGCGAAGCCCCGCCATTCGGCTCGCTTCTGCAACGCGACGATGTTGCCGCGATCGCCGTACGTGCGTAGGAGGTCGGGATACAGATGAACGAGGTGTAAATCGGCGCTCACGACGGACTCGGCATCGAATCGACAAGGCGCTGGCTCCGGCTTCGCGACACAGCGCGTCGCACGTCGAGCATCGCGGTATACGTGGCAAGCACGACCGTAGCCTTCCCGGCCGGACACCGTGCGAGGGCCGAACGGATCGCGTCGATCGGATCGGGCTCTGCCGGTGCCGGCGTCGCTCCCGCGTATTTCAGGCGCACCGCAACGTCCGCGGCGCGCCGGCCGCTCGGAACGATCGGAACACCCATCGCCGCGAGCCGTTCGTGATCCGCGTCCCAAATCCAGGAGATGTCTCGGCCGTCCGCGATCTGATCGCTGACCGACACGACAACGGCGCCGACGCGCGGATCGGCGGCCATCTCGCGGATGACGACGCTTGCTCCTGCCGGGTTCTTGCACAGCACGAGTCGCACGGGACGGCCGTCGACCATGAACTCTTCAGAGCGACCGAAGCGCGGGCGAAAATGCTCGAGTGAAGTCGCTGCGCGCAACACGGGCACGCCGGCGATGCCGGTCGCGGCAATTGCCGCTGCCGCGTTGTACGCGTTATGTATTCCGCCCACCGGCAAGACGAGGGTTGCTTCGTCGACCTGCAGCGTGACTGTGTCGAGCCCTTCGGCCGAAAGGATGCGCGCGTTCACTTCGGGTGCGGCCGACATCCAGCCGCACGCCTCGCATACGACTTGGCCGAGGTGCGCGATCGTGCGCACGGTGTAAGACAGCTGTGCGCCGCACTTCGGGCACGTTTCTGGCTCCGCGTCGCCCCGGTGGCTGCCTTCGATGTCGCCGAGGGGTCGAACACCGAAACCGACCGGATCGCGGTCGCGTACCGCATACCACAGCAGCGGGTCGTCGGCGTTCGCGACGACACTCGACGTGACCGGAAGCGCGGCGGCGGCGCGCGCCAGTAGTGCGGCGACCGACTCGGCTTCGCCGAACCGGTCGAGCTGGTCGCGAAACACATTGGTCAGGACCATGACGTTCGGCTTCAGCAACGGCACCATTCGAACGAGCCACGCCTCGTCGATCTCGAACACGCCCGCCGTCGCGGTCGCCGGCGCGTCGAGGAACGCCGTGGCAATGCCGCGCAAGAGGTTCGCGCCGGATTCATTCGATACCGTTTCGATGCCGGCGTCGCGCAGGATCGCACGAATCATCGATGTGGTCGTAGTTTTTCCGTTGGTCCCCGACACCACGATGATTCCGTCGGGAAGAGCGGCAGCGCGCCGCTCGACGAATCCCGGATCCACGCGGCCGACGACGAGCCCCGGCGCGCTGCTTCCTCCGCCCAATCGAAGCCGGCGACTAAGCCCTCCGACGATGCGCGCAAGGCGAACCGCTGCGCTTTCGCGCAGGCCGCGACGCAGTTTTCCGAATCTCATCCGCTTGGTTGCGAAACCTTCGCTGTGAAGAGACTATCGCCCCAGAATGCCGTTGTGGTGGACCGGTGGTGCTTGGATTGCGTCAGAGCCAGTGCGTCGGTTCGTCGGGCTTGCCGTTCACGCGCACCTCGAAGTGCAAATGCGGACCCGTGGACCAGCCCGTGGATCCCACTTCTCCGATCAACGTCTTCAGCGTGACGCGATCGCCCGGCATCACGAAGATGCGCGAAAGGTGCGCGTAAATGGTCGCGATGTGGTTGCCGTGGTCGATGATGACGGTAGATCCAAAGGCCCCGAAATAGCCAGCGTCGATGATCGTTCCCGGCGCGACCGGATGCAGCGGCGTTCCGAGATCCGCGGCAAAGTCCGCGCCCGTGTGGAAAGACAGGTATCCGTAGACCGGATGAATCCGCCAGCCGTACGGGGACGTGACACGGCCCGGCACCGGGCGCTTCAGCCAGTCGGCGACGAACGCCGCCTTCTTTTCTCCCTCCTGCGCTTCGTTGATGAGATTCGTGAAGCCGTTACCGGCCGAGCTGTACGACGCAAGCACGCTCGCGAACGGATTTGCTGAGTGCAGGAGCTTCGACAGCGCCCCGACTTTCAAACCCATCGAGCTGAAGAGCTCGCGGCGGATCTCGTCCTGCCGGTTGTGGAGATCTTGGAGTGCCTTTTTTTGCGCGGTGGCCGATGCGACTTGTGCATCGAGAGAGTGCTTGCGCATGGCCACCTCGCGCCGCGCGCGCCGCACGACGCCGGCCGCGGCACGGAAAGCGATCACGGCGCTGGTGTCTGCCTCGAGCGCGTACCGGCCGTATTCCTCGGCCATCATTGCGTCGTTGACGTTGGCGGCGCCGATGACGTAGGGGAGGAAGCCGGCCGGCCCGATTTGGTAGAGGTGGGAAGCGCGGTCGTTCAGGATGCCGCGTTGCCGGTCGAGTGTTTTTACGGCGCGCACGAGCTCGGCTGATTTTTGTGCGAGCTCGATGCGCGCGGCTTGCTGGTGCACCTTGAATGCGGCCAGTGCCTTCGTAATCTCTTCCAGCTGGTGAGTAATTTCGAGCAGCGCCTTTTCGGCCGCCGTGCGCAACTCGTCGGTCTTCTGCAGGAGGTCGAGCAAGTCTCCGTTCTTGGCTTGATCCTCGCGGAGCTTCTTCCGGGCCTCGTCGACGCGAGTTTCTTTGGTTGCCGGAGAGGCGCTCGGCGCAGCGGACGCGACCGGCGACGGGCTCGGTGATTCCGACGGCGATGCGCTCGGCGTCGCTTCAGCGAACGCGGCTGCGGGCAGCGCAATCGACAGCAGCAGCGCCGCAACGAGGGCAGGCAAAGACCGCTTCATTACTTCGGCGGCATCCGGAGCGCGCCGTCGAGCCGGATCGTCTCGCCGTTCAGCATCGGGTTTTCGACGATGTGAGCGACGAGCGCGCCGAATTCCGACGGGCGCCCGAGGCGTCGCGGGTGTGGGATCTCGTCGGCGAGCTTCTGCCGCGCTTCGTCCGGAAGCATCGCCAGCATCGGCGTGTCGAAGGTGCCGGGCGCGATCGTCACGCAGCGAATCTGGCGCGAGGCCATGTCGCGCGCGACGGGAAGGGTCATCGAGACGACGCCGCCCTTGGACGCCGCATACGCGACCTGGCCGATCTGGCCGTCGAACGCAGCGATGCTCGCCGTGTTCACGATGACCCCGCGTTCGTCGTCGACCGGGTCTTGGCCGCTCATCTGGGCCGCCGCGAGACGAATCACGTTGAACGTGCCGATCAGATTCACGCGAATGACTGTGGAAAACACCTCGAGGTCGTGCGGCCCGCTTCGGTCTGCCGTACGCGCGGCCCATCCGATTCCCGCGCAATTGACGGCGATGTGCAAGCCGCCGAACTCACCTGCCGCCGTGGCGACCGCGGTGTTTACCTCTTCCGGCGACGTGACGTCGGCCGCGGCAAATCGAGCGCGGCCTCCGAGCTCTTTGGCGAATGTTTCGCCCGCCGAAGAAGCCAGGTCGGCGACGACGACGTTCGCGCCCCGTTCGTGCAGCGCCTCGACGGTCGCCCGGCCGAGCCCTGAGGCGCCGCCGGTGACCAGCGCGGTCTTCCCTTCTGGTCGCATAGGCCCGGCAGTGTACCGGGCGCCTTCAGGGAGATGAATCCCCCAACTGTCCCGGATTGGGGGGGGCTATTTTGGTTGCACTGCCACCGAGAGTGGTCGTTATGTACCGATAGTGCAGAGGTGGCTGTCTTGCAGCCAAATCTCATACTTTAGGAGGAATGCGGTAGCCGCCGTCGAATCAGGTGCCTCAGACAACTTCGCCTCGGCGAACCAAGACCTCTCGCCAGGGCGGACCCGGGCCGGCGCCAGCCGGCCTGGTCCGTTTCTAGCCTCAGATCCAGCAGCGGATCTTGATGAACTTCGAGAGGCAATCGGATTGGAACCACATCCGGGCGTGCCACCCGAATGTGCCGTCGTGCGGGACCGGAAGCGCGGCCAGCACCGGGTAGAAGTACGCGAACGTCATGATGGAGACGGCGACATACGCGGTGACCACCGTCGTGAGCGCCGGCCAACGTGCCAGCGCGCGCATCAGTGCGAACGTCATCGCGAGGGCGAGAAACGGAACCGCCGGCGTCATGTAGAACATGAACAGCGGCCGGCTTTGCACGAGCCACGGTAAATACAGCGGCGCGAACATGGCGAGAATCAACACCGCCGCCTCGTGAATGACCGGCGGGGCTCGCGGCGCTGTTTCGTCTTCGTCCTCGCGCTTACCGCGCGACCGGAACAGGTTCCGGATCCACCACACGATGCGGTTCAAGCCCGACCACCACAGCAGAAGGGGTATCGCAACGAAGAACGCCGGCCACCAGACGGCCGGATTCGGGACGCCGAGGATTTCCGAGTCGAGCTCGACAAACTTCACGTGCGTCGATTCGAAGTAGTGGGCGGCCGGACGACCGATCCACGGCCAGCTCCACGCGTGTGACATGTAGGGGTGCACGGGCGTTATGCCATCTTCCTTCGTCGACTTTAGGTTTTTGTGGTAGTCCCAGATCTCGCGCTGATAACACCACCACAAGGACCAACCCTTCTTTGGAAATGACTTAGAAACGCCGTTCACGACCGCCGGAACGTTGCACCGAGGCGGGACGTATCGCTTCGTGGACAGGAACCACGGCGTGTACGAGAACAAGTAGACGAAGACGGGAAGGATGACGAAAGCGCCGAGAATACCGGCGACGCTGCGTGTTGCGGGACGGGGAAACGGCGGCCGATCGCTGGGGAGCGGCGTCTCGCTCCCATCCGGTGCGGCATCCGCCACCTGTGTCTCTTGCTGCAGGGCATACCGTTCGCCGATCACCCAGATAATCGCAAGGGCCGTAGCGGCGACGAGCGCCGTGATCTTCACGACTGTCGAGTGGAAGACGAACACCGATCCGAGAATGAGCGCGGCAAGCGCTTGCACGGACACGAGTCGCAGCAGCCACGTGCGAGGCGGATGCAAGCGACGAACCTCGAGGACAATCAATAGCTCGATGAAGATAGGGACGAGCGGCGCCGCGCTCCACTTCGTCGCTATTGCGAGGCCAATCGCGGCGCCCGCGGCGATGCGCCACCATCGAACGCCGGTGTGATCGGGACCCGTACGCGCCCTGTCCTCCAGCACGAGCCAGAACGCGAGCAGGATGAAAAACGCCAGGAAGATGTCGAGCATCGCGATGCGCGACTGGACGAAGAACAGCCCGTCGGTGGCGACGAAGATCGATGCGGTGACGGCGGCAAAACGCGAATGGAAAAGCCGCCGCGCGACGAGGTAGGTCAGCAGAATGCACAACGTACCGACGACCGCCGCCGAAAAGCGCCAGCCGAACGGGCGGTTGCCGAATATTGCCTCCCCGGCGGCGATCATCCACTTGCCGATCGGTGGGTGGACGGCAAAACCGCCTTCGACACCGTGCTTCAGGTACGCCGCGGCGTCCTTCGCGTAGTACGTTTCGTCGAGCGGGATGATCTCGTGGGGGACGCTCAGTCGCCAGAACCGCAGGAATCCCGAAACGAGAGTGATGAACCCCGCGATCGCCCACTCGGGGATTCGGGCGTTGAGACGCGCTATGAAGCCCGGCTCGGGGAGCGGGACGGAATCGAGTGATGCTGCGCCGGTTGCATCCACGGTCGGGGCCACTGTTCGGCCGCGTACAGTATAAGAGCCATGGCCGGTTCACTTCGGATCGTCGCAACACCGATCGGCAACCTCGACGACCTGTCCCCGCGAGCGCTGCGCGCGCTTGCCGACGCAGACGTGATCGCGTGCGAGGACACCCGAGTCACCCGCAAGCTCGCCGTGATGGCCGGCGCGCGCGGCACCCTTCTCAGCTACAACGCAGCGAACGAACGCGTGCGCACGCCCGAGCTCGTGCGCCGGATCGCTGCGGGCGCGTCGATCGCGCTCGTCACCGATGCCGGTACGCCGGCTATCTCGGATCCCGGCCAGCGACTGGTTGCCGCATGCCGTCAGGCCGGTGTCCGCGTCGAGGTCGTTCCGGGCCCGTCTGCGGCGCTTGCTGCTCTGGTCGCGTCGGGACTTCCGGCGGCGCGGTTCGTCTTCGAAGGTTTCCTGCCGCGGACCGGAGGAGCGCGGCGCAAGCGCTTGACGGCGCTCGCCTCCGACCCGCGAACGACTGTGTTCTTCGAGGCGCCGCACCGCATCGAGGAGTCGCTCGAAGACATCCTCGTGGTGCTCGGCGACCGCCCGGCCGCGCTCGCGCGCGAGCTGACCAAGGTGCACGAGGAAGTCGTAACGTCGACGGTCGGATCTCTACTCGATGCCGTCCGCGAAAACGGCGCGCGCGGCGAGATCACCCTCGTCGTCGCCGGCGCCCCCGACGTCGCCGAGGAAGCCGAGCCGGCCGAGCTAGCAGACCGCGTTCGCTTGTTGATCGGTGAAGGAGTGCCGAAGAAGGAAGCCGTCGCCCGCGTCGCCGCCGAAGGCCGGGTTGCAAAGAGGATCGTCTATCAGGCGAGCGTCGACGCCGGACTCTAGAAACTCTTCAGCTCCGCCAGGCAGTTCGCGCACACTTGGTGCTCGCGGAACCGGCGCAGCCCGTCGGTGCCGCGACAGAACGCGCACGCCTCCCTGCGCTTCTGCAACACGATGCGGTCTTCTTCGACAGCGATTTCGACCAGGTCGCCTTCGCGGATGTCGAACGACTTGCGCAATTCCGACGGGAGGACGATGCGTCCGAGGTCGTCCACCTTCCGGCTGACGCCTGTCGCTCGCTCGCCCACGCTGCTCTCCGCTCTCGTGATATCGGGCCGCCCCGCAGGGCAGGCCTGGATTATCCTTCCCTGGCACCCGTAAACGTCAAAGTAGCCTCGGCAATGCTAGGAGCCTCGTGAGGGACCCGTTCTACATCACCACCCCGATTTACTACGTGAACGACGTGCCGCATATCGGGCACGCGTACACGACCGTGGCGGCCGACGTCGCGACGCGGTACCACCGGCTGTGCGGCGACGACTCCTATTTCCTGACCGGGACCGACGAGCACGGCCAGAAGGTGGAGCGGACCGCCCAGGAAAACGGCAAGGAGCCACAGGCGTGGGTCGATTCGATGATCCCGCAGTGGCAGCAGGTGTGGGACCGCCTCGAGATTTCTTTCGACGATTTCATCCGCACGACCGAGCCGCGCCACAAGGACCGCGTGGCGAAATTCGTCCAGCAGCTCTACGACCAGGGCGATATCTATCTCGGACGGTACGAGGGTCCGTACTGCGTTGCGTGTGAGGCCTTCTATCTCGAATCGGAACTCATCGACAGCCTGTGTCCGATCCACAAGCGCGCCGTCGAGCGCGTGACCGAGGAGAACTACTTCTTCGCGCTGTCGAAGTACGCCGACTGGCTCCTGAACGACTACTACAAGCGCGACCCATCACCCGTGCAGCCGGTCGAGCGGCTGAACGAGGTCATCGGTTTCGTCTCCGGCGGCTTGCAGGACATCTCGATGTCGCGCGCCGCCGTCGAGTGGGGGATTCCCATCCCGTGGGATCCCAAGCACGTGATCTACGTCTGGATCGAAGCGCTGCAGAACTACATCACGGCGCTCGGGTATCCCGACGGCGAGCAGTTCAAGAAGTTCTGGCCGGCCGTGCACCTCGTCGGGAAGGACATCTTGCGGTTCCACGCGGTGATTTGGCCGGCGATGCTGCACGCCGCGGGCGTCGAGCCGCCGAAGCTCATCTTCGCGCACGGCTGGCTTCTCGTCGGCGGCGAGAAGATGTCGAAGACGAAGCTCACCGGGATTCACCCGGACCAATTGCTGGATGCGTTCGGCGCCGACGCGTATCGCTATTACTTCTTGCGCGAGATCGCGTTCGGCCAGGACGGCTCGTTCAGCTGGGAGTCGATGGTCGCGCGCTACAACGCCGATCTGGCGAACGACCTGGGCAACCTTGCGTCGCGGGTTCTCGCGATGATCACGTCGTACTTCGACGGGATCGTTCCGGAGCCGGCCGGGCGTGCCGAGGCGCTGGCGTCTACTGCGGAGACGGCCGTCGCGACCTATCGCAAAGGAATGGACGCGCTCGACTTCGCCGGCGGCATCAACGGCGCCTGGGAGATCGTGCGCGCGGCGAACCGCTACGTGGTCGAGACGGCGCCGTGGGAGCTGAACAAGTCGGGGGACAAGGCCGGTCTGGCGACCGCGTTGTGGTCGTCGGCGGAATGTCTCCGGCTTTCGGCGATCCTGCTGTCGCCGGTCATGCCTGACGCATGCGAGAAGCTGTGGTCGCAGCTCGGGATCGGACGGCCATTGGCCGACCAGCGGCTGCCGAACGACGGCGCGTGGGGCGGTCTCGACGCCGGCGTTCGCGTGACGAAAGGTGAGGCTCTGTTCCCCCGCATCGAGACGAAGTGACGCTCGTCGATTCGCACTGCCATCTCGACATGCTCGAGGACGTCGACGGCGCATTGACCCGGATGCGCGCGGCCGGCGTCGGCGGGGCGGTGACGATCGGCGTCGATCTCGCATCGAGCCGGTGGTCGGTCCGAACCGCAAACGCGCGCGACCGTATCTGGGCCACGGTCGGCCTGCATCCGCACGACGCAAAGGATTTCTCATCGTCGCTGGGCGCGGAGCTGGAGATGCTTGCGGCCGATGAGCGCGTCGTCGGCATCGGGGAGGCCGGCCTCGACTATTTCTACGACCACTCCCCGCGAGACGTACAGAAAGCGGTCTTTGAATGGCACGCCGGCCTCGCACACCGGTCCGGCAAGGCTTTGGTCATCCACTGCCGCGACGCGTTCCCGGATGTATTCGAGGTTCTCGAGCGGCCCGAGGCCCCGTTGCGCACGGTCTTCCACTGCTGGTCCGGCGGTCCCGCCGAGGCTGAGCGGGCGCTCGCACTGGGCGCCGTTCTGTCGTTCAGCGGAACGCTGACGTTCAAGAACGCCGAAAGCTTGCGTGAAGCGGCAACGCTCACGCCGCTCGACCGGATGATCGTCGAGACGGACTCGCCGTTCCTCACGCCGGTCCCGCACCGCGGCAAGAAGAACGAGCCCGCATACGTACGCGTCGTCGCCGAGTTTCTCGCCGCGCACAAGAGCGTGTCGCTCGAGGACCTCATTTCCGCTTCAACCGGGACGCTGCGGCGGGTTTTCGGCATCCCGTAGCCCGCCAGATCGTCACTCCGCGTGGCGGTTTGCCCAATTTTGAGCCGCTCCGGGCGGCTTGGTAGGGTGCCCCGTCGCCTGGGGAGGTGAGCCGGACTCGGTCCGGCCCTTGATGAGGAGGGGTGCCGCCTGATCCGTCGCAGGATTGCGCGCGTGGTGCTGATCGGCACTCTCGCTGTGGCGGCGATGGCATACGGCGGCCTCGACAAGACGATCAACCTTCGGGTCGAGGGCCGCTCCTCGCATCTCCACACGTTCGCGCTGACCGTACGCGATGCACTCACGCGCGCCGGCGTCCGTCTCGGCGAAGGCGACTGGGTGAGCCCGCCGCTGGGCACTCGGCTGCACGAAGGTTCGGCGATCGAAATTCGGCGGGCCAAGGAAGTCACGATCATCCTGGACGGCAAGCCGCGCCGTATCGTGACGACGGCGCTCACGATCGAACAGGTGCTGGCGGACCTCAACGTCCGGCGCGGCCTGCGCGACTTCGTCGGACCCTCACGCTCATCGCGCGTGTCGGCCGGCATGACCGTCATCTACCGCGAAGCCGTTGGGATCATGGTCCAGCACGACGGAAAAACCGACCGCGTGATCACGAACGCGCCCGACGTGGGAACCGTGCTTCGCGAGATGGGAGTGAGGCTGGGCGCGCGGGACCTTGTTCGGCCGGTGGCGGGCGCGTACCCGGTGGCAAAGATGGTCGTTCGCGTCATGCGAGTAGGCGACCATCTCGAGTCTCAGGAGCTGTCGATCGCCTACCCGACGATTTACCGCCGCGTCCTCAATCAGGAGTACGGCACGACCCGCACGATTCAAGAAGGACGCTCCGGCGTCCGGCTGATGCGTTACCGCTCGACCTATGTCGACGGGCGCCGCGTGAAGCGCCGTCTTCTGAACGCCGACGTCGTTCGACCGCCGGCTCCTCGGATCGTCGGGGTGGGAGCCGGCTTCCCGGGCTGCGCATGCAAACGTGGTTCCTCGACCGGCGATGCGACGTGGTACAACGCCGACGGGCTCACGGCCGCGCATCCGTGGCTCCCATTCGGCACGGTCGTCCGGGTGGAAAATCTCGCGACCGGTGCCTGGGTCAACGTAATCATCCGCGACCGCGGCCCCTACGGCGCCGGCCGCATCATCGACCTCTCCGACGGCGCTTTCGCACGGATTGCACGGCTGTCCAAAGGCATCGTGCGCGTCAAGATTCGCTGGTAGCCGCGCCGCGGCGAGTAGCATCCGGTCGTGCCCCTGCTGACGAGGCGAACGACGCTCGACCTTCTCCGGCGCCACGGCGCCCGCCCGCGTACCTCGCTCGGGCAACACTTCCTGGTGGACCCGAATACGATCCGCAAGATCGTGCGCCTCGCCGGCGTGCACCCCGGGGATCACGTGTTGGAGATCGGCGCAGGGCTCGGTGCGTTGACGGTCGCGCTGGCCGAGGCGGGGGCGCACGTCGTCGCAGTCGAGCAAGACCGCGCGATGCGGGGCCCGCTTCTCGAAACGACAGAATCCGTGCGTCAACGTGTGCGCGTGGTGTGGGGCAATGCTCTGGAGATCGACTACGGCCGCGTCTTGCGCGGGGCGTCGTGGACGATGGTGTCGAACTTGCCGTACAACATCGCCACGCCGCTGCTGATCGATCTGCTCGTCGAGCGTCGGTCGATCGAGCGCTACGTCGTGATGGTGCAGCGTGAGGTCGGGCTGCGCCTCGTCGCCGGGCCCGGCGATGACGAGTACGGCGGGGTCAGCGTGAAGGTGGCCTATCTCGCCGAAGCATCGCTGGTCTCGAAGATCTCGCGTCGTGTCTTCCTGCCGGAGCCGGCGGTGGAGTCGGTGATGATCGAGCTCCGGCGCCGGACGACCCCGCCGGTGCAGGTCTCGCGCGCCCGGCTGTTCGCCGTCATCGACGCCGCTTTCGCGCAGCGCCGAAAGACGATTCGCAACGCGCTGCGCGGAGCCGGGATCGATGCGCCACTCGTCGAGCGTGCGTTGGACGCCGCCGGCGTCGAGGCAGGGGCGCGAGCCGAGGAGCTTCCTCTCGAAGCCTTTGCTGCGCTGGCTGCTCGATTGAAAGTTCCGGCGACCAGATGAGGATTGTTGCTCCCGCAAAGATCAATTTGTGGTTCTCCGTCGGCCCAAGACGCGCCGACGGTTATCACGAGATCGTTTCCGTGATGCAGGCGGTCTCATTGTTCGACGAGCTTCACATCGAGCCGGCCGATGCGTCGACGTTCGACGTCGAGCCGGCCGGATGGGCGCCCGAAGACGAGACCAATCTCGTGGTGCGCGCCCTACGGCAATTTTCCGCCGCGACCGGCGCGCGCGGTGAGCTTTCGCTGAGACTCCACAAGAACATCCCGGCGGCGCACGGCCTGGCAGGCGGCAGCGCGGACGCCGCGGCCACGCTCGTGGGTCTTAACGAATTCCATCGAACCGGCATCTCAAAGAAAGCGCTCGAGAAGATGGGCGCCGCGCTCGGGTCCGATGTTCCGTTTTGCATCCGGGGCGGGACGGCCGTCGCGCGAGGCCGCGGGGACGATCTTTCGCCGATCGCGTCCAAGGAATTGTGGTGGGTGCTCGCATCCAGCGGCGAATCGCTTTCGACCGCCTCGGTATACGAGGAGTTCGACCGCGGTGAGCCGACCTCGCTCGAGGATCCGTTTGATGTCGCCGATGCTCTCGCGCGCGGCGATACAGACCGCATCGCAATGAATTTGCGCAACGACTTGTATCCGGCGGCCGCCGCGCTCTTACCCGAGGTCGAAGAAACAGGACGCGCGCTGCGCGAAGCGGGAGCTCTCGGGACAGTCATGAGCGGGAGCGGCCCCGCCTGGTGCGGCCTTGCACGCGACGAGGCGCATGCGGTCGACGTCGCGGGGACCGTCCGGTCCGACGCCGCTTGGGTCGAGGTCGCGTGCTCGGTCGCGCACGGCGCGCGGTCAGAGGTCGCCTAGCGGCGACCGACATGTTCGACTGCTCTCCGTAGATCTCTGTGCTCCGTCGAGCCGAGAATCTCGCCATCAATGTATCTGCACTATTGGCGTCCCATAGTTCGCACGGCTAGTGTGCGACTACAACTCGCGAACTGGACCCGGGGGGATGCAATGTGGACCTGCATTGTCTCGCGACATCGTTCGACTGCCCTTCTCGCGATTTTTGCCATGTGGGCGACTTTCTTGGTACCTCAAATCCACTCACGCAGCGCATACGCGAACACCGGCGGATCGCGCGGTCTCTACGTCCCGGGCAAGTCGGGAGACTCGCCCGTAGCGCCGTCAGGAAGCGAAAGCCCCTCGCAATCGGCGGCAGCGTCGCAACCGTCGGGATCTTTGGTTTCGGTCAGTAGCGCAGGTGCGATCGGAAACGGTGCTTCGTCCGGGGTCTTCAACAAACCTTTGTCCTCGAGTGACGGACGCTACGTAGCGTTTTCGTCGAGTGCGACCAATCTCGTCGCCGGCGACACGAATGGCGTCTCCGACGTCTTCGTGCGGGATCGCCAAACGGCGACCACTACGCGCGTGTCGGTGAGCACGGGCGGGACGCAAGCAAACGGAGGATCAAGCGCCTTGGCAGCGTCGAGTGATGGCCGCTACGTGATCTTCGAGTCCAACGCGACGAATTTGGTGTCCTCGGACAGGAACGGCGTCTACGATCTCTTCTTGAGAGACAGAACTGCCGGCACAACGACGCGCGTATCAGTCTCGGCGACCGGCGGGGAATTGAATGCCACTTCTACCTTCCAAGGCGTCTCCAAGAACGGCCGCTATGTGGCCTTCAGGACCAGCGCAACCAACGTCGGGACTCCCGGGCAAGCGCCAGCGAACATCTTCATCCGCGACGTCGTCACAAACACCACAACGGGCTTCTTTTACAACTACAACGGCGTGACGCCCGACGGAGACGCCTCGGACCTACACATCTCCGACAACGGCCAGTTCATTGAGTTCTCCAGCACCGCCGTCAACATCACCCAGTCCCGTGATTACGGTGTCTGTGGTCAGACAGGTGGCGGGGACAAGATGCGCTACCTCCGGGATTCCTCAACCGGCGTCAACGCCTTTCTCAAAGACTCCGTCATCTTTGCGAGCTACAGCAGCGACAACGGCGTCGACATGACGGTTGACGGGCGCTACGTCCTTTATGGCGTGTCGTGCCTCAATCTCAATCGGGTCCCCGACGGCGGGTTCTACCGGTACGACCGCGTGACCGGCATCAACGACGCCGTCGTGCTTCGGCATCCCGCGCCCTACAGCTGGACGGTTGTCGGAGTCCATAACATCAGCGAGGACGGCAAGCGCGTTTTCATCGACATGTGCTTCGCTGGCGGCTCGGCTTCGTGCACGCCCAACGAAGAATATATCTGGGATCAGGACAGCAGCTACTGGATCCAGATGACGAATTTCTTCTCCGACGGCGCCGTGGTTGGGGACGGCAAGAACGTCGTCCTGGGAACGAACTTGATCCTCGACCCGATTGACACCAATGGTGTCAACGACGTGTACATGCTCGCCGCGCCGCCGAGATCCCCGCCGCGTGATGCCTGGAGACCCGACGATGATGAGTTCTGCAGCGCAACTTCTGCTCACGGGTGGTGCGATCGTTCCCGGTGAGCAATACGGCGGGTGCGGCTGCGGCTACGTGACCCACGCCCAAGTCTCTGGCTTTCCGATCGATACCGCGACGGGGAACTTCTGGCACTCGTTTCAAGATCTCGCCATTCCCGGGCGCGGCCCGGCCATCGACTTCAGTCGCACGTACAACGCGCTGGCAGCCGCGGTCGACGGGCCGTTCGGGTTCGGCTGGAGCGATTCCTACGCGATGTCGCTGTCGATTGGCCATCAACAACGGTCGTCAACCAAGAAAACGGCGCGCAAGCGACGTTCACCCTGAGCGGCTCGACCTGGTCCGCCCCGCCGCGTGTCTTCGCCACCCTGATGCACAACGGCGACGGCACCTGGACGTTCACCCGCCACGCGCGCGAGATCTTCCAGTTCGACACCGCCGGCCGCCTCACCGCCGTCAAGGACTTGAACGGCTACACGACGCGCATCACCTACCCGTCCGGGACCTCGAGGGTCATCACCGATCCGTCCGGCCGGGCGCTGACGCTGACGCTCGTCGGCACACACGTCAGTACGCTCACCGACGGCTCGTCCCCGCCGCGCCAGTTGACTTACTCCTACGACGTCTCGGGAAACTTGACCGATGTCCTCGACGTCGGCGGCGGGCACTGGCAGTTTACCTACGATTCATCGCACCACCTGCTCACGATGCGCTCGCCACGCTTCTACGGCGACACGACCACCACGCCGTCGCCGGTCGTCACGAACCTCTACGACGGCTCGGGCCGCGTCACCCGGCAGACCGACCAGCTCGGGCGCGCGACGAACTTCGATTACACCTCGATGCCCAGCACGACGAAGGTCACCGATCCCAAGGGCAACGTGACGCTGTACAATTACAACTACGGCGTGCTCACGGCGATGACGCGCGGGTGGGGTTCGGGGAACGAGTCGACGTGGTCCTACCGCTACGACGTCGACACCGCCGGGCGGACGCTGACCGTCGACCCAAACGGGCACACCGCGATGGCGACCTTTGATGCCGCCGGGAACATGCTCACGAAGACCGACGGGCTGGGCCGGGTGACGACGTACGCGTACAACAGCTTGAACGAGGTAACCTCGTACACCGAGCCCAAACAAATCAACGGCCACGCCATCATCGACACGGCCACCTACGACGCGGCGGGCAACCTGCGGACGCGCTCGGCACCGCTAATGGACGGCAGCGGAAACACGACGGCGACCGCGACTACGACGTATCACTACGACGATCCTACGAATCCGGGTGACGTGACCTCGGTCACCGACCCGAACAACAACACCGCCAGCTACGCCTACGACGGCTTTGGCGACGTGATTTCGGAAACCAAGCCGCCGACCCCGGAGAACGCGTCGGGCAACAAGACGACCTACGCTTACGACACGGCGAGGGGGTGGCGCACGTCCATGGTGGCGCCGAAGGGCAACGTGACGGGCGGCAATCCCACTGCGTATACGACGACATACGCCCACGATGCCTACGGCCGGGTGACGGTGACGAAGGATCCGCTGTGGACCGCGACGGCGCCGACGCAGCACCAGACTGTGAGTCACTACGACGCCGACGGCAACTTGGATTCCTTCACCGACGGCGGCAACCACACGACGAGCTACGTCTACGACGCTGCCGAGGAGCAGTCGCAGATCAGCCGCGCCGACGGCTCGGTCTTACGCGCGGACTACTTTGCCGACGGCACGCTGAATCATCAGTACGACGGCGCGAACCAGCCGACTACGTACACCTACGACGAGCTCGGGCACCTGCTCACCATGGTCGACCCGCTCGGACGCTCAACGAGCTACTCCTATGACGCGCTCGGGAACTTGCGCACGCTGTGGGACCCGATGAGCCGCGCGACGACCTATTCCTACGACGCAGGCGATCAGCTGATCTCGATCAAGTACTCCGACGGCACGACGCCCAATGTCAGCGCGATCGGCTACGACGCCGACGGACAGCGCATCTCGATGAGCGACGGCACGGGCACATCCGGCTGGGCGTGGGACTCGCTGCATCGACTAACCTCATCGATCAACGGCGCCGGGCAAACAGTCGGCTACGGCTATGACCTGGGCGGAAGGCTGAGCACGATTACCTATCCGGGCACGACCGGGACCGTGACGCGGACCTACGATGCAGCGAACCGGCTGGCGACCGTGAGAGACTGGGGAAGCCGGCAAACCGCCTTCGGCTACGACGCGGACTCGAATCTGGTGACCCAGAGCTATTCGAACACCACGACGACCACGAACACCTTCGATGCTGCGGATCGGCTCATGG